>NZ_JACHYB010000002.1:656093-984139 GCF_014192515.1 Microbacter margulisiae
GTTCGAATCCATCACTGCCCACCCCTTTAGTTAGATATTTTTGATCTTTTTTGATCCGTGTTCTTGGTAACCACGTAAAAAACAAGACAATGAAAAATTCTCTTTCTCCGCTTTTCTTATTTATGACAGTGGTATTTACCACTTGTTTACTGGTTTCCAATTTAGTAGCATTTAAAATTGTCATGCTGGGAACTATTGTGGTTCCCGCAGGAATATTCCTATTTCCGGTAACTTACATTATCAATGACTGTATTGCCGAAGTCTGGGGATTCCGTAAAGCTCGTCTAATGATTTGGACTGCTTTCGGCATGAATTTTTTTGCCGTATTATTTTATCAGTTTGCTATAGCACTACCTCCCGCTCCATTTTGGGAAGGCCAAAACGCCTTCGCTAACGTACTTCGACAAACACCAAGAATTGCTATTGCCAGTTTGCTTGCCTTTCTGGTAGGATCTTTTTTGAATGCTTATATCATGAGCAAAATGAAATCGGCAATGAATGGAGCAAAATTCTCATTGCGGGTCATCGTATCTACCATTGTTGGAGAAAGTGCTGATTCGACAATCTTTATCACTATTGCATTTTTATCGATCCTTTCATGGCGGCAACTCCTTATAATGATTGCAACACAAGCTTTCTTAAAAACCGCTTATGAAATCATTATTTTGCCTGTTACACAACGTATCGTAATCTACATCAAACAAAGAGAACAAACAGACATTATCGACCGCGAAATTTCATATAGCATCTGGAAAATCACTGAAGTAGGATAAAAACGCTTCTCTGAAATTTATAACTCATTAAAAACATGACCTATGGACTCTTTGCAACATCTCGGGAAAAAATCTGAAATCCCTGCCTCATATGATCCTTCTGTTCTTGAAACCTTTGGGAACAAGCATCCTGGCTATGATTACTGGGTACGATTCGAATGCCCTGAATTTACGACATTGTGTCCCATTACCGGACAACCCGATTTTGCCACGATTATAATTGATTATCTACCGGCGGAAAAGATGGTGGAAAGCAAAAGTCTCAAATTATATCTGTTCAGTTTTCGTAATCATGGCAATTTTCACGAAGACTGTGTCAATATCATCATGAAAGATCTCATCCAGCTGATGGCTCCAAAATATATTGAGGTAACCGGACTATTTCTGCCACGTGGTGGCATTAGCATTCATCCGTATTGTAACTACGGATTACCAGACACAAGGTACGAAGAAATGGCTAAATTTCGGATGTTGCACCACAATCTATGAGTCAAGTTGCTCCCTTTCTGAAGCAATAATCAAAGTTTTGATCTGTTGTTTTAGATCCAGTTTTTCCCAATCCAATGTTTTTGTCTTTAATTCCCAGTTATCCCAAACAAACAAAACTTTCCTAAGAATTTTTACATCTTCCTGATGTAAGGAATAATTTAAATCGACAGAAGCAAATAACAGATCACCTAAGAATTCAAGAGAAGCAATGTTTAATGTCTGAACATATTGTGTAAATGTTTCATCAGGCATAGTGGATATCAGCGGTAGAGAAAGATGAAAATATTGATTCAATTCCGTACTAATCAAATCTCGTACCTCTTCCGGTTTATCTACGCGTAATTTGAAAATCTTTTGAATGACAGCCCTCATTTTCTCTATTTCGCGTTCCAGATAATCTCTTTTTTCCATACCATTTAATTGAAAGAAATTCTGTAATAAATCAGTTTGTAATATTCAACACATTTCCATCCGGATATACATGATATTGTTTCAGTTTATGCCGGGAAGGCCCACTGATTGGCCAGCCTGTTCCATCCATAATGCGATAAACCGAACCACAAACCGGGCATTTAGCTGTTAGATCGGATTGCACCACAACACGCACATTTTGCTGAGCCTCATACGGGCATGACAAATCAAAAGCCACATAAGAATCACTTAAAGTATGTACCACCAAAATGCCACCATATCCTAAAGCCTCCAAACTACTGTTAGGCGTTGTGTAGCTTTCAGTTGCACCAATAGCTGTGAGTGTAGTCGCTTGCAATAAATTGACCTGAAGATTGACAGGAGCCAGTGGAATCGTTGTGCTATCTGTAGTACATCCGAACAAGATAAACACGACCGCAATAATAATTATAGAAGAAAAAGACAGACGCATCATAAAGGAACAACTACAATTAAAATCAAAGACTTATATAAAAGAAAAAGCGGATTCCCCATTTATTTGCATTAGGATCATTTCGATGCGTAATACGCCAATCGGACTCAACGCCTAACACTTTCAATATATTGTACACTCCTACTCCCCCTTCCACATAAGGAACATAAATCGGCTGCATCCCGGAAGGCATCGTAAAAATATCATTATATCCTTTACTCAATCCACTCTCAGCAACTTTTAAAGAAAACGACTCTAACAATCCAAGCTTTTTTACAATTGGAATTTTATTAAGTAATAATCCTGACGAATAGTAATGAATATGCAAATGTACATATTTATCACCTGCATACTCTAAATCATTCATTAAATTAAAGTTATAAGCAGAGAAAGAATAAGTCTCATTCCCTCTTGCTATCGAAAGCAACGGAAAAGGCACATGTCCTAATATATATCCGGCCTCAGCTACATAGGACAAAGTCCCCCCCTCAAACGAAAAACTATGATTAATGGTAGACACTAGTTTGAGATAATCCCCATTTGTTTGATCAAAATCATAATTACCACCCTCTAGTTGAAAATGAATCACCGGATACTGATTCGACAAATATCTCCTATCAAAGCAATTATCCCATATCAATTGATCGCGGGAAAAACGGAAATCAATCTTTATCCCTTTTTGCCAGAAACTCTCTACCGGAGTACCGTCATGAACAAACTGAATATATTGATTTGAGAAAATACAGTTATCGAACAATGTAAGCGTAGTTTTAAATTCCCGGGTCCATTCCCGCTGGTAACGAAAACGCCAAGACGCAACTTCATTCGCTACCGTATCCGGCTTATAACGGAAGAAAGACGAAAACACATCATTGTCACTGGGAGACACCTTCCCTTCGCTTACTAAATAAATATCTTCGTTAAAACCTGTCTGATAAGCATTTTTGTTATACTGGAGATCTATTTGTTGAAAATGTTTGGTAGGTAAACGATAAAGCGTCGTTCCACCAAATTTCCAGCTATGATCCCGATAAGCGTAACCAATGTTTCCACCAATACTAAAGCGTTTCCAAAGAAACTGATTGGTTCTCAATGCCAACGCTGCAGTCGGTCCATCAATCGCATTATTATGATAAAGTTGGTTGAAAGGCCCAATATCAATTTTCCCAACATGAGCATATTGATACATAAACAGATTTGTCAACCATGTCACCTGCTTCATAAAATGAGTATTGTTAAATCGTGACAATCGTTGATACAAAGAATCATTAGTCGGGTTTACCAAAGACACCTCTCTTTCTCTGTGCAATATTTTCAAATCTTCATCATTGGCTCTAGGTGGAGCAAAAAGCAGATTTTTAGCAATGGCTATTTCAAACGGTTTTTTGTAAGATGCACCGACAGGAGCAAGTTCCAAAGTAAGAAAATCATCAATTTTATGATAATACCACTGACCACGATCGAATGCAAAAGACTGATCTACCGAAATAGAATGGATAAAGTTAATATTTATATTTCGAGGCAGGCAAACAGATATATGGGTCATTGCACAGGAAGCCGAATCGACGGATAAAAACCCCTTTAAAACAAAATATGATTATCCGCAAAGCGACCTGTTATAAATTCTGGATTTGAAATCGGTATTGTAATTTGCAGCGGCAAACACTAATCTATCGAACATCTTTTCCCCGAAATATCTTCGGTTGAACTTATAGCAGAACTCATTGAGATAATATTGTAAATACTCTTTTTTAAGCTGGTGGTGCATATCAAGTAGTAAACGTTTCACGTTTGCAATACTGATATGAACCCATGGAAGTATCTTCTGAAGGTCTTCTGGTTCAATAACCTGAGCCTTTTGAGACTCCACAGCTTGATGTAGCTTAAAAAATGTTTTTGAATCATCGGTGGTTAATTCCGCCTTTGAATCAATTTGTTCTTTGACAATTTCAACGGCAGTGTCAGCTCTTAAATCAGGCACTACCTGCATTTTAATGTGGTTTATCTTTTTGGGCTTTTTACCCGGTTTTGGATTTTCAACCACAATGCTTTCTGTCATTACAAGGACTTTAGACTTATTCTGACTGCCTGCACCACGTTTTAAGTTCTGTTGCTTACAGTCATCACTTATCAGAGTGGTAATAAAAGCATTGTCAAGTTCTATTTGTCCCGAAAGCTGATATTCATTGTCGCGTTTACCCATTATGTCGCTCAATTTCTTGTGCATTTCCCAAATGGGTTGATAGCGTTTATGTCCCAGTTGCCGTTGCAACTCGGAAGCCGAAAAAGATTTTTTGGTACTGGTCAAAAGGTGCATGGCAACATACCAGTAACGAAAAGGGAGTTTAGAAAATTCTAATACTGTACCCCTTCGTATGGACTGGCGATGATGACAATGCGTACACTCGTAACGTAGCTTGTTTTTAAGCCAAATATGTTTTGTGCTGCCGCATTTTGGACAAACAATACCGATTTGATCCCGTTGCGCCTTAAAATGCGCAATACAGGATTCCTCATCGGGAAAATTTAGAATGAAATTCAAGAGATTCATAGCGTGTATTTTTACTGTTGAATACGCTGTAAATATAATGTATTTCAATGAATTATACAAATATATTGAGAACTTTTTATTACAAACTCAACCGTAATTCTGGCCTCTTTTTCTACAGGTCGCTTTGCGGATAATCATTAAACAAAATCATTCCGGCGAAGAGGAAGAAATCCGATGGTATATATTTTGCGACCTTGCACTACATCACTATCTTTCATAAAATAAGCATAATGAAGGATCGCATTGTCTGCTATCGGACTAATAAAATAATGCCCTAAAAGGATTACCTTATTATCATAAAAATTTTGGTGAGGCAATAATAAACCAACTAATCTTCGTACATACTCTTTACCAAGCGGCGAAACAGACAATTCTTTATTGAAAAACAACTCTTTATCTTCTCTTACCGACGGGAAATCAGGTTGGCGATAAATTCTGTCTTCTGTAAACAAGGGCAATGAACAAAGCGAATCAATTGAATAGGTTGCTGCATCGGCTACCTGAGTGCCTTGAATCCAGTCTGGCGGTAAATGGTACACGTATGCCTTTAGACGTTCAGATTCAGTAGATGGATGAAAACCCACTTCGGGATTATTAACTGGCTTATGTTGAATGACCTGTAAAATAATAGATTTTGCTACAGTATCCTGCCTGCAAACCTCTAAAGGAAGTTCTGAAACCTTCAAAGGCCTTAGTTTAATATTAATAACAGCGCTACGGTTTGGTTTAATCCGTAAATGACGGGAAGCATAACCCTGTGCTGAAAAGTCTACTTTGGTATGGCTGCCATCACTCCGGAGAAAAAAATAACCCTCACTGTTGCTATGAGCGACAATGAGAGTCTTTGAAAAACGAATTGTTGCATTTGCAACAGGGTGTAATGTTGTGCCGTCAATGATTTGTCCTACAATCACCTGTTCATTCTGCGCTATTCCAAAGAGTGGCATCAAAATGAGACACCAGATCATCAACAGGCGAAGTACGGAAGAATAGTTCATTGAGGAGTGTGTTCATAGACAACTTTTATTTAACCAACCAGAGCTTTGTATTTCTCAGCAGTTAAGAGATTGACTGTTTCTGACGAATCACTCAGCGAAATTTTAATAATCCATCCTTCCCCATAAGGATCATCATTAACTAATTCAGGATGATCGTTTAATTTTTCATTCAATTCGAGAACGTTACCACTTGCAGGCATAAATAAATCGGAAACTGTTTTAACGGCTTCGATGGAACCAAACGTATTGCCAGCCTTCAACGTTTCTCCAACCGTATTGACATCAACAAATACAATTTCTCCCAATTCATTTTGTGCAAAGTCTGTAATGCCAACATAAGCATTAGCTCCTTCAACGCGTAACCATTCATGTTCAGGCGTGTAATAAAGATTTTCGGGAATGTTCATAATTAATAAGTAGTTAAAATTGAATATTCTATGATTTAAAGAGCTCGTATAGCGTCCTGATATTCTTCAAAAAGCCAGAAACTTTTTATTGTAAACAAAAATAGATTCTATTTATCCCTGACAATCTATCTTTTGAAGAATGTATATTTTAGGTACAAATTTACATAACTTTTTTGTGCTTGCAATACAAGTACAAAAAAGCAATTCTCATATTCTCTTTTTTCATACCAAGCATTTTGTCTTCAGCTAATTAAAATAAATCTTGTGAAGCATTGATTGCATTGAAGTTTTTTGATGCACAGGCAAAAAATACACATGATTTTATGACAATCCTGTCTTTCTGTTGTACCTTTGCAGTCCAATTTTATATTTAATATTATGTCTGTACATGCTGCTGAACCGTTGAGAAAGGTAACGACGCATCGCCTTTTTGAAATGAAAGAGCGAAATGAAAAAATTACCATGCTAACGGCATATGATTATACCATGGCCAAAATTGTTGACCAAGCAGGGATTGATGTCATTCTGGTCGGTGACTCGGCTTCCAATGTTATTGCCGGCAACATTACCACGCTACCAATGACCCTTGATGAAATGATCTATCATGGGCGATCCGTTATGAAAGCCGTTGAAAGAGCCTTGGTAGTAGTCGACATGCCTTTTGGCTCCTATCAGGGTAATTCAACCTTGGCACTAGCTTCAGCTATCCGCATTATGAAAGAAACCGGAGCTGATTGTTTGAAACTGGAAGGAGGCGAAGAAATTCTGGATTCGGTTAAACGTATTCTTTCTGCAGGCATTCCCATCATCGGACATTTAGGATTGACGCCACAATCAATAAATAAATTTGGCACTTACACTGTTCGTGCCCGGGAGGAACAAGAAGCTAAACGCTTAATTTCGGATGCTCATTTATTGGAAGAAGTCGGTTGTTCTGCGATTGTACTGGAAAAAATTCCCGCTCAGCTTGCCGGACAGGTTGCTTCAGAACTAAAAATTCCAATTATTGGTATCGGAGCAGGGAATCAGGTAGATGGACAAGTTTTAGTTATCCACGATATGTTGGGAATGACAAATGGCTTTTCTCCCAGATTTTTACGTCGATACGCCAATCTACATGATGTCATCTTTGAAGCTGCTCAACATTATTCCAAGGATGTAAAGTCAGGAGATTTTCCAAACGAAAAAGAACAATATTAATCTAACGCACAATCAATCATGCTATCAGTCAAAGGACCGCTTCGAATGTAATTCAGTCGGCCCTTTTTGTTTTCTAAAAGTTTAATCAAATTCTCATATCTTTATGCAACTTATTGACGGAAAATTAATTGCATCTCAAGTAAAGCAAGAAATCGCACAAGAAGTTCTTGCCATGAAATCAAAAGGCGAAGCTATACCACATTTAGTCGCCGTTCTGGTAGGCCACGATGGAGGCAGCGAAACTTATGTCGCCAGTAAAATTACAGATTGCGAAGAGGTCGGATTCAAATCATCACTGATTCGCTATGAAGATGATGTGACTGAAGCCGAATTACTGTCCACTATCGACAAACTAAACAAGGATGCCTCGGTAACCGGATTTATCGTGCAGCTTCCATTGCCTAAGCATATTGACGAACAAAAAATTATTGAAGCCATTGATCCCAAGAAGGATGTAGATGGATTTCATCCGGTGAATGTAGGTCGGACGCTGATTGGGCTCCCCTCTTTAGTATCGGCAACACCGGCAGGAATATTGGAATTATTAAAAAGATACAACATTGAAACCAGCGGAAAGCATTGTGTAGTCATCGGAAGAAGTAATATAGTCGGAAAACCGGTAGCCGGATTGATGATGCAAAAAACATATCCCGGAGATGCTACTGTAACGGTTTGCCACAGCCGGTCAAAAAACATTACCGAGATATGTCGTCAGGCCGATATTTTAATTGCAGCTATAGGGCAGCCTGAATTTGTAAAAGCCGAGATGGTAAAAGAAGGTGCTGTGGTAATTGACGTTGGGACAACACGCGTGCCTTGTCCTGAAAGACAAAGAGGGTGGAAACTGACAGGGGATGTTAAATTTGACGAAGTTGCTCCCAAATGTTCATACATCACACCGGTGCCAGGCGGAGTTGGGCCTATGACGCGGGTTGAGTTATTGAAAAATACATTGCTGGCCGCAAAAATGAACCGTCGTTCATAAGTTTTTCTATATTTGTCAATGCCGACGTTAAGATATTCTGCATTTACCAAGAATAAATCCCTGGTTATTTTTCTTATTGTCAGAGTCTTTAGTACATTTGTTTTTCAAATGACTTCTGTGGCCATTGGCTGGCAGATGTACTCCATCACACATTCTGCGTTCGACCTTGGATTGGTTGGTCTCGTTCAATTCATACCCATGGTCCTGTTTACCCTGATCGTGGGCATGGTAGCTGACCGTTTTAACCGAAAGCTTATCATCTGCATTAGTCAGGCTGTACTAGCTGCTGCATTTATCTTTCTGTCTATAAGCAGCCATATGGGATGGGTTAACAGGGAATGGATTTTAGGTATCGTCTTCTTTTTGGGGACAGCGAATGCGTTTCAGGGACCTGCCATACGTTCTTTATTGCCAAATATTGTTTCCAAAGAATCATTTACGCAAGCTACTGCTGGCGTTTCCTCATTAACTCAGGTAGCAACTATTGTCGGACCTGCTCTCGGAGGAATCCTATATTTGCTTAGCCCCTCAGTAGTTTACCTGATTTCCGGATCTTTTGCCTTAATATCAACGATCATTGTTCTATTCATAAAAGTATCACAGAACCGGGAACAACGAGAACCCGTAACAGCAAAATCGCTTGTCATGGGCATTTCTTTCATTAAAGAAAGACCTACCATCCTGGGGGCAATTTCACTTGATCTGTTTGCTGTCCTGTTCGGAGGTGCAACCGCTTTACTTCCTATTTATGCCAGTTCAATTCTTAAAACAGGATCACTTGGGCTTGGGATGTTGCGGTCGGCCCCGGCAGTGGGAGCTATGTTAGTATCCCTTTATTTGGCACGTCATCCGATTCGACGTGCGGTTGGACGTTCAATGTTCGCTGCTGTAGTGGTTTTTGGGATTGCAACCCTTATATTCGCTGTTTCCAGAATATTTGTGCTTTCATTGGCTGCGCTCGTTGTACTCGGTGCTGCAGATGTAATCAGTGTTGTCATCCGTTCAACTCTTGTTCAATTGGGGACTCCTGATGCCATGAGAGGCCGTGTAAACTCTATAACACAACTCTTCATTGGCACCTCAAATCAATTAGGAGAATTTGAATCGGGAGTCACAGCATCATGGTTTGGCGTAGTGCCGGCAGCTATTCTGGGAGGCGTTGGCACAATAGCCGTTGTACTTGCATGGGTCAAATTATTTCCATCCCTTTATCGCGAAGATGCATTTCAGTACGACGGGCGATAAAGATCCACAGCTCAGAATCTCACATCTGCCGAAATCTATTACTATTTTTTGTCTACAACAGTTTTAATTGGAATATAACCAGCCGGATCTAAGTGCAAATGTCCACAGGTAATTACAATGGTTTGCTTAGACTGCAAAACATTCAATTTCAATTGCCGAACTTCTTTAAGCGCTTCCGATAAATGGTATGCTTGCAGAATGCCTTCTTTATCAGCCTGCGGAATTACATACCTTACGATCCGTCTTCCTCCTTCTAATGAAATTTCGACTGGCGTTTTAAGATTATTCGCGATAAAGGATACTAAGCCACTAATATCTTTGCCTGTAAAATTAACATTTTCCCACGTTTTCCCTTGATTGCTATAGCTAAAACAGCTAGATTTAGATGCAGGATTTGTTTCTGCAAATACTCCGTTTGCAGAAGCCCTAACCGTAGTGTGCCCGATGGGGGATCCGCAATAAACACTCATTATGGTCAACGTACCATTTTCATCTATAATGGGTTTGAGAAACGTATGCGTAGCATAAAAGGCAGACTGTTGAGATTTCAAAGTATATTGTCCAATCTCATCATATTTAGTATTTTTTGTAAACAAGAACGGATGAGCGCAAGAATCAGCAAGATGCTGTGTCACAACCAATGTGCTGTCAGCAAAACGCAAATCACGAATAGCCTCTTGTAATTCAATTCGATACATAACCGTATCTGCTTTTTGACGCATTGGAATCATTTGAGGAAACAGTACATTTACACTATCTAACGTAAGTTTTGCCTGATTATAATGCTGTTGGTTGTAAAGCAATTGGGCTCTATTTAGTAATTCTTGTGCTTTTTGCTGATCAGAATTACCACAACTTATTATCAATAATCCCATCAAAAAGATTATTGTCCTCAATATAATTTTATCAGTTTGCATAAATTGGTTTTTAGAAGACTAACTTACATTTTCCAGCGAATTGTACGTGCAAAGCTATTGCATAATTGCCGTTTTTCCAACATATGACAGGTTTTTCCATACAGTTTCCTGAACCAGTTATGTATCTGTTTCATTTCGTTTTTTACGCAAGCTCTCTTTGCACAGACAATTCGTTGCAAGGATACAGCACATTCTTTTCAAACAGAATTTGGCAAAATGCAATGCATCATTTGAATAAGGTCTTTTAAATGCTATCTTTGCATATAAATTCTTTGCATCCGGTTTAGTCTGAAACTAAAACACAGATAATTAGATTGAACGTTTGATATTTCTAAAAAATAAAATCCGGCCTTTAGCAGGATAAATACAATGTCCGAGAGGAACTCAATGAACTTAAAAATAAAATATAGTATTCTGATATTGGCATTATTATTGAGCAGCCTTGATAGTTACGCGGTAGTCTATCAAAGGGATCATTCTTCATCACCAATTATCCGATTTTTAAAAAGCTTGTTCACCGGAGAATCCGGCAAACCCACTGCTGTCACCATTCCAGGAGGAGAAGCAGGACAGATCTATTATTACAATGACTTTCAACAATCATCGGGCATTGTTACAACACATCACTCCATTGTATCCAATAGTGAAGAATCTAACACTTCCCCGATGTGGGGCACGGTCACTGCAAACTCATATTCATCTGGCATATCAGGTAATTCTAATGTAAGTTCTACATCAACATCATCAAATACATCTTCCGGTCTATCCATTCCTCTTGCAGCCGATGAAACTGTTTTAGGCAGTAGCGGAAGTATTAGTAATAGCAGCTCAGGAGGTGGCGGTTCATCCGCTAGTAGTAGTTCCTCTCTTGGAGGATACTCTTTATTTACATCAAACCTGACTCAATATAGCTTGGCAACAACAAACCTAAGTTCTTCTAACCCATATACTCATAATAATCAGGGACAACATGGTCATTATGGAAATGGTGGTTGGTTACCAGATCCGAGTGAACCACTACCTGTAGGTGATGGTACCTGGCCCATGTTAATTTTTGCCCTGCTCTATGCCGGTGTTCAATACATCAAAACAAAAAAGAAATCTGATTCAACCACTTCATTTTAACAAAAAGAACAGCTTTAATAGGTAAGTCCTTTTTTTGTTTTGTGCTATCTTTGTCGTCAAACATTCATACATGCTGCAACTTTATCGCGCTTCTGCCGGTTCGGGAAAGACATTCCGCCTGACACAACGCTACATTCAAATGCTGTTTGACGATCATCAGCCCTATGCCCATCGTCGGATTCTGGCCGTTACATTCACCAATAAAGCAACGGATGAAATGAAACTGCGTATCGTAGATGCGTTAGACAAACTGGCTCATGACAAACCCTCTCCTTTCCGTGAACCGTTGAAGCAACGTTACGATTGGGATGAGAAAAAAGTTAACCAATACGCAGAGACATGTCTGAAAGAGCTTTTACATGATTATGCCTTTTTTGCTGTCAGCACCATCGACCGGTTCTTTCAACAGGTACTACGCAATTTTGCCAGAGAGATCGGATTGAATGGAGGCTATTCCATTGAAATCGAAACAAATGAAATTCTGGAAAAAGCCATTGACAACTTACTTGCCCAGCTCGATTCAAAAGAAGACAAACAACTGTTTGACTGGTTGATGCGCCTCACCACAAATCAAATCGAGGAAGGTAAAAAATGGAATCTCAAAAACCATCTTCGCACATTAGCACAAGAACTCTTCAAAGAATCTTTCAAAAAAAAGTTTCCGCTGATTCGTGAAAAGCTTTTGGATAAAAACTTTTTAGAAAACTATCAAGCTTCTCTGATCAAACTCATTACTGTTTTTGAGACAAAGGTGATGCAGGAAGCTCAGCAAGCATTGGCAATTATACAAAAACACGGATTACAGCTCACTGACTTTAAAAATCAGTCCCGGACTCCTTTGAATGTATTGTTGAAATTTACACGCAAAGAGATAGCATTCCCATCCAATTCGTTTTTGAAACTATACAACGAACCTGAGGAATGGGCAACAAAGAACTCCCCGGAGGCTGCACGCATCAAAACAGCCTATCTGGATGGCCTGAATACCACAGTAGGGTTGATTATCGAATTATTTGAGAATCATTTTCGTGCCTATTCAACAGCAAAAACCATCCTGAAACAATTATATGCACTTGGCATCCTGATGGATATTGACGAGCAAATACGATTGGAATCGGATGAGACCCACCGGTTGCTTATCACGGATACGACAGAATTATTGTCCCGCATTGTAGATGGAAGCGACACCCCGTTTGTTTTTGAAAAAATAGGAGTCCATATTCAACATTTGTTGCTGGATGAATTTCAGGACACATCCGATTTGCAATGGCTTAATTTCAAGCCTTTGCTGTTAAACAGCCTGGCAACTGGTAATGATGATCTGGTAGTTGGAGACGTGAAACAAAGCATCTACCGCTGGCGTAATTCAAACTGGGAACTACTTGACAGTCAACTATTCAAAGATCTTGGAAATGATTATATAGAAGAGATCTACCTGAACGATAATTGGAGAAGCGGGCGTGCCATTGTCCGGTTCAACAATCTTTTTTTCAAGCTTGCCTCAGATGTTCTGCAGCAACAAATCCGGCAATTGATACCTGTAACTTCAGCAGAAGATCCACGTCTTGCCCCACTAAACGCAAAGATCGCCCATGCTTACAACAATTTAGCTCAACAGTGCCCCGAAACCGCCATAGAAGGGAATGTCATCATCCAGGTTATCGATGATGAGGAAAAAAGCTATCACGAAGCAGCATTGGCAAATATGGTAACCTGGATTGAAAAGTGGCAGGATGCAGGATATGATGCAGGCGAGATAGCCATTCTGGTGAGACGGAATGTGGAAGCCACAGAAATAGTCGATTATCTTCTGCACTATCAAAACAGTGAGAACGCTAAACCAACCTATTCGTACAGTGTCATTTCCGACGAGGCATTAATGATCTCCAATGCGCAATCCGTGCAATTATTAATCTTATTACTTCAGTATGTTTTACATGCCGATGACACCTTGTTACGCGCTAAAATTGCCATGCTGTTTTTTCAACTTTCAGGGAAAACGAAGCCGGAAGAGATAGCCTCTACCTACTTCCTGTCCGAAGAAAGCGCTGGCACAGCGTTTGATGCTTTCGAGAAAGCTGTATGGAGTTGTGTGAAGGAAGGGAAAAACGGGTCGCTGTTTGAGTTGACGGAATCATTAATCAAGTTGCTACCGCAAGCCACGGTTGCAGATGAATCCGTCTTTTTACAAGCCTTTCAGGATTGGGTTCATCATTTTTCGTTATCCGATTCCATGGGTATCGATGCATTCCTGGAATGGTGGGACACCGGAGGTGCACAAAAAAAGGTGCCTTCGCCGGACACATCGCATGCAATGCGTGTGATGACTGTTCACAAGGCAAAAGGACTTGGTTTTAAGGCTGTCTTAGTGCCATTCACCGATTGGAAATTAGACCCGCAAAAGGCGATACTTTGGTGCGAGCCCACCGAAGCACCCTTTAATGCTTTGCCGCTGGTGCCGGTAAGTTATAACACAAAACTGGTTGATACGATCTTTATCAAAGACTTTCTGGAAGAGAAAACAGCAACTTTCATTGATAGCCTTAATGTGGCGTACGTTGCGTTAACGCGCGCCAAAGAGGCGCTGGTAGTATTTGCCCCTAAGCCGGAAAAGCCAGGAAAAGAGGCGGCTACTTTTGCTGAATTGCTTTATCAGTGCATAACATCCAACAGCAGCGGGGATAATGCTCTTTTGTCATATTGGAATCCGGATTCATTAATGCTTGAAATAGGAAATTTAAACTTATTCGGACAAACCACAGCCGAACACAATCAGATCAACTACTCCTATGCAGAAACTTCCGGTGACAAGCGAATCCTCAATGTCAAATTTCATTCCAAAAACTTCTGGGAACAAAAGACAGCGGCAACACCTTCGCGGTTAAATTACGGTGTACTGATGCATGATGTCCTGCGACGCATCCGACATATCGATGACGGGAATAAGGTGATAGCAGAATTAGAACGTTCCGGGAAGATATCACAGGAAGAAAAAGAGGAGATTGAAAACATGCTGAAGGAATTCTGGACGATTCCGGAAACAAGCCAGTGGTTTGATCCTGCATTGAGAGCGCAAAACGAAACAGCCATTCTGATTCCGGGCGAATCTTCTTATATCCCTGACCGCGTCGTATTTGATCATCAAAACGCAACGATTATCGACTACAAATTCGGGATGCCCCATCCCAGCCATCATCGCCAGGTGTTGCAATACAAACGCTTGCTCGAAGAGATGGGCTTTACGGCACAAGCTTTTCTTTGCTATGTTCCTGACAGGAACGTTATCCGGGTTTCATAACATATAAAACCCGGACAAGCGCAAAGTCGGTATTCCTAAAATTCGACCATAATGCCAATAGAGGGCAAAATCGTTCCACTTGTTGGCTGAACAGTTTTCATCAAATAGTGAGTAGGATCTGTTGGATCAGTCAGCCCGGTACTATACAAAACAGGCGCTTCGCGATATGTGGTTCCCAAAGCATTTTGAACATCAAGATAGAATCCAAACATCCAATTCTTGAAATAATAGGTCTTATCCACCCGCAAATCCAGTTCAGTAAACGTAGCAAGTCTTTTGGTATTGTAAAGTGCATAGTCAAGGTAAGGACTGTTTTTTGCATCCCACGCAACTTTAAGAGATGACTTTGCATAATCATAGGGAGTATAGGGCGCTCCGCCGATTGCTCTAAACTTCATGCCCAAAGCCCAGTTTCTGGGAAATTGATAGTTACTGGTAACAGTCAGAAGATTTCGATTATCCCATGAGGATGGAATATATTTGCCGGTATTTGGATTGATATATTCGCTTCTCACATAAGTATAAGCCAAAATAAAGTTCAAATGATCAAATCCAAACCAACGTGCTGATGCTTCCACTCCGTAAGCACGTCCGGTAGCAGTTGAACTGACACTTTCTGTGCCATAAACATTATAGTCAGCACCTTCCGATGCTAATGGGATAGAATCAGACAGTGAATATAATCCATTGATATATTTCTTGTAAAATCCTTCCAATGATAATCGAAGATAATCTTTGGGTTGATGTTCTATTCCAATCACAACTTGATTGCATTGTAGATATTTCATTCCATTGCCTTTGTTGACATATTGATTTTCGTTGTTTTTATACCCTAAAACAGTATAGGGAGGCAATTCGAAATATGTACCTACATTCCCATTCAGATAGAATTTAGGCAAAAGCTGATACGATAAAGAAACCCGTGGAGAAAATTGCCCAAACGGATGATTCATTGTTGAAGCATAATTAGTAGCATCCGTTCTGAAACCTGCAGCCAATGTCAATTTTTCATTGGGGCTTTTATAGACACCGGTAGCAAAAATACCCCAACGCATTAACGACAAATTAGTCAAATAATTGAGTTTGTAGGCATTTCCATTGCTATATAAGGTCTGTCCTGTATGATTAAAATAATGATCTAATTCCGCATGTATTCCTGCGTCAATACGAAAAGCATTTAACAGGGTACTGTTCTCAAACCGGAATCTGGTTTCAGCCTGGTATGAATTGTAATTGAGAATTTTATCTCCGGAAGCAGCATCATTATTAAGATATTTCAAGTTGGTGTTTTGAAAGAAATCATGGCTTAATACGATGGATTGCGTGCTATTTCCTGCAAAATGTTTGTAAACGCCTCCAACGGTGTATGTATTCTGCGAAATGATAGGCAGTGTTGCCACAATATACTTATTTCCATCCGTTTGCCCGGTAGTATCGGTGTTGAGTGTCATCCGGTCGATACCTCCCAGGCCAAGTAGGGTTAACTGGTTATAGCGGTTGAATCTGATTTTAACCTTAAACTGGCTATCCCAGTAGGTTGGCAAAAACGGAAGTTTCAATGCTTTGAAAAGATATTGCAAGTAGGATTGCCTCGCAGAAAACAGATAGGTGATCTTATTCCCGATATGGCCATCAGTATTGAATCCGAGATCAGATGAGCCAACCACACCGCTGTAATTATAAGAAGTGGCTGAACCATCTTTCAAATCGATATTTAAAATGGAACTTAGCGCATCCCCCCGGTCAGCAGGAAAAGCTCCCGTATAAAAATCAGCTTTGCTTATCAGTTCCGCGTTAAAAATTCCAACAGGCCCACCTGAAGCCCCCTGTGTTGAAAAATGGTTGATGGTGGGTACTGCTATACCCTCTATATAATAGCTGTTTTCAGAAGGGCCACCTCCTCTCACTATTAAATCATTTCTGTAACCTCCGGTAGACGAAGCCACGCCAGGAAAAGATTCGAGTACACGGGATATATCCCGGTTGGAACCCGCGCTCTTTTCAATCTCTGTAAATCCGATTTCCTTTAATGAGAGCGGACTGATAGCCGACCTTCGAAATGGACCGCTGACTCCCTTTATCTCAACTTCTTGCAGGGCTTTGGCAGTTTCTTCCAATTCTATGGTTTCAAATCCCTTATTATTAATAACTAAAAATTCAGGAGTGATACTGTTGGCATAACCAATAAAAGAAGCCTGTAACCGATAGCTTCCCGGAGCAATGTTGGATAACTTAAAACGGCCAATCGAATCAGCCGTTGTTCCGATTTGACTATTCCAGATGATCACGCTGGCATATGAAATAGGTGCTCTTGTATTTTTGTCTATGACCTGACCTTGTATAGTGTAACGTGGATTCTTTTGGGCTATTATACCACTGGGAAGTATGAATAAAAGAATAATGAACAATATATTCCTTCTCATATGATAATAATTTAGTTTGGTGAATGCATTAAAATTTATGGCCTTACATCAATATATTCCTGTTGATAAATGCTTTATATAAATATTTACATTAAACAACCAGCGCATGATTGACAAAAAGCGCCTAAGGCCTCAACCTTACGCGCTTTTTAAAATCCGGATTAAAAATGCTTGTGATTAAAAACGGCTTTCAATGACCTTCCAGTCTAAGACGTCCCAGAAGATAGAAACATAATCGCCACGACGATTTTGGTAATCAACATAGTAGGAATGTTCCCAAACATCGCATGTCAAAACAGGGGTTAATCCCTTGCGCAAAGGATTGCCTGCATTGCTTTCCTGAATAACTTCAAGAGAGCCGTCAGCTTTCTTTACCAGCCATGCCCATCCTGAACCGAAAAGGCCAACGGCAGCCTTAGAAAATTGTTCCTTAAAGGCTTCAAACGAGCCAAAGCTCTTGTCAATAGCTTCTGCAAGCTTCCCTTCCGGTTTTGCTTTCGGAGAAGGTGAAAATTGAGTAAAATAGAAAATATGGTTCCAGGTTTGCGCTCCGTTATTAAAGATAGGGCCTTCAGCTTTTAGAATGATATCTTCCAGTGACGCATGTTCAAAGGGAGTACCCGGAATAAGGTTATTCAGGTTGTTCACATATGTTTGTGCGTGTTTGCCCCAATGAAGTTCAATTGTTTGCTGGCTGATTTTTGGCGCTAAAGCATTGGTTGCATATGGCAGCGCCGGTAGTTCATGTTTCATAATCGAAAATAATTTAGTTGTTAGTTTATACTTTGATGATTTGTTCTGAATCTCTCATTCGGTTACTTTTACAGACATCTAATTTTCAACCGGATATCATTAATCTACCCGAATAAACTATCACAAATATACAAAAAAAATCGCCGTTTGGTACTCCACAGGGACGGAAAAGCAACAAAAAAGCCACAGGAGACACTACATCAGACTACTAAAAATGGCCATCCCTGCCCCCATTTTCGGGGAACAGAAATGGCCATAGACAAGTTTTGGATATCCGCTATCCGGAATACCGGCAATCAGATTACTTCAACTCCTTTACAGGCGAAAAGACCTGGTTCCTCACCAGTTCCTTTACATTATATGGAGCAGGCGCTCCGCCAAGATATTTATGGAACCAATCCAGATGGGCATCGTAATACAAAGGCATGGATTTAACCACGTTGGGCCAGTGTCCATCGTTCTTAAAGATGATCAAACGGGATGGGATTCCCAAAGTTTGCAATGTTGTGAAATACTGAATCCCCTGCGTATATGGAACCCGGAAATCAAGTTGCCCGGTAATAATCAACGTAGGCGTAGCAAAATTCCGCACATATTCCGATGGGGAGAATTTCTTATACAAATCCGAATTCCACGGCTGGCCTTTCAGGTCAAAGTTTGGAAACCATAGTTCTTCTGTTGCTCCCCATTCGGAACGCAAATCGTAAAGCCCCATCATCGAAGCCAGGCATTTAAAGCGTTTGGTTCTGGCCTGGAACCAATTCATCATGTATCCGCCGTATGACCATCCCATAGCACCCATGCGTGTTGAATCAACGTAAGAGAGGTTAGCAAGGGCATCTGTCACTTTCATCAGGTCTTCGAAAGGTTTTCCGCCCCAGTCGCCCGATATCTCACGGGTATATGCCTGTCCGTATCCCGTTGATCCGTGCGGGTTACAGAATGCCACCACATAGCCTGCACCCGGATAAACCTGCCAGTCGCCACGGAACGAATTCATCCATTGGCTTTGCGGACCACCATGTACATTCAGGATAAGCGGATATTTGCGGGCCGGATTGAAATCATGTGGCTTAACAATGAAGACTTCCACTTTTTTGCCATCCACTCCGGCTACCCACATCGTATCGGCAGGACGGATATCCACTTCTTCTTCCAGCTTCCGGTTGAAAAAAGTCAATTGAGAGGCCCGTGCATTACCCGAAGCATCCATGCGGTATAAAGCTACCGGCTTGCCTACTGTACTGGCAGTGTAATAAAGATTTCCCTGACGGTCAAGGTCAAAGCCGTAGATCGTCTTTGCGCCACTGACAGGCGTTATTATAGCCTGGTTCTCGATATCTATTTTATACACTGGCTCACGACCCAGCACCTCTCCGGTAAAATAAATCGATTTGGAATCGGCGCCCCATTTCAGATCGTCAATCCAGTTATCAAACGAACCGGTAATGATCTTTGACTCGCCTGTTTGTCTGTTGTATAAGGCAATCCGGAAAAGATCGGACTCATATCCCGGAATGACCTGCTTGCGGTAAGCAATATATTTTCCATCGGGAGAATAAACAGGAGAACCGTCCCATGCTTTGTTATCCTTTGTGATATCCACGGCTTTCCCTCCGGTCACCGGCACGATAAAAAGATCGGCATTGGTGGAAGCTTCGGGATGCGCATCATGATTAGAGACATAGCAAAGCTCCTTGCTGTCCGGTGAAAAGTTATATCCGATACCGCCTCCCAGCATAAAGGTGGGGGAAACATACTTCCCGGGAGTTACATCGGTATAGGTATGGGTTTGCAGATTATACACGATAACATGGGAATACTTCCCGGCTGCATACTGCGTCCAGTGCCTGAATAATAAATGATCGGCCAGGTATGCCTGCACAGGACCATTCGTAGCCAGGGAATCGGTTATCTCATTGCACCGGCTGTTAGCACCACATTCGGGATATACGTCAGCAGCAAATGCAATCAGTTGGTTATTTGGCGACAACACCGGAGCGTCCACGCCCATGGAAAAGTTGGTAATCTTGCGTGACTGGCCGCTGCTGAATGTATAAAGATACAATTGCGGCGTACCCGATGCGCTGGAAACATAGTAAATACCCCTGCCATCGTTTGTCCAAAGAGGATTCTCATTCCCTTTGCCGTTAGAGGTAATCGGCCTCAGGTGACTGCCATTGGCATCGGCAACGTAAATATTCACCATTGCTTTTCCTGCCGGAAGGTTATAATCCGTCAGGGTAAATGCAATCTGTTTGCCATCGGGAGAAACCACAGGAGTGCCTACATTGCGCATTTTATACAAGTCTGCAATGGTAAAAGCCTTTTTTTGTGCATACGAATGCCCTGCGGATAAGCACAAAATGGCCATTAATACATAGATTAGCTGTTTCATCTGAATTGGTTTTAGTTTACAATGAAAATATCTTTATTCAAAAGTACAAATATATTCCGGATATAACTGGAATTTATTTACAAAAAATATGCATCACAGGGTCTCGTAGCAGAGGTTCTCTGTGAAATAGCCGCCAGCGATGTTCATCAGCCAACTGCTCACATTATAGGTATAACTGATCTTTTTTGTCCCCTGAAGTTGCTTGACAGCGCCATGGCGTCGTAGCTGTTGATAATCTGTTGTCCATTCCCGAACCGGATAGTATCAGAAATATTTATTTCTTTAGTCTGCCTCCAAATAACCTTTTATCATTAACAGGGTCTTTTATTAAAAGTAGCGTTTCGCAAATTGATTTTATTCGATCATCCGACCAACCGCTATATTTGTGCATGATTTGGGCAACTAATTTTCTCTTATCATAAAACACTAAAGTCATTGGTGTGTGGATTCGATCGTAAAGCTCATGAGCATAGGTATAGTTAAATGATTCAAAAGGTAACCTGATTGTTTTTGTTCGTAGTAATTGATTGTACTGTATCAATAGTTCCTCTTTATTATAATCTATAGAAACAGAAACAACCTGCCTGCTTCTTTTGCTTATTAACTGCCAAACTGTAAAAGCTATAATTAAAAAATACACTATCCATCCATAAATAAATTCTTTGTGCATAAGAACAAAAATAAGTATAAATTGAAGCACAAAGATTTGTGCCCCTTTCCAAATACGTAACTTTATCGAAGGCAGATGATTAATAACATAGGTTGTATTTGATTCCATATGGTTTGTTCTATTCCATTTTTGCCTGGTTCATACTTCAGTGCCTTGGGGGTCTCTCAGATAGTAGTAATATACTCCTCCCCACGCTACCGCAGCGTGTAGGTCGGTTCCATCATCTTATTAGCAGTTACGAAAAGATAAATCTTTTCTCACAGCACACTCTGCGGCAGTAGAGAAATTACTAATTTTGAATACTTAATAATCTTCCGAACACTCGTAATTACAAATCTGCGGTAGCGAGGGAAACCCGACAGCAACGTATCGTCCGGCTTACCGGATTCAATTCCTGCAAATGCCCCCGATGCAAAACCGGCAATATGATTCCGGTAGAAATAATCCCGCGTATCCGTTCGCCCGATAACGTGTTTTATCCCCGAACAACAAACCTGAACCTGTAATCTCTCAACCTCAAAGCCCTGTATAACGCAGGGATGGCCATTGCTTTGTCTATACAGTAGCAAAAACCGCTGTTTATGCTTGTTTTTTTATCTTTATCTGCTGCTTTCTTGTAGAAAATCTACTGATTACAGCACTATTTGTTCTTTCTTTTGCCCTTTCCTCCCTGCAACAACCTATCAAAACAGGCCGCTTTCTCCATAACAACATTTCTACTCCAAGCTCGCTGAACAGACTTCTCGAACAGGGAATACGGTTTACCCCGTTATACGGGGTTCAACCCACGCTTCCTTGCTGGGTCGTCCCGACCGCAGGAAGCCTAAGTATTATGCAACGTTTTTATTCTTTTAAAGGTAAATGATTAATCCAAATTTTCCTTTCACCAAAGTCCAATATTTTCTTTGTGTAAGGATATAATTGAAATATGCGTTCAGTAAACTTATCCCATATGAAGATATGAGTAAAATAGTCTGATTTAAGATTTAAAATTAATTCTCTCTCTTTACTATCCAATTGCATTAATGAAATCTCGCCTTGTCTTAATGTGTTTTGCATTTCAAAAATAAACATATCATGTAAACTCAATCCTCCAGCATAGATTATTAGCCATTTTTGTATATAATTGTTCTTGTATTTCTTTGAAGATTTTTCCTTTTTATCAACTATTTCTTGAATAGCTGTTTCATTTTGCAATATCTCACCTGACTGCAAGCAAGAATCCCACCACAGGTATTTCTTTTCAGGATATTTATCACAAAGGGATATTGAATCTATATAATTGCTTAGAATTGGGAACTTGTCATGTGATACTTTTTCTGTTTTTTGTTCACCTCTATTCAATTTTGCCGATTTAATGACCTTAACTATTTCATTGAAATAATTATCATTTAATAATTCCCTATAATTAACTTGGTCATTATGAAAATGAATCACTCCATATAAGTAATCATAGGCTGGTTCAACGGCGGATAATCTTTTCTTTAATTCATCAACAAATTTTTTCCATTCGCTTAACTTTTTCTGTCTCATCGAACCTTTTCTGGTAAAATCAGAATAGTATTTTGTTATCTCTACACCAATCAGTTTACTATCGATTTCTATTTCGTAATCAGGACATTCAGAAGTAACTAATGATGTGGGCGAGTATTGCAATCTCTTTAGAAATTGTTCAATAATCTCTCTTTCCTCCTCTTTAGTGTCTGTATGAATTTTCAATAGTATTTCAGATGCTGGCATGTCTCTGTTTTAAAATGTAACATCTTAGTGTTTTATTCATCATTTTCGTGCACCAAAGTTATTGAAAAGAAATTAAGTTTCAAATTTTTACGACCATTATTTAATGTGCAGAAGAAAATGGTGAATAAAACATAGTTGAACGGAACCTATTGCTATGGGAAAGGTATTTGGGCAGGTTTTATATTTGGCTCGAATTTAAAATAGAAGAAAGTGCGTTTTAGATTTCATGCAGTACAGAGTTGTTATTTTGATTGAATTTTATTTACATACAGACATAGTTTTCCCCGGTAGATTTTGATCATCTTTTTTCGGGATAGTTTTCAATTTTTTAAAGAACGCTTTTACAAACAGCAGGATTAGCCCGGCTCTATATGTAAATTGCTGTTATTAGGAATTATTGTTAACTTTCCTTTGTTGCATTTGGGGCAAATAACAGGGTCTTTGCCTGTAATGATTTGTAATACTTCCATGGCTTGTAATCCCGTGAGTTTTGATAAACAGGTTGGAGTAAGTATGATGGAGTAACACAAGTCAAGTTGAGATTTTCGGTTGCACATAGCCATAAAGCCAAAGTAACGGATTTTACAAAATCCTGTTGGCAAAATATGTTGCATAAACCTGCGGATAAACTCACGGGCCTCTAAAGTCATGGCTTTTCTTGTTCCCCCTGCTTTGTTATCTTTGTAGTAAAAAGTCACTTTACCTGCTTTATAATCCACAATACGGTGATTACTAATGGCTACACGATGCGTGTAATTTCCCAGATAACGGATAAGATTGTCAGGTGAAGAAAACGGTTTTTGAGCATATACTACCCATTTTTTATCATAGCATTTTGTTTTCAGTGTTTGAAAACAGACAGTATCCTCAGGTAGTTTTATTTCTCCTTTGTTGATGGCTTCTTCCAAGAACCGACATAAAATACCCCTGAAAACTGCACTCAACACTTTTACCGGAACAAAAAACTTTTTGGCACTCGGTATCCATTCCATTCCATCGTCCGATAACCCACCTGCAGGAACTATGGTATGGATATGTGGATGATACGCCAGAGTTTGTCCCCAGGTATGCAGCAGTGCAACAGCTCCGGCTTGTGCTCCAAGATATTCTGTATTCTTAGCACATTGAACCAATGTTTTTCCGACCGCTTTGAACAACAAGCCGTAAGCAACTTGTTGATTGATATAAAACAGATTATGCAGACACGATGGAATGGTAAATACAATATGAAAATGTTTTACCGCTGGAAGATTAGCAGCTAACTTATCCACCCATTGCATTCGTTTTATGTACTGACATTTGGGACAATTACGATTACGGCACGAGTTGTATGATTGAACCTTATTATCACAGTTATTGCAATATAAAGTATGTCCACCTAGCTCGGATGTTCGGCAAGCTACAATATCTTCAAACGCTTTTTGCTGAACAGCGCAAAGAGTAAGATTGTCTGCTAAGTCATGTTTGTAATCCCGGAAAATGTCAGCAATTTCTATGGTTTGCTTTTTATTTTCCATTAGATAAAATCAATACAGGTTTATTTTATCTAATGGAGAAGTAAACTCATTGGTTTTTATATGAGCTACGTGCAAATATACGGCTGTGGTTTTAAATGAAGTGTGTCCCATGAACTGTTGTATCTGCCTCAGGTTTACACCTGCTTCCAATAAATGTGTAGCGAAACAATGCCGTAAGGTATGAAATGAAACGTCTTTTTTTATACCTGCCTTTTTTGCACTGTTCTTAACGATATGTTCCATAGATCTTTCCCACAAGGGTTGTCCTTTATGCCCGGCAGGTTCAAAGAGAAACTTTGTTGGTCTTTCCGCTTTGTAGTATTCACGGAGTGTTTCAAGTGTCTTTTGTGAAAGAATAGTATATCTGTCCTTTTTACCTTTTCCCTGAACTACATGCACTTGCATCCGCTGCGAATCAATGTCTTTTGGTTTAATTTGTAATACTTCCATTCTGCGTAAACCGGCAGAATAAGTGAGCATAAGGATGGCTTTGTGTTTCAGGTTATTCGTTACTGAAATCATCCTCCCAACTTCCTCAAGCGATAAAACAATAGGTAGTTTTTTCTCTGTGCGTGGTCGTTTTACACGGAATTCTTCCCATTCACGATGACATACAGCTACATAAAAGATTTTGAACGCACTAATAAGTTGATTTACGGTGGAAACAGAAGCCCCTTTTTGGGTAATCATAAAATGCAACTTAGATTTAAAGTCTTCGGTGGTAATCTCATACAACAATTTCCCAAATTCTTTTTCTAAATTGCAAAGTAGTTTACAATAGGTATCAATTGTGCGCGGACTGTAATTGCGAATCTGCATCTCCCTGATCAGCAAATTCTCGAAGGACTTGTTTGGGCTCATAGTGATATTTTTTTGAAGTTTATATCCTTCAAAATTATCACAAATCTCATTTACCGGAACGGTTTAGTTCAACATCTGTGTATACGCCATAATGTGGCGCATATCCAGTTTATCAATATAATTATAATTCTAATTTATCCAAGGGACTTTTGATTTGATCAAATCCTTTGTTTGTAATATGAGTGTATGTCTCTTTCCCTCTCCTTTTGCCCAATTTTAGGCGTATGTATCGTAAGATAACTTATCTTCTTTGTTTCTCAATTTTAAGTCACAAACATAAAAAATTATTTCTGATGCTACAATAACAAATATCAATTATTTTTCCATATAAGATGGAAAGGCAACAACAGGCAGAAAGTGGAAGAGGTCTAAAGAGAACTACGGTTGAAAGTTTAAGGTGTAAAGTTTATAGAGAAACAACAGTCTAAAGGCAAACTGGTTAAAAGTTGAAGGTTTAAGGTGTAAAGTTTATAGAGAACTACGGTTGAAAGTTTAAGGTGTAAAGTTGAAAGGCAACAACAAGTCTCAAGAAAAGAGTTCTTTAATCATTTATCGCTAACCGCTGTATGTTGATTTCCATTGTCAACTGTCAACTGTCAATTGTCAATGGAATCGGTCATGCAGTCATTTGATTCTCCAACAATCCACCCGGTGGCCAGAGACCACCGGATGAGATGTTACGACGGCTAGGTCACGATTGTGTTTTCGAGTTTTGACCACGGGCTGGCCAGTTCAGGATGTTTGGTGTTGTACCATCGGAGGTAGATATAGAGGAATTTACCTATGTTGCCTGCCCCGAGTGAAAGATTGAAAATCGCCTTTGTGGAGATATTCATCTTCAGGCCCGGCGCCTCTTCCGATTCGGGTGGTGTTTCGCTCACCATGTAGAGATATTGCACGCAGTTGGCTCCGGGATAAATGGAGTAACGGCTCCCGATAGAGCTACGGCATTTCACCGACACCACGTTACCCCCCAAGGGAGCAAGGGTCACCGACACCGATTCCTGAATGGGTTTCTCCCCTACTGTCCGTGCTTCAGCATCCAAAGTGCCTTTACCGATATGAAACATGGCCAGGTCGTCAATAGTGACGGAGACCGAGGCCGCAATACGATCGAGAAAGTGGGACAATTTATTAAAATCGACTGTGTTGCTGATGATTTTCAGTAATTTGTCTTTTACGGTGGTGGTACGGCTGTTTTTCTTGTCCACATAGAGGGCATAGAGAGGACTCCACTGGGTGTTGAAACTCTTCCACTGCGTCACCTCTTCTTCTGTGATTCCCAACCGGGTGGCATTTGTGGTGGGTGTCCCCGCCTCAAGATAGGCTGTGGTGGTGGTGATGTACTCGTCGAATTGATTTATCGAACGTGGAATTCTAGCTGTGTTTGTCATACTTTTTTTGTTTTAATTGTTAAATAAATAAAGTCAGGCGATTGATATGCACGAAACCAATGAAGAGCGGTAGCTACTGATGCACTCTCAACCGGTTTATGATTTCAACCGTTTTTTCTTTTTGACAGGCAGGTATAATGTTGCATGAAACCTATCCCGATTGTTATTAAAGTGTTTGGAAAAAATTTCAAGACGGGGAGTTATATCAATCATGTATTCATTGCCGTCTTGCCAATTCCGTGTGATATAATTCCATGCGGCATGCAGTTCCTCTTCTTTTCCCGAGAAATGATAACAGGCATAAGTACCACCCTTTATCCATTTCGAGTTGTACAAACGCCGTGGCTTTGTAAACGCCGTGTTTATGGAAAAACAAACATCATAGCGGCATTTGTTGTGAGGTGTGTAATCGGGGTCATCGTGTATCACCCCGATGGATTGGCATACCTCCAGGTTGTCCTGCATAACGCAGGTGGACAAGGAGCAAAAGTTGCTACGGATTTTTTCAGGAGTATATCCTTTGAATACCCTCCGGTATACCACAAACCGATCGGCCATCTCACAAATGCCCCCGAACCGGATGTCGGATTCAAAATCAGGATTGATATGGCGCGTGACAGGCTTCTGCTTCAGAAACCGTGCATGTGAAGGCAGGATGCCAAAGGCTTTGTTGAAGGCAGTACTAAAGCTACCGGAATACCCATAGCCTAACAAGACTGCAATAAGCTGAATAAGCAGGGAAGGTTCGGCATGCAGGATACGGTAGGCTAATTCCATCTTGACACGTATAATATAATTATCATAGGATTCTCCTGTTATTTCTTTAAACAAACACCACAATTTAGTGGTTGAAACAGGAACCATTTGGGCAATCTCCATATAAGTGCCGTGATGGCCAAGATTGGCTTCGATGTGCTCCAGTATACGCGTAATATGCACAATTTGTTCTACTGTTATCATATCATGTATTAAAATTTTGAATTGCAAAAATAATAGTTAATTAAAGAGGCAAATTATGATTTTCCACATTTATTTTATTTCAACCAAAAACAATGAGTTTTCAATTATTAAAACAGGACAGGCTTTAGATGATTCACTAACAAGAAAGGAGATCCATAGCAATGCATAAAATTTCAGATCACATTTTTACTCCAACAATGTGCATTGTTACTCCAACAATGTGCATTGTTACTCCAACAATGTGCATTGATACTCTAATAATGTGCATTATTACTCTAACAATGTGCATTGATACTCTAATAATGTGCATTGATACTCCAACAATGTGCATTGATACTCCAACAATGTGCATTGATGCTCTAATAATGTGCATTGATACTCCAATAATGTGCATTGATACTCTAACAATGTGCATTATTACTTTAAAAATGTGATCGTAACATTGAATCAGTTGACACAATGACGACCATATATTACACAATAACAAGATGTTACATAAAACGCAACCTGATCCGTCGAATTTATAAATCTGACGGGACAAGGATAAAGAAAACCAAACCCTACCCCTGTTCCGGGTACTTCCCTTCATCAGAAGGACAGAACAATCTGACAAACAAGCTAAGGCGAATCGGGTTGCCTGACCCGTTGGATTTGTAAATCCGTCGCGACGGAAGCAGAGCGGCTTTGCTGGTTTACAATCATATCTTCGGGTGTTTTTCCGTATGGCATAAATCCTGTTTCCAAATTTCGCTTTCCTTCCCTTGCTGCAGAGCCGCTCAATATTTGTTACAGAAGGATGATACGATATCGCCAGGAAGATGCAGGGCGTCGTAATATTAAATCAGTTGGCACAATGATGCCCCTGCCATGTCGGGTTTGTAAATCCAACGCGACGAGGTTAAAGAAAACCTAACCCTAACCCCGTTCCGGGTACTTCCCTTCATCAGAAGGGCAGAACAATCTGGCAAACAAACCAAGGCGAACAGGGTTGCCTGACCCATCGGATTGTTACATCCGACGAGACGGGAAGAGAATGGCCGAAAGCCGGGAGAGACCAATAAGCCGAAATGACAAAAAAGTTTTATTTCCGGAAAAAATCAAGACGGCTTCTTCTTCAATAGTAGCCGAAGAGAAGAGAAATGAGGGAAACCCTTCATCCCTGAAATTGCAGAAAGGAGATCAGTTTATCCCGAAAAATGTGCCCGCACACACAACAAATATCCAAACTTTATTTTTTATATTTGCAGTGGTTAACCACGCACATTTTACTATGGCTGAAAATAAAAATATCAAGATCAAAGATATTGCCCAAATGGCTGGCGTTTCGGTTGGCACAGTCGACCGCGTACTGCATGACAGGGGGCGGGTGTCTGAAGAAAACCTCAAAAAGGTAAAAGCCATTCTGGAAGTGGTCAATTATCAGCCGAACATGATGGCCCGGACCCTTGCCTCAAAGAAACACTATAAAATTGCCGTCATCATTCCCGCTTTTCAACCGGGAGAGTACTGGGAAAAGGTATATAAAGGCATACAACGGGCTGAAGGAGAGTTTGCGGGCTATGGCGTACATCTTGAGAAATTTTTGTTCGACCAGCACAACAGCCATTCACTACGCAAAATCATCAACGAGCTACTGGCAGGATCTTTTGATTTTAATGCCGTCTTAATGGCTACCCTGTTTTCGAACCTGATGATTGAATTTTCCCAAACGCTGGATCTTCTCAGGATTCCGTATAATTATATCGATGCCAATATCCCCGCACAGCAGCAATTGGCCTATTTTGGAACCAATTCCGGGGATAGCGGTGAGATCGGAGCCAAGATGTTACTGTATAACATCAAAAAGAATGCTGATATTGTCATTCCCAAAATATTAAACATAGGCGATCAGGACTCCAATCAATGGATCAACCGGGAAACCGGATTCCTGGATTACCTGAACCATACCGCCTATAGCGGCACAATCCATCGTATTGAGCTGTATCTGGATGATCCGGTTTATAACTTCAGGGAGCTCGATATTCTGCTAAAGAGTAAACCGAAAATCAGGGGTGGCATTGTCTTTAACTCCAAAGCCCATATCCTTGCCAATTATCTGAAAATAAGAAACATCAACGACATCAGTGTCATCGGGTATGATGTCATCGAAGCAAACATCAAACTGCTCAAGGAAGGCATCATCAAAGCCCTGATCGCACAACGCCCACAACAACAGGGCTATGAAGGGATAAAATCGCTCTGCGAATACCTTATTCTAAAGAAGACCCCGCCAAAAGAAAATTATCTCCCTATTGATATTCTTTTGCCCGAAAACATTGATTACTATCAAAACCAATGATTACACTATCCCGGTATGTGTGCGCGAACACAACCATTAAGACAATTCATATTCACGCATTTAACTATCTATTCACTCTATAAATTACACTACACTATGAAGAAACAGATTATTTTTATCGGTATGGCTGTATGCCTTGCATTACCGATGGCGCTGAAGGGGGCTATTACAGCTCCAAAAGCCGATCATCCTGATTTCAATGCCCGTGCCCGGAAGATCGTTGCCCAAATGACACTGGATGAGAAGATATCCCAGCTTCACGGGATACAGAATGACACCGACTTCCGCATTGTCCCCGGCATCCCCCGGCTGGGCATCCCTCCGTTGACCGTCTGCAACGGGCCTGCCGGACTGGGACCTGCCGGATATGGCCACCAGGGAAAAGCAACTGCATTGTCTGCCCCTATCTCCCTTGCAGCTACATGGGATACGCAAGCCGCATATGATTATGGCAAAGTGGCTGGTGAGGAATCCCTGTTGTTAGGCAACATCTTCCTGGAATCGCCGGATGTTAACATAGCACGCACTCCCCACGGCGGAAGAACCTTCGAAAGCTTCGGGGAAGACCCTTTTCTGACAAGCCGGATGGGAGTGGGTGAAATCAAAGGCATTCAAAGTTGCGGCATCATTGCCAATGTGAAACATTATGTGGCTAACAACCAGGAATCCGACCGGTTCAAAATCAATGAGATCATTGATGGACGTACATTGCGGGAGATCTACCTGCCGGCTTTCAGGGCAGCTGTCGAAGAAGGACATGTAGGCTCCGTCATGGCAGCATATAATAAGGTCAATGGTACTTTTTGCAGTGAGAATGACTTCCTGTTAACGGATATCCTGCGGAAAGAGTGGAAGTTCGATGGCTTTATTACTTCCGATTTCGGTGCCGTACATAGCACTGTCCCTGCCGCCAGGGGAGGCTTGGATGTGGAAATGCCTACTGGCATCTATTTCGGCAATGCACTGAAAAGAGCAGTCATGTCGGGAGAAGTCTCCGAATCCCTGTTAAATGAAAAGCTAATCCGCAGGTATAGTACCATGATGCGCTTCGGTGTATGGGAGACTCCCCAACAAGGTGCCATCCCGGTGATGAAGGATGCAGCCATTGCCATGAAGATTGGAGCAGAAGGGGTGGTGTTGCTGAAGAACCAGCATAATGTACTGCCGTTGGATATCCATGCAATCCATTCCATTGCACTGATCGGACCCTTTGCCGGAGAGGCTATGACCGGAGGTGGCGGAAGTTCCCATGTGGAGCCCATCCTCACCGTTTCTCCCATGGAAGGCATTCAGAAACTGGCAGGAGCCAATGTTTCCATACAGGTCAATGACGGGACGGATATCGCCCGGGCACTGGCAATAGCCAAAAAGGCAGATGTCACCATCCTTATGCTGGGTGACAGGCAGACAGAAGGACGCGATCATCCTATCACCCTTAGCGGCAATCAGGACGCACTGGCAGAAGCAGTACTGAATGCAGATCCCCATGCTATTGTGGTCTTAAAAACAGGTGGCCCTGTCCTCATGCCCTGGATTGCGAAAGCATCAGCGCTTCTTGAAGCCTGGTATCCGGGCGAGGAAGACGGCAATGTAGTAGCATCCGTATTGTTCGGCGAAGTCAATCCTTCAGGGAAACTACCTATCACCTTCCCGCAAAAGGATAGCGATCTGCCCACACAAACCGTGGAACAGTATCCGGGCGTAAATGGGACAGTGCATTATTCGGAAGGCATATTGGTAGGATACCGCTGGTATGATGCTAAACAGATTAAACCCCTGTTCCCCTTCGGTTATGGTTTGTCCTATACAACCTTTGCCTATAAAGATCTCACCATTTCCAAACCTGAGCATAACACAGTGACAGTAGGATTCATCGTAACCAACACCGGGAAACGTGCAGGGGCCGAAGTGGCACAGCTTTATCTCGGTATGCCTTCCACGCCGGCTATTCCACAACCGCCTTTGCAATTAAAGGGCTTTAAGCGGGTAAATCTGGCGCCGGGACAATCGGCCCATGTCAGCATCACACTGAACGCACATGATTTGTCGTACTGGGACACTACCTCCCATGCATGGAAAATCATGCCGGGAGTGTATAAAGTATATGCGGCTGCTTCATCACAGGATATTCAATTAAAAGGAAATTTCAGGATGCAGTAGGCACACTCATCTTTTCGTTAAGACCGACTACTGATCCAACTCTTTTTATCACATAGCCTATGATCAGAAAATATTTTTTCGGGCTAGTCCTGTTGTTATCCGTTCCAGTGAGCCAGGCCAGGGCTGAATCCTTGTTATCCCTCATTGACCATAACCTGAGTTTTGCCATTAAGCAAGACTCTCTCATGGCAATAACAATGCTCCATTATCCAGGACGATTACCACAAACCATCAACAGGCAGGGGAACTTAGTGACTTGTTCCCCTACCTGGTGGGTGAGCGGCTTCTTCCCGGGATCGCTCTGGTATTTATATGAATATTCAAAAGACAAACACCTGGAGTCGTACGCCCAAACCTTTACCCAACGGGTGGCCAGTCAACAATACAACACAGATACCCATGATGTCGGGTTCATGATTAACTGCAGCTTCGGCAACGGATACCGCATCACGGGTAATCCTGCCTATAAGCAGGTACTGGAAAACGCAGCCCACTCGTTAAGTACCCGCTTCAATCCGGTTGTGGGGTGCATCCGCTCATGGAACGGTACACAATGGGAATATCCGGTGATCATTGACAACATGATGAATCTGGAACTGCTCTTTAACGTAGCCCATCTGTCAGGAGACAAACGCTACGGGCAGATCGCGGTTTCCCATGCCAACAAGACGCTGGAGAATCAGTTCAGACCCAATGGTAGTTGTTTCCACCTTGTTTCGTATGACACCATTACCGGCAGGGCTGTTGCACATAAAACGGTACAGGGTTATTCCGATTCATCCTCATGGGCACGTGGACAGGCATGGGCCTTGTATGCCTACACCATGTGTTACCGCGAAACAGGGGATATGGCCTATTTGCATCAGGCAGAAAAGGTAGCCTCGTTCCTGTTGAACAATCCCCATCTGCCCAAGGATAAGATTCCGTACTGGGATTTTGACGATCCGGCAATTCCCCACACCTACCGTGATGCTTCGGCAGGAGCGGTCATCTGTTCGGCGCTGATCGAATTAAGCCAATATGTTCCCAGGGAAAAGGCGAAGGAATATTTGCAGGTGGCAGCTACCCAGATCAGGACACTCTCCTCTCCTGCCTTCCGGGCAAAGTTGGGGGGAAACGGAGATTTCATTCTCATGCACAGTGTAGGAAACCTGCCGGGACATACAGAAATAGATGTCCCGCTTACCTATGCCGACTACTATTACATCGAAGCATTGACGCGTTATCGTAACCTCCTTTTGGGAAAGCCGTTATTTCCCCGTAAATAGTTAAGGAGCAAGAACAGCAGAAAGCACGGATAAACCAAGCCAGATGAGATCATGAAAGGAATCCCTGCTCATAAAGAAGAATGTTGGGTGACAGCCATACTACCCGGCATTCTTTTTTATCCATCCATCATTCCTCTTTTCCGGATAGTCAAACCCTGCCTGTAATAAAATCAATCAGCTGAAAAACTGACCATTGACTCCATTATACCCACATCAACATGATTGGATTTAAGAGGGGAATCTTTTTATGTTGCATAACATATAATTAAAATGATGGCTGTACGAAATAAGTGTTATTTTTACACCCATTAATTCTGACCATTAGGACCTCTTTTTTTATTCTTTGAAGCCAGGCACATATGTGGTTTCAGCTTAACTAATTATGCAAAAATAAAAAAGAGACAAGGCTTGTTGTTGCTGATACACTCTATTACGATAGAAATACATCATATTGAAAGCACACATTCTTTAATATTTTACTAAACCATGAAATTGACCCGTATTGCTATATTGTTATTGACTTTGTCATTAGGAATATCCGGATTTGCCCATCCCGCTGTTCGCGATAGTTTGAAGTTTCTCCAATGGGCTCCTACTCCGCCAATGGGATGGAACAGTTGGGACTGTTATGGTCCTACGGTAACAGAAAAAGAGGTTAAGGCAAATGCCAGTTATATGGCCCATAATTTGAAAAAATTTGGCTGGAAATATATCGTGGTAGATATCCGCTGGTACGTCAGTAATCCTAAAACCCACGGATACAACGAGACAAACCCCGAGTACTGCTTAGATCAATACGGACGCTTTGTCCCTTCGCCGGTACGATTCCCCTCTGCTGCCAATAATAAAGGATTTAAACCGCTGGCTGACTATGTGCACCATCTTGGATTGAAATTCGGAATTCATATCATGCGTGGCATACCCAAGATTGCAGTCAAAGAAAATACGCCTATCCTGAACTCTCCTTATCATGCAGATGATATCTATAACACGAATGAACTATGCCAATGGTTGCATGACATGTACACCGTAGATGCCACAAAAGCGGGAGCACAGGCTTATTATAACTCTTTGTTCGATTTGTATGCATCATGGGGAGTGGACTTTGTCAAGGTCGATGACCTGTCTCGTCCTTACCACAAAGATGAGATTGATATGATCCGCAAAGCCATAGATCAATGTGGCCGTCCGATCGTATTAAGCACATCTCCGGGAGCAACGCCCATTACCGAGGCAGACCACATCGAAACCCATGCCAACATGTGGCGTATTATGGACGACTTCTGGGATAACTGGCCTGAAGAGAAAGCACATTTTGCCCTGTTCGAACAATGGATTCGGTATTCAGGCTATGGGCATTGGCCGGATGGGGATATGCTGCCCCTTGGCAGAATAGGCATTCGTTCAGAGCGGGGTAACAATCGGCTCACACACTTCACGCCCGATGAACAATATACGCTGATGTCCCTTTTCGCAATTTGTAAATCGCCATTGATCTTTGGAGGAGACTTACCTTCAAACGACGCTTTTACCTTATCGCTCATCACAAATCCGGATGTGCTGTATATTGATCAACACAGCATCCATAACAGGCTGTTGAAAAACGATAACGGGATAGTGATCTGGACAGCAGACTCACCCAAAGGAGATAAATATCTGGCTGTTTTTAATGCCACGGATGATCAGAATCCTCAACATGTGTCCGTCAACCGGCAATTGGCAGGAGTCGCATCGTCCTGCATGGTCACTAATATTTGGACACATAAAACAGAAGGCCATTTTGGCGAAACATTCACCTGTGTGGTTCCCCGGCATGGAGTGAAGCTATACAAATTACAAAAAAGGCAATAAAAAAAAGGAAGCAAACGGACCTGATAAAGCTTTTCAGGAGATGAGTCAGTCCGATAAGCAGATTCAAAATTTGGGAATATACGATTATAGCAAGTTTTAAGCAACCCGTAAAAACACGCATTTTATCCATATTACCATGAGGAATAAGAAGCACTTATTATTAGGAATAATGCTGATATCACTGCCTTTGATGGCTCAAAGGAGAGACTATCCTATTCAGGAAGTTCCGTTCAGCAAAGTAACTATTGACGACCAGTTTTGGCTTCCCAGGATTGACACTAACCGGACAGTAACCATCCCCTCATCGTTCAAAAAGTGCGAAGAAACCGGGAGGGTAGAAAACTTTATCCTTGCAGGGAAGAAAAATGCAGACCCTTCCTTTAAAGGAAAATTCCAGACCCAATATCCATTTGACGACACGGATATATATAAAATTATTGAGGGAGCTGCCTATTCCCTGACAGTCCACCCTGACCCGAAGCTCGAAAAGTATGTGGATAGCCTGATCACCATTATTGGGAAAGCCCAGGAACCGGACGGATATTTATATACCGCCCGCACCATTGACCCGGAACATCCGCACCCATGGTCCGGTGCCCAAAGATGGGTAAATGAATCGATACTAAGCCATGAAACCTACGATTCGGGACATCTCTTTGAAGCTGCCGCTGCCTGGTACCAGGCCACCGGACAACGTAACTTCTTGGATATTGCACTCAAGAATGCCGATCTGCTATGCCGCGTCTTTGGTCCCGGCAAGCGACATGATGCTACCGGACATGAAATCGTTGAGATGGGTTTAGTACGTTTATACCGCATTACCGGCGAAAAGAAATACCTCAATCTGGCCAAGTTTTTTATCGACTGCCGGGGAAGATACAACAATCCCAGATCCACTTATTCACAAGATGACAAACCGGTCGTTGATCAAACTGTTGCTGAAGGTCATGCGGTGAGGGCCGGTTATCTGTATTCAGGAGTGGCCGATGTTGCTGCGCTAACCGGCGATACTGCTTATCGGCATGCCATTGACAAGATATGGAACAATATGGTTTCAAAGAAATATTATATTACTGGAGGTATCGGCGCCATTCCAAAGTGGGAAGGATTTGGAGATAATTACCAGTTGCCAAACCTGACTGCCTATAATGAGACTTGCGCTTCTATTGCAAATGTATTCTGGAACTACCGCATGTTCCTGTTGCATGGAGATGCAAAATATATTGATGTTCTTGAACGTACGCTATATAACAGTTTACGCGCAGGAGTTTCCATCAGTGGTGATAAATTCTTTTATGCCAATCCGCTTGCCTGTGACGGGAAGTTCCAGTTTAACCGGGAAAGTTTAACCCGCCAGCCGTGGTTTGATTGCTCATGTTGCCCCACAAATATGTGCCGCTTCATGCCTTCCCTGCCAAAATATATTTACGCACAAAACAGGGACAGCCTTTATATCAATTTGTTTGTAGGCAGCAAAACCGACGTTACATTAAACGGAAGAATGCCGGTAAAAATAGATCAACAGACAAATTATCCATGGAGCGGAAATATCAGGATAGGTGTCCATCCGGAACATCCTTCCCGCTTTTCAGTTTGCCTCCGTATCCCGGGGTGGGTACAAAACCAGCCTGTGCCCAGCAACCTGTATGCGTTCAAACATACTGATCCGAAAACTTTTACAATAAGAATCAACGGGAAACCTGTTTCTTTCATAAAAAGGAAAGGATATGCCGTTATTAGCCGGACATGGGGAAAGAATGACGAGATTGCATATACCCTTCCCATGCCTATCCGACGTGTGATAGCCAATCAGCAGGTTAAGAATGATCAGGGGAAAGTGACTTTGGAACGGGGTCCGATTGTCTATTGCCTGGAAGGAATAGATAACGGAGGAAATGTTTCGGACATCATACTTCCCGATGCCACAAAACTAAAAACAACATTTTATCCTGATTTGTTAGGTGGCATCGACATGATAACAGGCGAGGCCAAAGTGGTTAAACAAACGAATCAAGGAGTAGTTAATCAGAGCTGCCTCATCAAAGCCATTCCATATTACGCATGGAGCAACCGGGGAGTCGATGAGATGGAGGTATGGATTCCTGACCATTCAGGGGAAAATCATAAATGAAGCAAATACAGGCAATAATACATGTATACAACAAGCAAAACTTTCTGAAAAGGACAGCAATATGAAACGAACATCTCAATCGCCTACATCTAAAGAAATGGGTTACAAACGGCATGCTGCCATACGCACGGACATCAACTTTTCCTGAAACGGGAAAAGCGCATAAAAGCACTTGGATATACAACAGATAATCATAAATTTAATAAAAACAAAAAACAATGAATTGGAATTCACATGAGTTTATTTGGCTCGACTGGGTAATCATTGCAGTAGGTATTCTGGCTGTAGCCTGGGCAGTATGGTATTCGATAAACAAGCATAAAAAAGCCCAAAAGGGTGCCGACAGTCAAGATTACCTCTTTGGTAAAGGCGAACCATGGTACATCATCGGAGCGGCTATTTTTGCGGCCAACATTGGTTCGGAACATCTTGTCGGTCTTGCAGGTACCGGAGCAAAAGCAGGTGTTGGTATGGCACACTGGGAAATGCAGGGTTGGATGATTCTTATTCTGGGGTGGCTTTTCGTTCCATTTTATCAGCTTATGAACAATAAGTTAGGTAAAATCATTACTATGCCCGACTTTCTCAAAAACCGTTACACACCAGCCACCGGTTCGTGGCTATCCATCATAACACTCATAGCCTACGTACTGACCAAAGTAAGCGTCACAGCCTTCACGGGTGGTATTTTTATGGAAAGTCTTCTTGGTTTGCCATTCTGGTACGGAGCTATCGGCTTGATTGTGCTGACAGGGATTTTCACTGTCTTTGGCGGCATGAAAGGCGTAATGACGCTATCGGCTATTCAGACACCCATTCTAATCATCGGTTCATTTCTGGTACTTTTCCTTGGATTATCGGCGCTCGGTCATGGAAGTATCAGTGCTGGCTGGACAGACATGATTAATTATTCCAAAACGCTTAATGTCGGTAAGGATGGCGTCGCCTACGGCACCAACCATTTATTTCACTTCAATACCGGTGACCCGTTGTATGACGACTATCCGGGCTTCTGGGTGTTTATCGGAGCTACTATTATCGGATTCTGGTATTGGGCAACCGACCAGCATATTGTTCAACGGGTACTCGGGCAAAGCAAAGGCGAAGCCAACGATGTGGTCATGAAACGGGCCCGCAGAGGAACAATCGCTGCCGGTTATTTTAAATTATTACCTGTTTTTATGTTCCTGATTCCAGGAATGGTAGCAGCTGCATTGGCTGCACGTCCTGATAGCGGTTTTTCATTGGCCAACCCTGATATGGCTTTTGGCCAAATGGTGAAGTTCGTATTACCTGCTGGTGTTAAAGGGATTGTAACAATTGGATTTATATCGGCTCTTGTTACTTCATTATCTGCATTCTTCAACTCTTGTGCTACGCTGTTTACAGAAGATTTCTATAAACCAAACTTCAAGGGTAAGAGCGAAGAAAGATATGTTTTGGTAGGTCGTATTGCAACAGTTGTAGTGGTTATCTTGGGTATGGCATGGATACCTGTGATGATGAGTCTCGGCAGCTTGTATTCTTACCTGCAAGGGATTCAATCGTTGCTTGCACCGGCCATGGTGGCTGTATTTGTACTGGGAATATTCTCAAAAAAAATTACCCCTAAAGCCGGCGAAACTGGTTTAATAGTCGGTTTTGGTATCGGTATGGTACGCTTGCTGACCAATATATTAACAGATACGGGTAAAAACGTAATGACCGGTTCTTTCTGGAATTCTACCTATTGGTTCTGGCACACCAACTGGCTTATTTTTGAAGTTTGGTTGCTTATTTTCATTATGTTGACCATGGTTGTGGTATCGTTTTTTACGCCTAAACCAACTGCTCAACAGGTTGAATTTATCACTTTTACCAAAGATTACAAAGCGTTGATCAACAAAAGCTGGAACAAATGGGATGTGATTACGTCACTGGGCGTTGTAGCCTTATGCGCTGCATTTTACTGGTATTTCTGGTAACAAAAGGTGAATAATAACCAACAGAATTCTTTACAGCAACAAATCATCTGATAGTTTATCTGAAAATCAAAATATTTAAATCAAGAAGTTATGTCAAAATACACCATTGGAGTGGATTACGGATCGGATTCAGTTCGTTCCCTTATTGTGAATGCAGAAAATGGGCAAGAAGTAGCTGGTAGCGTATTTTATTATCCACGCTGGAAAGCAGGAAAATATTGCAATCCTTCAAAAAATCAGTTCCGCCAGCACCCGCTTGACTATATCGAAGGGCTTGAATTTACCATCAGGGAAGCGCTTTCGAAATCTCCGGATAACGTGGCTGAAAATGTTGTGGCTATTTCAGTCGACACCACCGGATCAACGCCTGTTGCAGTTAACGAAGCAGGTATTCCGCTATCATTGTTACCCGAATTTGCCGAAAATCCGAATGCAATGTTCGTTTTATGGAAAGATCACACAGCAACACAGGAAGCAGAAGAGATTAATACAATGGCCCGTTCATGGGGCGGAGAAGATTACACAAAATATGAAGGAGGGATTTATTCTTCGGAATGGTTCTGGGCAAAACTGCTACATGTGCTCCGCGAGGATGCAAAGGTACGCGAAGCTTCCTTTTCATGGGTGGAACATTGCGATTGGATTCCTGCACTAATCACAGGTAATACAGATCCGCTTAGCATGAAACGCAGCCGATGTGCTGCCGGGCATAAAGCTTTATGGCATGAGGATTGGGACGGACTTCCACCCGAAGAATTTCTTGTTAAGCTAGATCCTCTGTTGAAGGGATTACGTGAACGGTTATTTTCACAAACAGATACGTGCGACATAAAAGTAGGCAATCTTTCTCCTGAATGGGCGACACGGTTAGGTTTACCTGAATCAGTTTCCGTAGGAGTCGGCGCTTTTGATGCTCATTTAGGCGCTATTGGAGGAGAAATAAAACCTTACTATCTTAGTAAAGTGATGGGAACTTCAACATGCGACATCCTAATAGCTCCTGAAAAAGAAGTAAAAGGCAAATTGGTCAAAGGCATTTGTGGACAGGTCGACGGTTCTGTAGTGCCCGGAATGATGGGGCTGGAAGCTGGGCAATCGGCTTTCGGAGATGTATATGCTTGGTTCAAAGAGTTGCTGATGTGGCCTGTCAACACACTGCTGAGCTCTTCTGCTGTGCTGGATGAAACAACAAGAAAAAAACTCATAGATGAAATTTCCTCTGCCATGATTCCGGAACTGGAACGCCAGGCACTGAAAATACCAATTGGTGAATCCGGGGTGATTGCCCTTGATTGGATGAATGGACGGCGGACACCCGATGCAAACCAACTACTAAAAGGAGCCATAACAGGAATTACACTGGGAACGGATGCTCCCCGCATTTACCGGGCATTAGTGGAAGCAACCGCTTTCGGGGCAAAGAAAATTGTAGATCGCTTTATAGAGGAGGGCGTAGAAATTAAAGGCGTAATTGCCTTAGGAGGGGTTGCCAAGAAATCAAAATTCGTCATGCAAACCGTATCAGACGTCCTGGATATGCCAATTCTTGTTGCCAGTAGCGAACAGGCATGTGCATTGGGATCTGCCATGGCAGCAGCCGTAGTTGGCGGTTTATACCCTTCTGTACTCGATGCCCAAAAAGCTATGAGCAATGGGTTTGATGCCGAATATCAGCCTGATGCAGCTAACGCGAAAGCTTACAAAGCTTTGTATGAAAAATATTCTATACTTGGTGGTTTTATTGAGCAACAGACAAACAAATAATACCCAACACACTAATTTCTAAAATGAGAGTAATATGAAAAACATTCAACATTATGTATGGCTAAGCCTTACGATTGCCATGCTGGCTTCATGCAAGTCGCATACGGCAACCAATCAACAACAAAGTACCAATCCCGGCGTTCCCGTCTTGCAGGCAAAGAATTTTGCAGACACCATTAACGGGAAAACAACGAGCCTCTATCTCCTGAAAAACAAGAATGGCATGCAGGTGGCTATCACCAATTACGGAGCACGGCTGGTGAGCATCGTCGTTCCCGACAAAAACAATGTACCGACAGATGTAATCATAGGCTTCACAAATGTGAAGGAATACGTTACTTCTCCCGATCGTTTCTATGGAGCCATTATCGGGCGTGTGGCCAACCGGATTGCCAAAGGAATGTTTACTTTAGGCGGAAAGACATACCATCTGGCCATCAACAATCCACCCAACTCATTACATGGTGGGGAACCCGGTTACCAGGATGTGGTCTGGGATGCTACACAACCCAATGACTCAACGGTGGAACTGAGCTACCTGTCAAAAGACGGGCAAGCGAATTATCCGGGAAACCTGCAGATTCATGTGACCTATACCCTGGGATCAGACAATGCATTAAAAATTAGTTATGAAGCCCAGACGGACAAAACAACCCTGGTCAGCCTGACAAACCACTCCTACTTCAACCTTAACGGAGAAGGCAGCGGAACCATCGACAACCAGGAGCTTCAACTGAATGCCGACCAGGTTACTCCTGTGGATTCCACTCAGATTCCAACCGGCAAGTTTGATTCAGTGGCAGGAACGCCGTTTGATTTCCGTACCTTAACGGCCATAGGGAAACGCATTGGGGAAAAGAATACCCAGCTGGCTTACGGAAAAGGCTATGATGTCAACTATGTATTGAATAATCCCAAAGCAGGCAGCCTGTTCCATGCAGCAACAGTTATTGGTGACAAATCAGGTATACAAATGGATGTTTATACTGTTGAGCCGGGGCTTCAGTTCTACAGCGGGAATTTCATGGCAGGAAACAATATCCTTCAAAATAAGAATATAAAAGACGGTTACCGCACGGCATTCTGTCTGGAAACACAACATTATCCGGATGCTCCAAACCACAAGAATTTCCCATCCATTGTGCTAAAGCCCGGAAAGAAATACGCAACATATTCTATCTATAAATTCTCTGTTGAAAAATAAAGGCAACAAACAAGGGCCTCTTTCATTATTATAATTACCTGGTTTTTAATTTATCTAACTATGAAAAGAATTAGTTTTTTCTTAATCAGCCTGATGCTTTCCGGAGGTTTTGCCATGGCGCAACCCTCCAAAGCAACTCTGGTCATTGCAACAGACCATCCCCAGTTTAAAATTCACAAAGAGATTTATGGTCAATTTGCTGAAGATTTGGGAGCAGGCATCTATGGAGGTATTTGGGTAGGAAAAAATTCAAAGATTCCCAATATTGATGGATACAGACGGGATATAGTGAATGCTATCAAGCAACTATCCGTCCCAGTCATCCGTTGGCCTGGAGGGTGCTTTGCCGATCAATATCATTGGATGGATGGCATCGGTCCCCAATCCCAACGCAAACCTATTATCAATAACAACTGGGGTGGCGGCGAGGAAGATAATAGTTTTGGAACCAATGAATTTCTCAATTTCTGTAAGCTGGTAGGAGCAGAACCTTATATAAGCGGAAATCTTGGAAGCGGTTCGCCTAAAGAAATGTCTAATTGGGTACAATATATTACCGCGACAAACGGCCCGATGGCTGATCTTCGGAAAAAATATGGACACCCAGCCCCCTGGAAGGTTAAATTTTGGGGAGTCGGAAACGAAAGCTGGGGCTGCGGTGGAAACATGACACCAGAGTATTACTCTGATTTATATCGCAGATTTTCAACTTTTCTTCCCAACTATAATGGAAATGTTCTTTACAAGATTGCCAGCGGAGCAAATGCTGATGATTACGACTGGACCAATGTTTTGATGAAAAATATAGGGTATAGGATGCAGGGAATTTCATTACATTATTATACTGTTCCCAAAACCTGGGCAGACAAAGGATCGGCCACAAGCTTCAGTGATCAGGAATATCTCACATCGATTGAAAAAACATTACATATGGGCGAATTGATCGCAAAACACTCTGCCATTATGGATAAATACGATCCCCAAAAAAAGATCGGATTAGTAGTGGATGAATGGGGAATATGGACCAATGTTGAACCTGGCACCAATCCGGCATTCTTATTCCAACAAAATTCCTTACGGGATGCGATCATCGCTGCATTGAATTTCAATATTTTCAATCAACATGCAGACAGGGTACGTATGGCAAATATTGCACAGATGGTCAATGTATTGCAATCTATTATTCTGACCAAGGGAGATAAAATGATTTTAACGCCAACATATTATGCCTTTGAAATGTACAAAGGACATATGGGAGGCCAATTCCTTGATTCGAACATGAAATGTGACTCCGTCAACCTTGGGAGTGAAGACAGTCCAATGCTAAGCGCTTCAGCTTCCGAAAAAGATGGCGTTCTAACTTTGTCGATTGTCAATATAGATCCAACAAGAGATGCAGATCTTACTTGCGTGCTCCGCGATGGAACATACAAAAGCGTTATGGGAGAAATTCTCACCTCTAAGAATCTGACTGATATCAATACATTTGATCTTCCTTCTACAGTTCAATTGAAGCCTTTTACATCGGCCAAATTAAAAGGAAATGACGTTGTACTGAAAGTTCCTGCAAAATCAATCATTACATTGACGATTCAATAATTGTGCAATTTTTACATGTAGTGAAGCCTTCTCTATATAAAAAGAGAAAGCTTCACTATTTTTATCAGGTTCGTTTTCCCCTATAATTCCAAATCAGGACCATCCAACAAATAAACCTTCTTTACATCAAAACAATCTCTGAAAAGAGAATTCCATTGTATTGATTTGATTCTTTGATGTAGCAAAACATCAAGAAGATGTGCCAATTCATCTTATCCTTATAAATTTTCTAAGACCAATACAGAATATCAAATTAAATAGTATTTTTGTAGAAAAATTTTTCTGTGTACGAAAACGGTCGGTCTATTTTCTAAATTATTGTTTATTTACCGGATATTTATAAGAATGTTTTACCTGAAAAATACCATTCAGAACATCATCATTGAAAGTATATAAACAAACTCCCCAAGGGGGGGATCAAATCGTTTCCGAGCAAAAAACCTGAAACACCGTAATCTTAACTTATTAAACTGATCATTATGAAATTAGCAAAAAACAGCATTGGCATTGGAGATCGTTTTGCACATCAAGGAGTAGCACAACTCCGCGCAATAGCAAAAGCAAACCAATATGGAGTCAATATCAGTCCGGTTTGGAATAAATCAAACCGTGAACACATATACATACATTCGCATCCTTCAGACGTTCGCAAAGAGGCTGATTTAGCGGTAGCTACGCTGGAATTTCAAGGAAAGTATTTTGTAGATGCCGACCATATCAATTTAGGCACAGTATCACCATTTGTAGAAACCGCTGATTTCTTTACGCTTGATGTAGCAGCTTTCATCGGAAAAGAAAGCGCTGAAAATGATATTAAATTATTCGTTTCTTCATGCCAAAAATACATAGGAGATCTGAGTATTCCGGGAATTGATCATCCGCTGCTCGTTTCAGAAGAATTACTCCAAAACATCGCCACAAAATTTTTAGCTGCCACCCAACAGGCTTCCGAAATATATCATTTTCTTGAAAACAAAAAAGGGAAAGATAACTTTATCACGGAGGTATCTATGGATGAAGTGGAAAGCCCACAAACACCAATTGAACTACTGTTTATTTTAAAAATGTTGGCAGACAAAGGAGTTCCAGCGCAGACTATTGCGCCAAAATTTACAGGAAGATTCAACAAAGGCGTTGATTACAAAGGAGACACAAAACAATTTGCTAAAGAATTTGAAGAAGATGTGCTAATTCTTGATTTTGCTGTCAAAGAATTTGGTTTGCCGGAAGAGTTGAAATTAAGCATACATTCTGGCAGCGATAAATTTTCCATTTACCCAATTATGGCTCAAATCATCAAAAAGCATAACAAAGGATTACATCTGAAAACTGCAGGTACCACCTGGCTTGAAGAAGTTATAGGATTGGCGCTTGCTGGGGGAAAAGCCCTTACAATCGCAAAGAAAATTTATGCTACTTCCTTGGGATTGAAAGATGAATTATGCGCCCCTTATGCTGATGTAATCGACATTGACGTATCCCAATTACCATCGATTGAAGAAGTAAACAGTTGGGATAGCGAAAAGTTTGCAAATACCTTACGACACATTCCGGGACATCCTGATTACAATCCGAATTTCCGCCAGTTGATCCACGTTGCATATAAAATTGCAGCGGATATGGGAACGACCTACACAGATTTATTGGAACAACACGCAGAAATCATCGGTCAATGCGTTGAAGAAAACATATTTGACCGGCACTTAAAACGATTATTTGGTTTGGGAGAATAGGTCAAATCGCCCAAATATTTAAACATAAAAACATTAATACTATACAGAACAAAACAAAATACTCAACATTATGCAAAACTTATTTGATTTACACGACAAAGTGGTTGTCATAACCGGTGGCACCGGAGTTTTAGGTAGTAAAATGTCAGAATATTTGGCAGAACAAGGGGCAAAAATTGCTATCTTGGCAAGAAATATTGCCAACGGAGAAGCGTTGGTCTCAAGTATTCACAAACAAGGCGGTACGGCAATATTTTTACAGGCAGATGTTCTTAATCAAGCCCAGTTGGAGACCAATGCGCGCAAAATTATAGACACATTCGGACATATTGATGTATTAATTAATGGAGCCGGCGGCAATATGCCGGGAGCAACAATTTCTCCGGATAAAACGATCTTCGATCTAAATATTGATGATTTTCGTAAAGTGGTAGATTTGAATCTGATGGGAACTGTTATTCCCACGATGGTTTTTGCAAAAGAAATGGTGAAACAACAGCAGGGTAGCATCATTAATATTTCATCCGAATCAGCTTTACGACCACTCACACGCGTAGTGGGATATGGTGCCGCCAAAGCCGCTGTAACTAATTTCACAAAATATTTGTCCATAGAATTAGCCACTAAATTTGGGCAAGGATTTAGAGTAAATGCCATGGCTCCGGGCTTTTTCCTTACGGAACAAAACAGAACCTTACTGACTAATCCTGATGGTTCTTATACAGACAGGGCAAAAACAATCATAGCCCATACGCCGTTCGGACGTTTTGGCGAAGCAGAAGAATTATTAGGAACCTTGCATTGGCTGGCTAGTGACGCTTCCAAATTTGTTACAGGAACCTTGACCATAATTGACGGTGGATTTGATGCATTCGCCATTTAACAACAAAAACACTACATATTAAACAAATAGATATGAGCCTAGAATTAAAAAAAAATTGTGCATATTCTTTATTAGTAGCTTCCAGTATGGGAGTCAGGATTACGCCGGTAAACGGACAACCCGTCCATAGCAGTCATCTGTTTGAAATGCAAGCTACCAGTGCTGAAACCAATGTGGCCAGCATAGCATCGTATTTAGGACTTCCCGTAAAAGTTTTGACTACCTTTGTAAAAGACAGCCCGATAGCTCAATTTATAAAAAACGATCTAAAAAGCAGACACATGGACTACGAAGGGCCGGAAATTGCCCAAGGAGATCCGTGGGGATACCGGCATCAGTTTAATATTGCCGATAGCGGATTCGGGTTAAGAGGGCCGCGCGTTCAGAATGACCGGGCTGGCGAAGTAGGACGCACGCTGAATGTAAAAGATTTTGATCTGGAACGGATTTTTGGAAAAGAAGGGGTTCAGGTCGTACATTTGTCGGGATTGATTGGAGCACTCTCTCCTGAAACAAGTAATTTTTGCCTTGAACTAGCCCGTTTTGCTAAGAAACATGGAACGCGTATTTCATTCGACCTGAACTACAGAGCCTCTTTTTGGAAAGGACGTGAAAAAGAACTACGCGGGATCTTTACCGAAATTGCATCTGTATCAGATATTTTAATTGGCAACGAAGAAGATTTTCAACTATGTTTGGGTATAGAAGGTCCGGAAGCCGGAGGGAAAGGTATTGAAGCAAAAATCGAAGGATTCAAGGAAATGATTTCCAGAGTAAAAAAATCATTCCCCAATGCTTCTGTTTTTGCTACCACATTGCGACAGGTAATCAGTGCGAACGAACACCTTTGGGGAGCAATCATGCTCGAAGGAAACAATTGGCAGGTCATTGAACCGCGAAAAATAAATGTCCTTGACCGTATCGGTGGCGGCGATGGATTTGTAGGCGGTATGTTATATGCTATTCTGAAAGGCTGGGAACCTGAAAAATGGGGACAATTCGGATGGGCATCCGGAGCGTTGGCTACAACATTTTTGACCGACTATGCACAACCTGCAGATGAAGAAATGATATGGAGCATCTGGGGAGGCAATGCAAGAGTAAAAAGATAGGTAAAAAAGGAGGCAGAGGTAAAAAATAAGTAACAAAGAAAAACTATGGCCTCAAACTGAATATTATGTTGTATTACGAAATAGGTTCTATACATCACGAACTCAATGCTAATGACCTAAAAAAGGGTCTGTATGAAGCATTAGATAAACTGGGGAAGAAGACAAAAGTACTTGCTATTCCTCCCGATTATACGCGGCTGCCAAGCCGCTCCGGCGAACTTACCGAATTTACGTGGCAATATTATGGAGAGGCATTGACGGATGTATTGCCTGCATTAGGCACTCATACCCCCATGACTCCTCATCAGATTGCTCATATGTTCGGCTCATTGCCACCCTCGTTAATTCGCGATCACGATTGGAGGCATGACGTAGTAACCGTGGGAATGATCCCGGCGGAATATGTAAAAGAAGTTTCAGGAGGAGCTGTCAGCTTCCCCTGGCCTGCACAGGTTAACAAATTGCTTTTAGAGGGACATTTTGACTTGATCCTTTCCATTGGACAAGTTGTCCCTCATGAAGTAGTGGGAATGGCAAATTACAATAAGAACATCTTTGTCGGGACAGGAGGAGTGGAAGGCATCAATAAAAGCCATTTCGTAGGAGCTGTGTATGGAATGGAAAAGATGATGGGACATGCCGATACGCCTGTGCGCCGCTTATTCAATTACGCTTCCGAGCATTTTACCAAACATCTTCCGATTGTGTATGTACAAACGGTAGTGGGACTTGACAAAAGCGATGGAAAAATTAAGACACGCGGACTTTTTATTGGCGATGACTTTGAAGTATTCGATAAAGCTGCTAAATTGGCATTGCAAGTAAATTTCGAAATGCTGGACAAACCCTTAAAAAAGGTGGTGGTTTATCTGGATCCGACTGAATTTAAGAGTACATGGCTGGGAAATAAATCTGTTTACAGGACAAGGATGGCAATAGACGACGGTGGAGAACTGATCGTGATTGCACCGGCACTGAGAGAATTCGGTGAAGACAAGGAAATCGACCGTCTCATCCGGAAATACGGATACTTCGGCACGCCCGCCACCCTCAGGGCATGCAATGAGAACGAAGATTTAAGAAACAACCTGAGCGCTGCCGCCCATCTGATTCATGGATCCTCTGAAGGAAGATTCAGCATTACCTATTGCCCGGGAAAAGGACCGGAGAATCTGACAAAGGCAGAAATAGAAAGCGTTGGTTTCAAGTATGGCGATATTGACCAAATCACAGCATTGTACAATCCGGGGAAACTCCATGACGGATACAATACACTGGAAAACGGAGAAGAGATTTTCTATATCTCCAATCCTGCCCTGGGACTATGGGCATATAAGGATAGATTTGACTACTAAGCAAGAGATTTATGAAGATAGTTATTGATGACAAAATCCCTTACATAAAAGGAGCTTTCGAAGAGAAAGCGGAAGTGATCTATCTCCCCGGATCAAAAACGACACCCGACATAGTGAAAGACGCTGATGTGTTGGTCACCCGTACACGCACAATTTGCAATGAAAAATTACTGTCCGGATCGTCGGTGAAATTTATCGCAACAGCGACCATCGGATTCGATCACATTGATATTGACTATTGCGCTACGCATGGCATTCAATGGACAAATGCCCCTGGCTGCAATTCCAAGTCGGTTGAACAATACATTGCCTCCGTATTGATGGTGCTGGCAACGAAAAAAAACCTGCAACTAAAAGAGTTGAGAATGGGAATCGTAGGGGTTGGAAATGTAGGAAAGAAAATTGCACGGTTGTGTGATCTGTTAGGAATGAAAGTACTGCTGAATGACCCTCCCCGGGAACGCACCGAAGGTTCATCCGGATTTGTATCGTTACAGACAGTTATGGAAGAAGCTGATATTATCACGCTGCACGTGCCATTAAACATGAAAGGAGAAGATGCCACCTATCACCTTGCGGATGAACCGTTTTTTGCAAAGCTGAAAAGACAACCGGTGCTGATTAATTCATGCCGCGGCGAAGTGGTGGAAACGGAAGCCGTCAAAACAGCGATTGCTCAACAGCAAATCTCTTCTTTTGTATGCGATTGCTGGGAACACGAACCCGGAATCGATCTCGACTTATTAAGTCAGACAGAACTGGCCACTCCCCATATTGCAGGTTATTCCAAAGACGGAAAAGCATTAGGGACACAAATGAGCGTGCATGCAGTCAATACGTTTTTCAATCTTGGTTTAAATGACTGGCAGCCGTCAGGTGTCGAAAAACCTCAAAATCCTGTTATTGAAATTAATGGATCCGGCTTAACGGAACAACAAATATTGGCAAAAGCAATACTGGCAACATATGATATCCGGCAGGATGACGCTACTTTCAGAAACAATACAGCTCAGTTTGAGCAACTACGCGGCGACTACCCTACCCGTCGGGAATTTCCGGCCTATACCATTATTCCTACCAAAATAACAGATGAGACTATAGCCAAACTTCGACAACTGGGATTCAACATTGATAATAAATAAAAAAAGAACACTTAATTAATCATCAACATTTTATGAAAAAACTGGCAGACATCGGATTAATCGGATTAGCCGTGATGGGCGAAAATCTGGTTCTAAACATGGAGAGCAAAGGATACACAGTGAGCGTTTTTAACCGTACCGTAGAACGTGTTGATCATTTTGTAAATGGTCGCGGAGCAGGGAAAAATTTCATAGCAACACATTCCATTGCCGAACTTTGCGCATCGCTCGAAAGACCGCGTAAGGTGATGATGCTTGTAAAAGCGGGCAAACCTGTGGATGATTTTATTGATCAATTATTACCTCACCTGGAGCCGAGCGATATCATCATCGACGGGGGAAATTCCCATTTCCCGGATACTATCCGGCGCACTAAATACGTTGAAAGCAAAGGGCTACTTTATATCGGAACCGGTGTCTCAGGAGGTGAAGAAGGTGCTTTGAACGGCCCCTCAATGATGCCTGGCGGATCACCCGCTGCCTGGTCTGCCGTCAAAGATATTTTTCAATCTATTTCCGCAAAAGTGGAAGACGGAACACCTTGCTGCGACTGGGTCGGCGAGGGCGGTGCCGGTCATTTTGTCAAAATGGTGCACAACGGCATCGAATATGGCGACATGCAAATTATCAACGAAGCTTACCAGATTATGAAAGACATGCTGGGAATGTCTGCTGACGAAATGCATGAAGTATTTAAGGCTTGGAACGAAGGCGATCTCGATTCATACCTCATCGAAATTACACGTGATATTTTAGCATACAAAGATGAAAATGGAGAACCTCTGGTTGAAAAAATACTCGACACGGCAGGCCAAAAAGGTACCGGAAAATGGACAGCCGTATCGGCTCTCGATCTTGGCATTCCTTTGACACTGATTGGAGAATCGGTCTTTGCCCGTTGTTTATCCGCTCAAAAAGAGATGCGCGTTGAAGCCTCAAAATTAATACAAGGCCCTAAAGTGAATTTCACAGGAGATAAAGCTCAGATGATTTCGGATCTGAAAGATGCGTTATTTGGAGCAAAAATTATTTCATATGCTCAGGGATATAACCTGATGATGGAAGCGGCCAAAGAATACGAGTGGAACCTGAATTACGGAGGAATCGCATTAATGTGGCGTGGAGGATGTATCATCCGTTCTGTCTTCTTAGGCGATATTAAAAAGGCATTTGATAAGAACCCGAACCTGGAACATCTGTTGTTCGATCCTTATTTCAAAAACATTATCGAAGCAGCCCAGTCCGGATGGCGTCGCGTATGCGCAGCCGCTCTCTCCAATGGTATCCCTGTGCCAGCGTTAACCGCAGCATTATGTTATTTCGACGGATTACGCACGGAACGTCTCCCGGCTAATCTTTTACAAGCACAACGCGACTATTTCGGCGCACATACTTACGAAAGAGTCGATAGACCGCGTGGCGAATTCTTCCATACCAACTGGACAGGAAAAGGTGGAGATACAGCTTCAACAACTTATGTAGTATAGATCTTACAACTACAACACAAAAAGCTGCTATGCGAAAGTCATCTTTCTTATAGCAGCTTTTGTGTGTAAAGTACGCCTGGATTCCGGCTATTGAAAGAATAAAGAGAGCAAAAGATCCTGAGATACGGGATGATTTCTCTTCTTTTTAGACATCAGCGATCTCATTTGTACAGACATGGGTATTTCTTCTTTTTCTTTCGCTTCCTCCTCATCAAACAATAGATGTTCCTGTAATGGTTCAGCTATAACAGTCTCAGGAATTGCTATCGCGGCAATCGCCTCTACTTCTACAGGTTCGGCATCAGCGATGCAATCATTTTCCAGAGTTAAAACCGCTTCTCCACGCCGATAATAATAAACCACTCCCCACGCCTTACAAGTTTCCAACCGCTGATAGGGTGAAAGCGATTGAAAAGATGCTTCAATCTGATTCCAAAGATCAACAATCAACGTATCCACATCATTACGCATAGCGCTTACCTGTGCAGCGTATCGTTGGGTATTTTGTTGCAATGATAATTGATTCAGTCGGCGTTCTTTAAAGATATCATAATGCACTTTGACTTTTGCGATAGCCGGATTGTACAACGGAGTACCTCCTTGACGAATACGCTCTGCTTCGCCCTCGATAACATAAGCTCCGGTTTCAAGTAAACTATCCATCGAAGAAAAATCAGGGATTGAAGCAACATCCGGAGATATATGAAAAAGCCTCTTTATTTCGGGTTTTATTTCACCACGAATCACCGAAAGGTTAAATACCTGAATAAAATGGGAAAGATAAAGGCGGGCATTATGAAAAACCTCTTGCAAATCCTTGCTGGCAGTAACTTGCCGATCGTACATTTGCTGGTAATGAGAAATGGTTTGTTCGAAATTCTGAAAACATGTTTTCGCCTCAAGTTGAGATTTATACGAAACAACAGAATCTCCTGGTTGGGCTGCAGAGGCCGTAAGGACAGCACGAAGCGCACGAAGGCGTGCCTGATCGGTATTGGGTAATCTTCTGTAAGGCATGATTCCAACGAATTAAGATGTTAATATTAAGTTTGACGCTGCATCAGGGCAGAGACATAATCAATCAATATTTGTTTCCGCGACAGGGGTAAGCCAAGTTTATCAAACGCCACAAATGCTTTTTCATGAAAAGAAGCAATCTGCTTTTTGCAAATGGATCCTATCCCCAACGTATCATATATTTCAGTGACAGCCTTGATTTTTTCTTCAGGATTTACTACCGGTTCTTTTATCCAGCGTAAAAGGGATTCTTTAATACTTCCGGTAGCGCTATTCATAGCAAGAATCAACAAAAAGGTTTTTTTGTTGGAAACAATATCTCCTCCGATATTTTTCCCAAATGTCTTTGCATCACCATACACATCCAGCAAATCATCCTGAAGCTGAAATGCAAGCCCTAACGAAGACCCAAAGTCATACAACAATCCAGCTTCCTGCTCAGTGGCTCCACCCATCCAAGCACCTATCTGAAGGCTGGCTGCCACTAAAACCGCTGTCTTAAGCCGTATCATTTCAAGATAATCCTCTTCCGGAACTTCACATCGCTTCTCAAAATCCATATCGATTTGTTGACCTTCGCACACTTCAATAGCTGTCTGCGAAAAACGGGCAAGTACCCTCGGCAGATTTGCAACAGAAGTAAGGGATATATGACGATAAGCTTCTATTTGCATCGCATCTCCGGATAGAATAGCTACATTTTCATTCCACTTACGATGAACGGTAAGGTGTCCTCTTCGTTTATCCGCCTTATCCATGATATCATCATGCAAGAGCGTAAAGTTATGGAACAATTCTATTCCCAAAGCAGGTTCAATTGCCAATTCAACCTCATCGGAAAACAAATTGCACGCCATCAATGTGAGAGTTGGACGTAGCCTTTTACCTCCTAACGAAAGAATATATTGGATGGGATCATATAAATCGGCAGGAGTAGCCGGAAATGAAAGGGATTCAATTCTCTGATTAATAATTTTTTGTATCTCAGTAGCTGTCAACATAGATTTCAGAATAAAGGGCATAGCGAATGTACAAGAAAAAAAACAAAAAAAGTGGCAAAAAAACGATGACAATGAAAATTTAACGATTATTGCCATTCGTTCAAAGCGAACCAATTTATTTCTTTCAAAAAGAGGAGAAAAAGGACGCAAAAGAAGGCGTATAAAAGCCGTGGAACATCTTCTTTACAACCACGCAAGTGTCAATAATATCAGTAATCACAGCATAAAGGACAACAAAAAATCAACAATAAGAAATAATGGCAATCATTTTCGATATTAAGCAAACATTAGTACTTTTGTATGCATATAAATGCTAATTTTGCTTACACCATGTTAGTCAAAACGTTCGGAGCAGCTGTGCATGGCATTCATGCAACCATTGTAACCATCGAGGTAAATGTATCGCGGGGAATCCGTTTTTTATTGGTCGGCTTACCCGATAACGCCGTCAAAGAGAGTCAACAACGCATCATTTCAGCATTGCAGGTCAATAACATCGAATTTCCGCGTCACCAGGTGGTGATCAACATGGCTCCGGCAGATATCCGCAAAGAAGGTTCTGCATACGATCTACCACTCGCTATCGGAATTCTGGCTGCTTCGAAAACGATTAAAAGCGATGAACTGGATCAATATCTCATCATGGGAGAACTTTCACTTGACGGGACGCTGCAACCTGTGAAAGGGATGCTTCCGATCGCCATCAAGGCGCGTGAAGAAGGCTTTAAAGGAATGATTGTTCCTAAACAAAATGCACGCGAAGCTGCTGTGGTCAACAATATCTCTATCTATGGTGCAGAAACTATCAAAGAGGTGCTCGATTTTCTCAATGGTGATATCACAATTGAGCCAACCATAGTGGATACCCGGCAGGAATTTATGGAACAGATAGGACTTTTCGAATCGGACTTTGCCGATGTGCGCGGTCAGGAAAGCGTGAAACGGGCTATTGAAGTAGCAGCTGCCGGTGGTCACAATCTGATTATGGTAGGTCCCCCGGGCGCGGGAAAATCCATGATGGCGCAACGTATTCCCTCCATTCTTCCTCCTTTGTCGCTTCACGAAGCATTGGAAACAACCAAAATTCATTCGGTAGCAGGAAAGATGGGAACCAATATTTCGTTGTTGGCACAGCGACCTTTCCGAAATCCCCACCATACCATTTCCGACGTTGCCCTGGTAGGGGGTGGTACTTTCCCTCAACCTGGAGAGATTTCCCTGGCACACAATGGGGTACTTTTTCTGGATGAATTACCTGAATTTAAGCGCAGCGTACTGGAAGTATTACGACAACCACTGGAAGAACGTAAGATTTGCATTTCGCGCGCCAAGTTCGCTATTGAATATCCCGCGAGCTTCATGCTGGTGGCTTCGATGAATCCCTGTCCATGCGGCTATCACAACCATCCCGACAGGGAATGCGTTTGTTCACCAGGTGCCATCCAAAAATACCTGGGACGAATCTCAGGCCCATTGCTCGATCGCATTGATATTCAGATTGAAATCGTTCCGGTGCCTTTCGACAAACTGGCCGGCTCAGCACAGCCTGAGCCCAGTAGTGCAATCCGCGAGCGTGTCATGAAAGCGCGGTATATTCAGGAAAATCGTTTTAAAGAGACAAGAGGTATCTATTGCAATGCACAAATGAGTTCAAAGCTATTACGGCAGTATGCACAACCCGATGCCTCAGGTTCGGCACTACTGAAGAATGCCATGCAGCGACTCAATCTTTCGGCAAGAGCATATGACCGCATCCTGAAGGTATCGCGTACCATAGCGGATCTCGAAGGTAGTGACAAAGTGCTTGGACACCACATCGCCGAAGCCATTAACTACCGGAATCTCGACCGCGACGGATGGGGAGGTTAGGCAAACAGCCTGGCCACAACAAAAGCAGCTGCAGCAGCCAACGCTCCGATAATCATTACTTTCAACGCACCTGTAAACAAGGGTTGTCCAGTGACTTTGCTTTTGACAAAGCCGAACACAAACAAACAAATTAACGTGATGATGGCTGAAATGTGCAGCCCCATTGCAGGAGTAGCAGTAAAGAAATAGGGTGAAAGAGGGATCATCCCTCCGACCACATAGCTCAAACCAATCGTGATGGCGCTCTTGGAGGCACGATTGGGATCGGGGCGTTCAAGCCCCAGCTCATACTTCATCATAAAGTCCACCCATTTCTCCTTGTCCCTCGACAGCTCTTCAGCCAGGCGGGTCTGGAAATCCTCGCTGAATCCATACGCTGCAAAAATCTCTTTTATCTCTTCTTTTTCCTTCTCGGGGATAAACTCTACTTCGTATTCTTCTTTGGCACGTTCCGATTTATAGTGATCCCACTCGGTCTTGCCCGCCAGATAACCTCCAAGCCCCATAGCGATGCATCCTGCTATTACCTCGGCAATGCCCGCGGTAGTCACAATGTGATTGCTGGCCACGGCGCTGCTTACACCAGCCGCTAAAGCAAAAGGAACAGTCAGCCCGTCGCTCATCCCGATCACAACATCAGTGATGAAATCCGAATTCTTCAGGTGATTTTCAGTATGAATCATAATAGTTTGAAATTAAAGATGCACTCAGGAACCCTGCAAATTGAAGATCACACTACCCATGACCACAAAACCGGATTGCACAGGCAGTTCCCGTATGGCATAGGGATTGGTCATCTGGCTATGGGTGGCGCGTATCTCGGGGCCTCCACAAAGCGAAAACGAAAGCCTCGACTTTTTTGGCGCCAGGCTCAGGGATGGCCCGACGAGCATTTTGGCACCACCCTCGGCTTCATCCGTTTCCCAGAAGCCTTCCAGATCTTGCCCTACCGCTTCCAGTCCGGCATACAGATTACCGGCCACACAGTATTGTGCTCCAAGATTGATGATGACATCCAAGGGGTCGCGACCTTTCAGGAAGGTGTGTTCAAACAAGGCATTCCCGCTCAGTTTCAGGTAAGGCATATCATAAGCAAGCGTCAATCGGCTCAGCAGAGACTTGGCATTGCTAAAGTCATTGCTTACGCCCAGTCCAAGACCTATACGAAGACCCATTAGCCTTTTGCCCCCGATAAGATCACGGATCACCTCCACCTGTTGGGCACTGGTCACATTACCTCCTTCATTGGGAATACCCAGAGAGGCATTGGCCAAAAGTGTAAGCCGATTGCCCAGATAGCCTTTCACAGCAATTTGCTGGCTGACGCCTTCGTATCCGAAAGGGCCCTCAACATTCTGTCCATAGCTGCCCGCATAGTGCATGCTCCATTTCAAGTCCTGCGACGTTAGGGTGGTTACCGAATACATGAAAGGCTCCGGCGTTCTGTTCACATCTTCAAGGGTTGTCACTTGTCCGGGCGCTTCCAGATCTTGCGCCATGGCTATCAATCCTGTCATTGCGGCCATCAAAAGCATGAATACACGTTTCTTCATAAGGATTCATTTATAGGTAAATATCGGAAGGTAGAATGATCTTTAAATCTCTTACAAAGTTGCAGAAAAAAGCTGAAAGAGCCGCCATTCATTGTTGTAAAATATAATGGCCGAACAACGTCTCGTCATCCGGCCAGTGATACATCTTCAGGCAAGTCAAAAATTATGAGTTTTGTGAATCTATAGCCAATAAAAGATTTTGCAGTGTATGAACATACCGGATTGGCTGATGAAGATTTGGATCTGTAATAGGGTTCTGAAGAATACTATAACTACCATTAACAGGTACATCAAGAAGCAAAGAACCTCTGGAATATCCAGTAGGAACAACCGTAAATTCTAATTCTATAAGCAATTCTTCATCCAACGGCATCGGACCAATTTCATTCTCACCATAATATTTTGAATCATTTAATTGAATTGGCTTTGGTGGGTTTACATTATGATCAAATCCCAATACTGTTGCACGTTCCCCATTGTGCAAAACCCAATTCCCGTTTTGTAATTCTCTTATATCCATATTAATATCGTATTTAGTTGCGCCTACTCGTTAGCTTTTCGGCTTAGGCTCCCTACTCTTTTTTGGATTTTCGGGGTTCTCCATACTTGGGTTAAACAGGGACTCCTACTATGGAATCCCTGCCTAAAGTTTCTTATATCATGTGTCGGGCGATAGCATCACCCACTATCGGCTTATAGCGTCACCTACTATCGCACTGTCAATGTCATTAAGTTAAGGCCATCAGAAAGTATTTTTATTGTTTTTCAGCAACTTCGGTTTACCTCTTTTTCTGTATTTGTCAGTATCTCTTTCAAATCTTCTATTTGGTCGTATTGGTATCGTGTGTTTTTTAAACAACGCTTTGAGTTCTGATACTATTTCGTTCATATCCTTTTCCGAGAAAAACAGTAAAATTATCCTGTCTTTGAGAAAGCCGTATGATAAATTGCTATTGACTTTGTATTGATATTGATATTTGGTTGATTCTTTGGCTAATTCATCATTTATGTCTCCAACGATTAAACTCTGAACGTTTGACACAAATAAGGCTGCATAAAAATCCTGCAATATACAATGCTCTGAATAGCCTGAAAAATGTTCTATTTTTATCTTGTTCTTCAATTCATCATAAAACGTTTCGATTCCCCATCTTAAAAAATACAGTTCTTTAAATAGAAAGTTTGGATATTTTTGTGTGTCAGACAAAGAGGTTATCAGTATTTCTATTTCTCCATCAGGTAGTTCAACCCGAACCAGCCGGACATCTTTGAATGTATTTTTCGAATACGGCTTATCTGAAAGTTTTATGTTCTTTCCAGGTTGCATTCGAGCAATAGCTGACTGTAGTCCACTCTGGTAAAATTCCCGGGTGAGGTTACTAAAATCAGCTTTAACCCGGATGAGAAAATCTACTCCTTTTTCAAAATGCTCATAAATCAAATTGAAAGAAGGATAACCTCTATCGTAAATAATCAAGTCGTTAGCTTTTGCAAAAACCAAATGATTCAACGCCAAAACACTCTCTCCAGTTGACAGTGGAGCTAAAACACCATCTATGGCAAACCGATTCAAAACATCGTACAATACCGATATTCTGGCCTGTACCACCCCGGTTTCAGATTGGTTTTTAGTCCTGCCATAAATGCTTTCCAACTCCTGAGTATCGGGCAAAACCAATCTTGACCCATCAATAGCCAACAACCTAAATCCATTCCAGAGCTTTATCGATGCATCATTGTCTGTCACTAGTGTCCCATTAAAATTGGGGCGAATTAAAAATCAAATAAACTTGGCACATTAAGCCTAAAACGATCTTTGTCATTTTGGAATTTAGTTCTCTCGAAGAGGTCCCGAAGATGAGTTTTATCAGTTAATGACATACTCAATATCTGCAAAATCTCATATGTACTACTGTCAAGTTGCATGTCCTTTTGGATTATTGCCACCAGACAATATGTGCATATAGCTACGTAGATTTGAATCCGAACAGCGTTTTCAGTTGTACCCCAAAATTTCTTTATTTTCAGATGTTGTTTCAACCATTTGAAGAACAGCTCAACTTGCCAGCGGTTCTTGTAAAGTTCGGCAACATGAAGAGCTGAAATATGCATCGCATTGGTTAAGAAAACAAACTCACGTTCTTGTTCTTCATCCCAGTATCTGACCAAACGAAGAGTTCCCGGATAGTATTGACTTGGATAAAATCCCGTCAATTCAATCATCACATCTGAAAGCACATTCTCAGGTAACCTGCGTCTCCATTTGATGGATTTGTATTGCAGGTTCTTCTTGGCTCTAACAACAAAGAAAGCTTCTATCTGATGAATCTTATACAGCATTTTGAAGCTGTTGTACGCTCTGTCAAATATATAATATGATCCTGATTCATACGGAATTTCTTTCATTGCCTTTGAGTCATGTACTGACGCTTCAGTGATATGGAAAAATGCTGGTATCTGTGTTTCTACATCGTATAATGTATGTACTTTGATCCCACCTTTCTTCTTACGGAACTTCACCCACCAGAAGGCTGAAAGACATAAGTCAATCGTTGTTGAATCGAAAGCGTAGACATTACCACCAAGTTTGAAAATGTCAGAAACTCGTTTCTCTCTCGCGTCGTTTATCAGGTAGTAAGCATACTCTTCAAAAATGTGATAATCTCTGTCTTGATTGGCTCTTGCCAGAGATGATTTTGAAACATTTTTGCCAAAACCCAAATGGTAAGATTTGGAGTGATGAGCATCAAGTGCGACAATCAAATCTCATAAACTTTCTCGGTTGGACAGTTGTCCGAACATCAGAGCAAGTAATTGATTCCAGCATTTAAAATGCGTTACATATTTGTCGCCATCGAACTTGCGAACAATGTAGTTGAACTTATTCCGATCCAAGAAAGAGGCTAACTGAGCGAAAACGTATTTTTCCTTATGCATTTACAAATCTGTTTAAGTATTGCAAAAGTGCAAATTGAAATCCGTTTAATCGAAAAAACCCAGTAATGAACTAAATTTCAAATATTTCAAAGAGCTTCCTTAGATTTTAATGGGACAGCAATGATTGTCTGTATAAAACTCCTCAATCAAACTATCTGAAAGTGACTTAAACACTTCCGGCTTTATCTTTTTACGATACTGTACAAAAGCACTTTTTGTAATACCATTTATCGAAGCACCAGGCATATTGTACTTTATGAAACTAATAAAGTTAGTTATCTCAACCGAAAGACTTTTAGTGAGAAAATTTATCATAAAGACAATAGCACTATGAAATGATTGCTTCCTGTTTCTTGTAAAATCTGTCTCTAACATTTTGAACTGTAAAACTATTTCTTGCGAAAATACTCTTTTCCTTATCAGTTCCAATATACTTTCCGGCGTTTTTTTTCATGATAATAACTATTTGATTCTGAAACAAATATACAAAAAACAACTCATATACACAAGCGTTTATTGTTGATAATCAGATAATTATATCGCTAACTTAATGACATTGAGCGCACTGTAGCGTCATCCACTATCGTGCTGTAGTGCCATCCGCTACAATCATTTTACGGATAGTACCTTGTCAAATATCGCCGTGCGGGGTTCTTTCAGCAAAGAACTATTAGTGAATTGGCTTGTCATCTTCAGGGTGTATGTGCCTGCCGGAAGAGAAGGCGTAATGATCATCAGTTCTGAAGGATTGTTGATCACCACATCGGAGGTATCTACTTTGACGACATCGCCTGTGGTTTCGTTGGTGAAATAAATACCGATGGAGGGATCGCTCCCAGCCAGTTTAATCTTGCTGCCCTTGATTTTCAGGTTGCGCCCCGGCGTGATGACACCATTCACCTCCCCTGTCTTCACATCGGTCACCTGCACAATTGACATGCCACTTTCGGCCACACCCATGATTTGAACCTCGATGTTCGAAATCTCTTTGCGCATTACGTCACCCTGATTGAACTGGAAAATCACACTGTGCTTGGCAGGGTCAAAACCTTCCACAGGACTGTTGAATACACCTTTAATCAGTGGCGCTGCCGTGAAATAACCAGTGTTGACAGAGAATCCGTCACACAGCTGATAGGTCATTTCCTTAAAAAAAAGATTCACATGATGCTCCATATCGACAGCCGATACGGAAGCGCCGCCACGTGTCACAGCGGCATTGGCAATGTCAGCTACATCGAGCGTACGTTCGGAACTTACCCTTGCCACAAAATCATTCGGATCTTCAGTCAGAAGATTGTCATACAAATTCGCTTTAATGCGATGCAAGATGCTACTCATTGAAAAATGTTTTAATTGATTAATACTAAAAAATCGATACACACATAAATCAGCACAGCCACACCCCCACAAAAAACAGCTATTTAACTGAAGAACACGATACACAACCCCGTGCTTCCAGGCTCAGCCATTTTATTCAACCAAGGCCTGCATGGCAAAGGTAAAAAAATATTCACATAAACAAAAACAAAAAGGCATAATTGTCAATATTTATTCACCCCTGTTCAATAAGTCCTAAACAAAGCATTAAAGCAGCCGGAATATTGAAATCCACCCGTTTAACACTTCAGGCTCCTCCACAAAAGGTATTATGAAGTAGTTTTTGTATCTTTGTGCGCTTTTTCTAATCTGTTTGCAATCTGCCACTCACACGACAACCCGTTGCACAACAGATATACGCGGAATATCCTTCCTTAAAATCAACAACAGTACATTCAAAACAAACCATACATACCACAATGGCTCAACAATTTAAACGAACACTAATCACTACTGCACTGCCCTATGCCAACGGGCCTGTACACATCGGCCACCTGGCAGGCGTATACGTACCTGCCGACATTTATGCACGTTATCTCCGGCTCAGGGGAGAAGAAGTAATCATGATCGGAGGCTCCGACGAACACGGGGTTCCCATCACCATCAAAGCCCGCAATGAAGGCATCTCCCCTCAGGCAGTAGTCGACCGGTACCACTCTATCATCAAGCGTTCGTTCGAAGAATTCGGCATATCATTCGACATCTATTCCCGCACAACTTCCCGTATTCACCACCAGACCGCTTCTGACTTTTTCAAGACACTCTATGACAAAGGTGAATTCATCACCAAGACCTCCGAGCAATATTACGATGAAGAAGCACAACAGTTCCTTGCCGACCGCTACATCACTGGCCAATGCCCCCATTGCGGCAACGAAAGAGCTTATGGCGACCAGTGCGAATCATGCGGCACATCGCTCAGTCCGCTCGACCTGATCAACCCAAAGTCAGCTATCAGCGGCAGCAGTCCCGTGCTGAAGGAAACCACCCACTGGTATCTTCCTCTCGACAAGCACGAAGCATGGCTGCGCGAATGGATTCTCGAAAACCATAAAGAATGGAAACCCAACGTGTACGGGCAGTGCAAATCGTGGCTGGATATGGGACTGCAACCCCGCGCCGTAAGTCGCGACCTCGACTGGGGCGTTCCCGTTCCCCTCGAAGATGCCAAGGGCAAAGTGCTCTACGTCTGGTTCGATGCCCCGATAGGCTACATCTCCAACACAAAAGAATTACTCCCCGACACATGGGAAAAATGGTGGAAAGACCCGGAAACCAAGATGGTACATTTCATTGGGAAAGACAACATCGTCTTTCATTGCATCGTCTTCCCCTCAATGCTCAAAGCCGAAGGTTCTTATATTCTACCCGATAACGTTCCGGCAAATGAGTTTCTTAACCTCGAAGGGGACAAAATATCCACTTCCCGCAACTGGGCAGTGTGGCTCCACGAATACCTTGAAGAATTTCCCGGCAAGCAGGATGTGTTGCGCTACGTACTCACCGCCAACGCTCCCGAAACCAAGGACAACGACTTCACATGGAAAGACTTTCAGGCACGCAACAACAACGAGTTGGTAGCCATATTCGGTAACTTTGTAAACCGCGCACTGGTGCTGACACAAAAATATTTTGACGGGAAAGTACCTGCAAAAGGCAACTTCAACGAATATGACCAACAAACGATAAACGAATTCGTAGCCGTCAAAGCTGAAATGGAGCATCTGCTCGACACCTACCGGTTCCGCGATGCGTTGAAGGAAGCGATGAATCTCGCCCGTATCGGCAATAAATACCTGGCTGACATGGAGCCCTGGAAGCTGGCCAAAACAGATATGTCCCGCGTCGCCACCATCATGAACCTGAGCCTGCAGATTACAGCCAACCTTGCCATAGCATTTGAACCGTTCCTACCTTTCTCAGCAGAAAAACTGCGCGACATGATCGGCTTGCAACAATGGGAATGGAGCGCCTTGGGAAGTTTCTCCCTTCTGCTCGAAGGCCATACATTGAACCAAGCTACCCTTCTTTTTGAAAAAATAGAGGATAACGTAGTAGAAGCCCAGATACAGAAACTGCTCAACACGAAAAAGGCCAACGAAGCAGCCGCCTTCAAAGCCAACCCTGTGAAAGAGAACGTGGCATTCGAAGACTTCACGAAAATGGATATCCGCGTGGGTACCGTCCTCGATTGCCAGAAAGTGCCGAAAGCCGACAAGCTGTTACAATTCCGCATTGCAGACGGATTACAGGAACGCACCATCCTGTCAGGCATTGCCAAATATTATCCCAATCCCGAAGAACTGATAGGGACACAAGTCTGTTTCATAGCTAACTTCGAGCCCAAGAAACTTCGTGGCGTTATGAGCGAAGGAATGATCCTTTCCGCTGAAGATGCCGACGGCAAACTAATATTGATTCAGCCGAGAGCGAAAGTCACCAACGGCGTGGAAGTGAAATAAAACGATGCGTAAACTTAAGATAACGGAACTCAATCGTCTTTCCACAGACGAATTCAAGGAGGCAGAGAAACTTCCCCTGGTGGTAGTTCTCGACAACGTACGCAGCCTGCACAATGTGGGTTCCGTATTTCGCACAGCCGATGCTTACCTGATACAAGCCGTTTATCTTTGCGGCATTACGGCACAACCTCCTCATGCCGAAATTCATAAATCAGCCCTTGGAGCAGAGTTTTCTGTCGACTGGTATTATTTTAGACAGACAGAAGATGCCGTTGTTCAGTTACAAAAAGAGGGCTACACTGTTTTTGCCATTGAACAGGCTGAAGGAAGTATCATGCTCAATCATTTACATTTACAAACAGGACAAAAATATGCCGTCATCCTCGGAAACGAAGTAAAAGGTGTTCAACAGGATGTTGTGGATATGTGCCAAGGTTGCATTGAATTACCACAATATGGCACTAAGCATTCACTCAACGTTTCCGTTACAGCCGGCATCGTAATATGGGAGTTCTTCAGGGAAATGACGTACAATAATAACTAGGCAATCACTGCGTATGCTTTCCTTTTTTTCAAAGAAACATGTAACTTAGCTGCACTTTTCAACAAAACGAATATGACACAAACAAGAAAACAAGTTCCTTTTGGTATTATCGGACTTATCGTCGCCATCGGCATTGTGTACGGTGACATCGGCACCTCCCCTCTCTATGTGATGCAGGCTATTTACGACGGCCTGCCCAAAGCATACCTGAATGCAAATGCCATTATCGGAGCGCTTTCATGTATCATCTGGACACTGACGCTACAAACCACTGTCAAATATGTCATTATTACGTTACGGGCCAATAATAAGGGAGAAGGTGGCATCATGTCGCTGTTCGCCTTAATTCGGAAAAAATACCGTTGGGCCTACATCATCGCTGCCATCGGAGCAGCCACCCTACTTGCCGACGGCGTTATCACGCCTTCTATTACAGTGATTTCGGCTATAGAAGGTGTGCATGGCGTTTTATCAGTTGTCCCCATTATCCCTGTAACGATTGCCATTCTACTTGTGTTGTTTCTTATTCAACCTTTCGGGACGGCCTGGCTCGGTAAATATTTCGGCAGCATCATGCTAATTTGGTTTTCCATGCTTGCCACATTAGGAATCATCGGATTCTTACAATATCCGGAAATAGCAAAAGCATTTAATCCAATATATGCTTTCCGGTTCTTGCGGGAAGTTCCAAGCGCCTATGTCATCTTAGGTGCCGTATTTCTGGCTACTACAGGAGCAGAAGCCCTCTATTCGGATCTTGGACATTGCGGGATGAACAATATACGAGTCTCATGGATCTTTGTCAAATCATCGCTCATCCTTAATTATCTGGGACAAGGCGCTTGGATCCTGACTCACGCTTCATCCATGTCAGGCTCAGTTAATCCTTTCTTTGCCATGATGCCTACTTGGTTTTCACCTTTTGGGGTACTCATGGCCACCTTAGCAGCAATTATAGCCAGTCAGGCTATGATCAGTGGATCATATACCATTATCAGCGAAGCTATTTCAATGGATATCTGGCCAAATATCTATATTAAATATCCTACCGAAGTAAAAGGGCAGATGTATATCCCTATGGTTAATTACATTCTGCTAACGCTATGCCTTGCCATTGTATTGGCATTCCGATCGTCCAACAATATGGAAGCAGCCTACGGATTATCCATCACTATCACCATGCTGATGACAACCATGTTGCTTTTCCTCTATTTCAGAATGCAGCATATTTCATTATGGATCAGCATTACCATCACAGCATTCTTCTTAACAGTAGAAACAAACTTTCTGATTGCAAACCTGAATAAATTTGCTCACGGAGGTTTTGCAACTATTATTATTGCAGGCATTATATTCGTATTTATGTATGTGTGGTACAACGGTCGTCGAATTAAAAACCGCGCCGTAACCTATCAGCCCATCAAATCAACCATTCCTGTTTTGGAAGAAATAAGTACAGACACCACCATTCCGAAATTTGCCACTCACCTGGTGTATGTGACTCGGGCAAAATATCCAAATGAAATAGAACGAAAAGTAATTTACTCATTAATCCACCTGCTCCCCAAGAGAGCTGACACCTATTGGTTTGTATATCTTTCACGCAGTGACGAACCTTATGAATTCAGTTATACGGTTAAGACGTTTTCTCAGCAAAAGATATTCCGTATCGATATCAATGCAGGCTTTAAGTTAGGGATCCATATCGATAAATATATCCGCCAGATTGCACTGGAAATGGAAGAAAAGGGCATGGTTTCTCTGGCAAGCCGTTATCCATCATTGTATAATCATCACATTGGAGGTGATTTCAGATTTGTGGTTGTGGAACGTATTTTACAGGGAGACACAAAACTGCCACCTGTCAAGAAAACAATTCTTTCCTTTTATTATTTCATGAAACGATTCTCTACTTCGGATACACAAATACTGGGGCTTGACCCAACCAGTGTAACGGTAGAAAGTGTACCTCTGTTTAGCGTGATGCCTGATGAACAATAGTTTGTAACATACACAGCATGATATGAATAAAGTGGCATTCATCTTGTTTGATAATCAGGAAATCACACATTTGGGAATAAAAACGCTTCTTGCGAAAACATTTCCTTCTCATGTCACGACCGATGTTTACACAAAAAGTGATTTACGCACCGTCTTACGACAAACTTCAGAAACAATTGTTATTCTGGATTATACGCTTGCCGACTTTAATGATATAGGGGAGTTGCTCAACATGGCTCAACGATATCCTTTAACCCGATGGATTATTTTTTCGGATGAATTGAGTCTGGAGTTTCTGAGACGTATCGACACCTCATCTGAGACTATCAGCGTGTTATTGAAAGAAGCCTCATTAGATGAGTGTAAAACGGCTATTCGGCTAAATATAGCACAGAAACGTTATTTGGATGAAAGAACAATTCAGACGATAGCAGAAAATAACCTTGATTACAGTCAGAATAAACCTATCCTGAGTGAAACAGAACAATCCATTCTGCGCATGATGTCGCTTGGAAAAACAACGAAAGAAATTGCTGCAGAGAAGAATCTGAGTTTTCATACCATCAATACACACCGAAAAAACATCTTTCATAAGTTAGAAGTCAATAACATCCATGAGGCTACAAAATATGCACTCCGGGCCGGAATTCTTTCTGTCGCCGAATACATGATATGAAGACCTGCATGGATTTAGCCAATACTGATTATGACTCAATCCTCAATTTCATACGTTCTTTTAGCAGATGGGCTCTTTCCTTCTCATCCACAAGCCCTGGCATGTTTAGAAAAAGCGCATAAGATAGTTTGCTGTGATGGCGCATCGCAAAAATTACTCGATTTTGGGAAGGAACCCGATTATATTGTAGGTGATTTCGACAGTATCAGTCCAGAGGTGAGAGTCCGTTTTCATGATCGATTGGTACATAGTCCTGATCAGGAAACAAACGATCTGACCAAAGGATTTCGTTTTTGTCTGGGACAAGACGCTTCAAATATCACTATTCTGGGAGCTACAGGATTACGCGAAGATCACACACTGGGAAACATTTCTCTTTTGGCCGATTATGCCACATATCTTCCCTCTATTCGTATGATGACCGATTTTGGTATTTTCATCGTCGTTAGTGATTCCAAAATAATTAAAAGCTATCCCGGACAACAAATCTCTTTATTCTCCATTGATCCTACCCAACAAATTACATCTTATGGATTAAAATATCCATTGAACAATAGACCACTGACAAATTGGTGGCAAGGAACCCTGAACGAGAGTTTAACCGATTCTTTTCGACTGGACATTTCCCATGGCAGTCTTCTCATTTTTCAATGTTATTGATTTTCGATTTAAAAGGATAAAAAGCCATAATGCTGCTTCTGATGTTCTATTAGCTAAAAATTACCATGATCATGGTATTGTGAAGTAATTTATTCTTGCTGTATCTTTGTAATCAACAAAATATTTATAACACACTCATTATGGCTAATTCATCATTAAAATTTGAAACACTACAAGTACATGCAGGACAAGAAGTCGACCCATTAACACGTTCCCGCGCCGTTCCTATTTATCAAACAAGTTCTTACCTTTTTGACGATGCTCAACATGGGGCAGATTTGTTTGCATTACGTAAATTTGGGAACATCTATACACGTTTGATGAATCCCACAACGGATGTGTTTGAAAAAAGAGTCGCCGCCCTTGAAGGAGGCCTAAGCGCTTTGGCCACATCTTCCGGTCAATCGGCACAATTCATAGCACTTAATAACATCATCGAAGCTGGCGATAATTTTGTCTCAACATCACACCTCTATGGTGGTACTTACAATCAATTCAAGAATCAATTCAAACGATTAGGCGTCGAAGTACGTTTCACACCTAACGACGATCCGGAAGAATTTGAAAAACGGATTGACGAAAAAACCAAAGCACTTTATGTGGAAACCATTGGTAATCCGGATCTTAATATTCCGGATTTTGAAGCTATCGCAGCAGTTGCAGATCTTCATCAGATCCCATTAATTGTAGATAATACATTCGGAGCTGGCGGAGCCATCTTCAGACCTTTGGAACATGGAGCCTCTGTGGTCGTTGAATCGGCCACTAAATGGATCGGCGGACATGGCACATCGCTGGGAGGTGTCATCATCGATAGCGGTAAGTTCAACTGGGGGAATGGAAAATTCCCAGCCTTTACAGAACCTTCCGAAAGCTATCACGGGCTGGTTTTCTGGGATGTATTTGGGACTGGCGGTCCTTTTGGTAATATAGCTTTCACTCTTCGCGCCCGTGTAGAAGGACTGCGCGACTGGGGAAATGTCATTAGTCCATTCAACTCATTCCTGCTATTGCAAGGACTGGAAACGCTTTCGTTACGGGTAGAAAGACACGTGCAAAATGCATTAAAACTAGCCCAATGGCTTGAACAACACCCCAAAGTAGAATATGTACATTATCCGGGACTCGAAAGCAGTCTGTATCACAAACTTGCTTTGAAATATTTCAAAAAAGGCTTTGGCGGTGTCCTAACCTTCAAAGTCAAAGGTGATCCAAAAAATGCAGACACTTTAATTAACAACGTAAAATTATTAAGTCACTTAGCCAATGTGGGCGATGCCAAATCACTGATTATTCACCCGGCATCTACCACACACGAGCAATTGTCAGCAGAAGAACAAAAGGCATCAGGTGTTGAAGCCGGTTTATTAAGAGTATCCGTCGGTATTGAACACATTGATGATATTATTGCTGATTTTGCTCAAGCATTCGATAAACTCTAAACAAGACATATTATGACAACAACAAGAATAGCTTCTCAGTTGACCGATTTAATCGGTAACACACCATTACTGGAAGCAAAGCACTTCAGTAAAAATCATGGTTTAAAGAATCCTCTTATTCTGAAATTAGAATTTTTCAATCCCGGAGGTAGTGTCAAAGACCGTATCGCTAATGCGATGATTCAGGCAGCAGAAGAGAATGGGACTTTAAAACCTGGAGCAACCATCATTGAACCCACAAGCGGGAATACCGGCATTGGGCTAGCATGGGTAGCAACCGTAAAAGGGTATCATCTGATCCTCACCATGCCGGAAACAATGAGTATTGAAAGACGCAACTTATTGAAAGCATTAGGCGCAGAAATCGTATTGACTCCGGGTCCGGAAGGTATGAAAGGGGCAATCCGTGTAGCTAATGAATTGAAAGAAAAAACCCCGGGAGCAGTCATTCTACAGCAGTTTGAAAACCCCGCTAATCCAATCATACACAAAAAGACAACTGGAGAAGAAATCTGGAGAGATACAGAAGGACATGTGGATATTTTTGTGGCTGGAGTAGGCACAGGAGGCACGGTGACTGGTGTTGGCGAAACACTAAAGACACATAATCCAAACGTCCAAATTGTAGCCGTAGAGCCTAAAAATTCACCCGTATTGTCAGGTGGATCTCCGGGGCCCCACAAAATTCAAGGCATTGGGGCAGGATTTCAGCCGGTCAATTACGAACCACGCTGGGTAGACCATATTGTTCAGGTAAGTGATGACGATGCCATCAAAACAAGCCGTGAATTGGCACGCACAGAAGGGCTTCTCGTTGGTATCTCTGCCGGAGCAGCTGTATTTGCAGCTTTACAAATCGCTAAGCTACCCGAAAATGCAGATAAAATGGTAGTCACTTTACTTCCGGATACAGGCGAACGCTATTTATCAACAGTTCTATACGCCTTCGAAGAATATCCGATTGATTAAAAAGCGGGTTATACCTTCTGCTTCAATAATTGATTGAAATAAAGATCAAGTAAACGGGAAGCTGCGGCAAAAGAGAAAATTTCATTTGCAAAAATCTTTTGTTCATATTCCTTCAACCAACGGGCAATATTAGGATCATTATAAAAATGATTTTTAAGTTGCTCGTTGATTGCTTCATACATCCAGTAAGTCGCCTGTTGTGTCCTATTGCGTTGAAAGAAACCATTGTCTTTAACAAAATCAATATAACTCAGAATCATAGCCCAAATAACATCTATATTCGTATGATTCATAGCCGAGCAAGTCATTACTTTAGGTGTCCATCCGGATTCCGGCAAAGGAAACATATGTAAAGCATTTACCAATTGGGCTTTGGTAAGGTTCACCCGTTCCAGGTTGCCTTCTTCTGCCTTATTAATGGCTATTCCATCCACCATTTCCATGATTCCCCGTTTGATCCCCTGCAGTTCATCACCAGTACCGGCTACTTGTAACAACAAAAAGAAATCGACCATAGAATGAACAACCGTTTCCGATTGACCAACACCCATTGTCTCCACAAAAATAGTATTAAAACCTGCCGCCTCACACAACAGAATTGTTTCTCGCGTTTTACGGGCAACGCCTCCCAATGTGCCTGCCGATGGCGAAGGCCGGATAAATGCATTAGGTTGCCGTGACAGTTCTATCATACGGGTTTTATCCCCTAGTATGCTCCCTTTTGTCCTTTCACTGCTGGGGTCAATAGCCAAAACAGCCAGTTGATGACCTTGCTGAACCAGAAACATTCCCAAGGCCTCTATAAAAGTACTTTTTCCAGCTCCGGGCACTCCGGTAATCCCTATTTTAATCGAATTTCCTGAATAGGGAAGACATCTCTCTATAATTTCCTGAGCAATGATCTCATGCTCTGGAAGTTCACTCTCAATTAACGTTACAGCCTGACTCAGAATTACCCGATTTCCCTTAACAATACCGTCTACAATTTCAGCAGCAGAATATTGTTTTCTTTTCTTTATCCGTTGGGATTGCAAATAAGGATTCACACTCGGCGGTTGTACAATTCCATCGTTTACAACAAGCCCTTTATACTTCGGATCATTTTCAATGTGAGCCATATCAGGTAGTTTTACAGTATCATGTAATCAGGAAGCATCCTTAACAGAATGCTTACAAAAGTAACAAAAAAAGCCGCCCTAAAACAGGCAGCTTTTTGTAATATTGATAAAAACAGCTTATTCAGCTGCTTTTTCTTCTTCGCTGTTTTCAGAAGCAGCAGCTTTTTTAGCAACACGTTTTGCATGTGCTTCAGCAGCTTTCACAGCTTGTGTATGCTCTTCTTCCGACAATTGATCCTTCAAATCAGCCAATTGTTGAATATCACCTAATGTAGTTTTTTCATAAACTGGTGCAGTAGGAGCGCTGGAACCTGATTCGTCACCAGCGGATTTCCTTCCTCTCTTAGGAGATGATTCTTTCTTTTCTGCAGCTGGAGCAGCAGCACGTTGTTCATCTTCATGAATGCGGCTATGCGAAACAATGATACGTTTTGCATCCTTATTGAATTCAATCACCTTGAACGGTAATTTTTCATCCAATTTAGCCGCAGTTCCGTCTTCTTTAATCAAATGTTTCGGAGTAGCAAAACCTTCAACACCATAAGGCAAAGCAACAACAGCGCCCTTATCTAACAATTCAATAATGGTTCCTTCGTGAATACTGTCTACTTTGAAGATTGTCTCGAAAACATCCCATGGATTTTCTTCCAGTTGCTTGTGGCCTAAGCTTAAACGACGATTATCCTTGTCGATTTCCAAGACTACAACATCCATATTTGCCCCAATTTGGGTAAATTCGGATGGATGTTTAATCTTACGTGTCCATGAAAGATCGCTGATATGGATCAAGCCATCAACGCCTTCTTCAATTTCAACAAATACACCGAAGTTAGTAAAATTGCGGACGCGGGCAGTATGCTTCGAACCAACAGCATATTTTTCTTCAATATTAACCCAAGGATCTTGTTTTAATTGTTTGATTCCTAATGACATCTTACGTTCGTCACGGTCAAGAGTCAAAATAACAGCTTCAACTTCGTCACCAACTTTCAGGAAGTCCTGAGCGCTACGTAAATGCTGGCTCCATGACATCTCCGAAACATGGATCAAACCTTCTACACCTGGCAAAATTTCAACAAAAGCGCCATAATCGGCAACAACCACTACTTTGCCTTTTACTTTGTCTCCTACTTTCAGATCAGCATCCAAAGCGTCCCATGGGTGTGGAGTTAGTTGTTTCAATCCTAAAGCAATACGTTTCTTTTCGTTATCGAAATCAATAATAACTACGTTCAGTTTTTGATCCAGTTTCACTACTTCATCCGGATGTGAAACGCGACCCCAGGAAAGATCAGTAATGTGAATCAAACCATCAACACCTCCCAAATCGATAAATACACCGTAATTGGTAATATTCTTCACAGTACCTTCGAGTACTTGTCCCTTTTCGAGTTTTGAGATAATTTCTTTCTTTTGTTGTTCAAGTTCAGCCTCAATTAATGCTTTGTGCGAAACAACAACATTCTTGAACTCATGATTGATTTTTACGACTTTGAATTCCATTGTTTTTCCAACAAACACATCGTAGTCGCGGATAGGACGAACATCAATTTGTGAGCCTGGCAAGAAAGCTTCAATGCCAAATACGTCAACAATCATACCTCCTTTGGTACGGCATTTTACATAACCCTTGATTGTTTCGTCATTTTCAAGTGCTGCATTTACGCGATCCCACGAACGTGACGTACGTGCCTGTTTGTGGGAAAGGATAAGTTGACCTTTTTTATCTTCTTGGTTTTCAATATACACTTCTACTTTATCGCCGATCTTCAGATCAGGATTGTAGCGAAATTCGTTTAAAGAAATAATGCCATCCGATTTAAATCCGATATTGACCACTACTTCACGTTTGTTCATTGCAATGACAGTTCCTTCAACAACTTCTTTTTCCTTAATGGTATTGAGGGTTGTGTCATATTGTTTTGTAAGCTCTGCACGGTTAGTAACCTGTATATCTCCTTTTTCATATACATCCCAATCAAAGTCTTCTGCAGGAGCAGTTACTTTTTGGGGTTCCTGTGTTGCTACCGGTTGAGTTGTTTCTTCAGCTTGCTGAGGCTGGTCGTTGGCTTCAACAGCTTGTTGTGTAGGTTCTTCAGCGGCGGAATTTTTTACATCTTCCACGATGTTTTCTTGTTGTTCTTCCATAAAATAAGAATAGAGTAACTGTTAATAAATTGGACATTATGTTGTCAAAAAAGCGAGTTGCAAAGTTAGAACTTAATTTTCTATCTACCAAACAGAAAACAATACCCTTACAACTCCGGAATTCACGGGAACACTATCGGAAAGACCTACAGACGACTCTTTTTTTAACGGCGAATCTCCCGTATTTTCCAATAGATCCAAATGCTGTTTACCACTGTTAATGCAGCAATAATACCACCGCCCCAAATAAGGCTTCCCCAGTCCCAAAGCGAATCGTCAATGTGCATTGACGAAGAGAACAAAGTGATATAATAATTGCGCAAATAGGTAACCAACAGGAGTGATAAGACGAAGATCACACCATTTACCACAATCACCAACCCCTGATAGGGCCGGGCAATTGATTCAGTGGGATAACCCGTCAGGGCCAAATTCTCTATCTTATCATGATTCTTTTGGATCAACAGGTTTATGCTAAGCAGCATCAATCCCAGTGCCAGCAAGGTGATAACCATTCCAATTGTAAGCACTACGAAAATCAGGGTACGTAAAAATGAAGAGGCTTCGCCGGCAACAGCTTTATCATTGGCAACCTCATAATCATGTGAAGCAAAAAAATCGCCCATCCGGGGATCAGTAAGGTTGTAAGGTTCCACAATGAGTCGTGATGGAAAGCTCAATCCTGTACCAAATTGATCATTTGCCCAATTCATAAATGACTGCGGAACCAAAATTGAATTAATACGATCCGTATAACCGACAATCCTGCTGTGAAAAACTGCATCCTTATTATTTCCTGAAAGTTCAATCGTCAGATCCAAATGAGACAACATACTACCAGAAAGCTGAGGAAGTCCCTGGCTTGGAGCAAATCCAAAATTATAAAGCGTCAAATACGACCGAGGTAAAATAATAGGAATAAAATTACTGCTTGGATTCCATTGCCAATCTCCGGGTTTCACATCTAAAAATGCATCCGGGACGGATTCGAAAAATAGCGAAGTACCTAAATTGGCGATTTTCCCTCCCATGGCAACCGAGGCATAAACCCTGAAAGTAGCGGTGGTAAAACCGGCAATACGTTTAACAAAGGGTTGACTTTCAATCTCTTTCATCTCTTCATTACTAAAAGACGTCTTCGTGATTTTCAAGGTTCTGAAAATGGAAACTTTTTTGCTGATTACCAGATAATCGTGCGCAAAAATACCTTGTTTTTCGTTGAAGACCGGACGAATATCTTCAAAAAACTGAATTGACATCAGTACGATAGTTAGACCCAGTAGCGTAGCAAGCACATACCCTATCAGCTGACCAATAGCAATATTCTTACGCAATAAATGCCACAACAACATAAATGTAATATTTTAATTTAGCTATAACACTAACTTTTCATCAAAGTCAAAAAAATAGGGATCGCCTAACGAAGAGAGAAGTAAACCTGCTCCCCGCTCTCGTATTTCTTCTGAAATCAAACGACAAATTGTACGTTGATTTATTTCATCCAGATGGCTAAAAGGTTCATCAAGCAACAAAAAGTCGAATGGTTGGCAAAGCGACCGCACAATAGCAACCCGTTGCTGCTGACCATAGGACAAGAATCGTAAAGGAATATTTCGTTTGTCTGCAATTCCCATCGCCTCCAGCAAATGATTCAGTTTTTCGGAAGACAAATAATGAGTCAGCTGATTCTTAAGTTGCAAATTTTCCCATACCGTTAATTCGGAGAAAAGTCTGAATCCCTGAAAGACAAGACTTAAATGATTCTGCCTGATTTCTACCCAGTCGTTGGTTCGGAGCGACTTTATCGAGTGTCCGTCAAATGAAATTGTTCCGACAAAATCATTACGCCGGCCATAAAAAAAATCGAATAAAGAAGATTTTCCTTTTCCCGATTCTGATGTAATTAAATAATGATGCCCACGCTCGAAACGACGATCGGTATACCAAACAGATAAATCCCGGGCAGCAATATCGACAATCGGTTCTGGAACGACCTGAGTTAGTTCTATTGTATGCACTTTAACAAGCAATTATAAATTAATTAGTTGAGCCAATAGCTTCATTGGCTTTCTGCAGTATCACATGCAAACTGTTTTGGGTAGTATCTTTCAAACGCAATTCACAAGAAGCTCTATTAGTGGATGGATTATAAGAAACCTGTAAATCCTTGAAAATAAAATTCTGTTTCACAGCATCAAAGGAGCTTATTCCAAAATTACTCAAGAAATCTGCTAATGCCGCAGGATACTTTTGTAAATCCAAATTAACATACAGAAACAAAGGATCATGGATTGCACCATTCCAGGCAGTGGACTGTACAGGATTATCACATGCCCGGTTAGCTACAAAATCACGGATCATAATCTGATTTGTGGTCACCATCATTGTTTGCCCCACAAGAGCAGTATATAATGTAAAAGGTTGGATGGACACTACCGTATATCCTCCCATGCTCCTCTTCTGAAAATGTTGCAACAATTCATTCAGCAAAACGTCATATCCTTTCCGGTCACGAAGTGTTGCCAGAAGTACCATTTGAGGAATCGGAAAATCTGAATTTGCAAAACCGAAAAAAGACAACGCGGCGTCTCCCGACCATGCATGAAGAAACTGCTGATATGAAGATGACGATTCATTCACTGCTGCAAGATAAGGAAATGCAATCTCAGGAAGAACAGACAGCTTGGCTATTAGTAAGGAATTAGCAGGTAGGTAAGACATAAAGCTGCTATCCTCCGGTTGCTTTGCTATTGAATGTCTCACTACAGAATCATTATTTGTAACAAAATCGAGATGTCCGTCAATGCTTCCTTTATCAAAAGAAAGGTATGCATGAAGGTATTTTTTGCTTGTAAACGGCGTATCCAATGTTTCTTTTGGTAAAAAACTACATTGGTGAAATTCGTTCAGGTTTATCCAACAAGCAATATCTTTCTGGTTTTGATAAAAACGGACAAAATCCCTGTTTGTCAGAATATTATTTGCTACTGGAGTGGCAAACACAGCCAAAGCTAATTGAGGAGACGAATGTATTAGGATTAATGCTTTATGATGATCCCATACCAAGACCATGCTGTCCTGTGCCGAAAAAAAGATATATTTGCATTTGGAAGCTTTTTGAATCGCTACCGGATAATATCCCTCTTTTCCAATGGCTACTACGGCTTTCTCAAAAGATGAAGCAGAGTGCAGTGGAAAAGAGATTCCCGTCTGATTAGGAGGCAACAAAAACACAAACATAGTTTTAAAATCGATGCCGCTTTTTTCAGGATGGTCAATTAACGTTTTCAACATAGGCTCCCCACCAGGTCCACCATGAGTTATCATCGCGATTGATGGTAGATTTTTGAATGAACTCAAAGCAGCTTTATCAACAAGTTGTTTCATATTAATAGAAGCTACTAACGAAGCATTAGCAGGAATTATAGTTAGACTTTCGGGATATTTCTCGCGGGAACAAGACGACAAAAACAGCCCCAGTATTGCTACCATGGCTATCGCCTTAAAATAATGAGATTTATAGGTCTGGAACATACTATACTTATCAAAAAAATCAGACAATTAACAAAGGAATACGACAACACAAAAGTACATATTTTTAGGCAGAAGCTTGTATTCGTAATAGAACACTCAATTAAAAACAGCTTTATTTACAAAAAAAATAACGCATTCAATTCAAGGAGCATATGTCAGACTGCATACGTACATTACGAAGAACTTCAGAAGGCATCTACAAAGAAAAAGGGAGTAAGTTTCTCTCGTTTGCCATGCCGGTGTCAAGCGAAACGGAGATCAGGCAAATCATAGAATCATTCAGAAAACGTTTCTATGATGCACGGCATGTTTGCTATGCTTATGTATTGGGCGAGGAGAAAAATCAATATCGTGCCTATGATGACGGAGAACCCTCAGGCACTGCAGGGCGCCCCATCTTAGGGCAGATTCATTCATATGAGCTCACGAATGTATTGATTATAGTAGTCAGATATTTCGGAGGTGTTTTGTTGGGAACAGGCGGGTTGACTCACGCCTACAAACAATCGGCTACTGATGCCCTGGCAAATAATGAAATCAGCGAAGAAGAAATCAGACAAACAATGCAGCTCTCCTTTGATTATGCACAAATGCCTCAGGTAATGGCTGCAATCAAAGCCTGGCATGTTACTATTCAGGAACAACAATTTGAGAGCACCTGCCACATGGTTATATCCATTCCACGGACAGAAAGTGCCGCTTTTCTTGCCAAACTACAATCGGTTATCCGAGATATCTCTCTATTAAAGAAACAATAAGAAGATGATCCAACCTTACAGTTTCATAAATTAGCGTCAGCATTTTGAACAGGGGAGTGAGGTTGTTATGGGAAAAAAAGAGAGCCTCATTTGTTATCAAATGAAGCTCTCTTAAAAAGTGGCGGCTACCTACTCTCCCACCTTGTGGGCAGTACCATCGGCGTGGTTGGGCTTAACTTCTCTGTTCGGAATGGGAAGAGGTGGATCCCCAGCGCTATAGCCACCTAAATCTTCTGGCCCTCCGGCTTATCTTTACCTGAGGCTGCCAATATATTTTGTATGACTTACCAAAAAACAAGAAAGAAAATACCCTAAAGTTGGCAACGGCTCCAATAGCACTACTGAACCTTACACCTTGCTACCTGACTGGGTAGCTACAAACTTACAAAAAGTTTCGGGCAATTAGTACTGCTTGGCTTTGACATTACTGCCTTTACACCTGCAGCCTATCTACGTCGTCGTCTTCAACGGCCCTCATGGAGATCTTATCTTGAGGTTGGTTTCGCGCTTAGATGCTTTCAGCGCTTATCCTGCCCGAACGCGGATACCCGGCAGTGCCCCTGGCGGAACAACCGGTAAACCGTAGGTTCGTCCAACACGGTCCTCTCGTACTAGTGCCGGATCCTCGCAAATCTCCTACGCCCACAACAGATAGGGACCGAACTGTCTCACGACGTTCTGAACCCAGCTCGCGTGCCACTTTAATGGGCGAACAGCCCAACCCTTGGGACCTTCTCCAGCCCCGGGATGTGACGAGCCGACATCGAGGTGCCAAACCATTCCGTCGATTTGAGCTCTTGGGAATGATCAGCCTGTTATCCCCGGAGTACCTTTTATCCTTTGAGCGATGGCCCTTCCATACGGAACCACCGGATCACTATGCCCTAGTTTCCTACCTGGTCGACTTGTCGGTCTCTCAGTCAAGCGCGCTTGTGCCATTACACTCTTCGTCCGGTTACCAATCGGACTGAGCGCACCTTTGGAAGCCTCCGTTACGCTTTTGGAGGCGACCACCCCAGTCAAACTACCCACCATACACTGTCTCCCCTTAACAGGGAATTAGAACTCAAATAATCAAAGGGCCGTATTTCAACGTCGACTCCTCAAACACTAGCGTGCCTGACTCACAGTCTCCGGCCTATCCTACACATTAATTACCCAAATTCAATGTAAAGTTGCAGTAAAGGTTCACGGGGTCTTTCCGTCCCGTTGCGGGTAATCGGCATCTTCACCGATACTACAATTTCACCGAGCTCACAGCTGAGACAGTACCCAGATCGTTACACCATTCGTGCAGGTCGGAACTTACCCGACAAGGAATTTCGCTACCTTAGGACCGTTATAGTTACGGCCGCCGTTTACTGGGGCTTCAATTCAAAGCTTCGCCTTGCGGTTGACTTCTCCTCTTAACCTTCCAGCACCGGGCAGGTGTCAGGCCTTATACTTCATCTCTCGATTTTGCAAAGCCCTTTGTTTTTGTTAAACAGTCGCCTGGGCCATTTCTCTGCGGCCACCTTATTCAGATGGCGTCCCTTTTCCCGAAGTTACGGGACTATTTTGCCTAGTTCCTTAGCTGTGATTCACTCGAGCGCCTCAGTATGCTCTACTTGACCACGTGTGTCCGTTTAGAGTACGGGTACCTTATAAATTAACGATAGCGGCTTTTCTTGGAAGCCTGTTTACATCCTTTTCAGATCACCCGAAGGCTCTCTGTACTGTCAGGTTCGACTCAAATGACGGATTTGCCTGCCATTCTCAACATCTACCCCCTTTAACGCCCTATTCCGTCAGGACGCCGGATTGTCACTTCTCCGTCCCCACTTCTCTCTATAAGGTAGTACCGGAATATTAACCGGTTCTTCCATCGGCTCCCCTCTTAAAAAGGTACACCTTAGGCCCCGACTGACCCTGATCCGATTAACGTTGTTCAGGAACCCTCAGTCTTTCGGCGAGAGAGTTTCTCACTCTCTTTATCGTTACTTATACCTACATCTGCTTTTCCTGGCGCTCCAACACCCCTTACGGAATATCTTCAACGCTGTCCAGGAATGCTCCCCTACCTCTCATATGTTTACCATATGAGACCATCGCTTCGGTAAGATGCTTTATGCCCGATTATTATCCATGCCTGACCGCTCGACTAGTGAGCTGTTACGCACTCTTTAAATGAATGGCTGCTTCCAAGCCAACATCCTAGCTGTCTCTGCGGTCTGACTTCGTTAGTTCAACTTAGCATCTATTTGGGGACCTTAGCGGTTGGTCCGGATTCTTCTCCTCTCGGATGTGGACCTTAGCACCCACACCCTCACTCCTGAAAATCATTTATAAGCATTCGGAGTTTATCTGGACTTGATAGGCGGTGAAACCCTCGCATCCAATCAGTCGCTCTACCTCTTATAAACTTTCTCAAGGCTGCACCTAAATGCATTTCGGGGAGTACGAGCTATCTCCAAGTTTGATTAGCCTTTCACCCCTACCCTCAAGTCATCCGAAAGCTTTTCAACGCTCACCGGTGCGGTCCTCCATCTCGTGTTACCGGGACTTCAACCTGCTCAAGGGTAGATCACTTGGTTTCGCGTCTACTCCCACCGACTTAACGCCCTTTTCAGACTCGCTTTCGCTTCGGCTCCCCCCGTGACGGGGTTAACCTTGCCGGTGAAAGTAACTCGTAGGTTCATTATGCAATAGGCACGCCGTCACATATTATATATGCTCCGACCGCTTGTAAGCGCACGGTTTCAGGTTCTTTTTCACTCCTCTATTCGAGGTGCTTTTCACCTTTCCTTCACAGTACTTGTTCGCTATCGGTCTCTCGGGAGTATTTAGCCTTAGCGGATGGTCCCGCCTAATTCACACAGGATTTCTCGTGTCCCGCGCTACTCAGGATACCCCTAACTCTTATAAACTTTACTCATACGGGACTTTCACCCCCTCTGGTCCAATTTTCCATTACGGTTCTGATTCTGTTTATAATTATATATCGAGGTCCTATTACCCCAAAAATGCCAAAACACTCTTGGTTTGGGCTCCTGCGCGTTCGCTCGCCACTACTTGCGCAATCACTTTTGTTTTCTCCTCCTACAGGTACTAAGATGTTTCAGTTCCCTGCGTTCGCCCCCGGCTTTTCGCCGAGTATCCCGCCTTCAACGGGATGGGTTGCCCCATTCGGACATCTGCGGATCACCGGTTATTTGCACCTCCCCGCAGCTTTTCGCAGCTTATCACGTCCTTCTTCGCCTCCGAGAGCCAAGGCATCCACCCTGCGCTCTTGCTTACTTTTTGTCTAAAACGTATCTCCCTGTTGCCAGAAAAATACATCTCATTTGTTTCTTTTGCGTTAAGCTCAGTATCACTACTTTCACCCTTCGCCTTACTTTACTCGTTTCTCTCTTGTTTTTCAATATGTCAAAGACCTTACGGCGTTGCCTTCTGGCTCTACGCCTTGCGTGGAGTGATACGGATTCGAACCGTGCGCACTGCTCAAACCCGCTCTGGGTTTATTACCGTGCAGACCCCTTGTGGTCATGTTACTCCTTCTTTCATCTTTTGTCCCTTGTCTCTTCCGCTTCCCGCGCTCGGGTTGCTTGCTCTTTACCGGGAGGATTCCAGCATGCTCCTGCTTTTTCTTAATTGCTCATCAATCCTGTGCCTGCCATACTGGCTTTGCATTGCTCCCTGCCCATGCCAAACAACCTCCCCTGGTTGTCCCCTTTTTGTGGAGAATAACGGATTCGAACCGTTGACCCTCTGCGTGCAAGGCAGATGCTCTAGCCAGCTGAGCTAATCCCCCTTATGCTATACAATTCATAATTGATAATTGACAATTATACCTGACTGTTTATGCTCCTGACTATTTGACTCGTCCTTCGCCAATTGTCACTGTCCATTGCCAATTGTTTTTTTGTAGTCCCAGGCAGAGTTGAACTGCCGACCTCTACATTATCAGTGTAGCGCTCTAACCAACTGAGCTATAGGACTGTTCTTTCCCCCTGCCTTGAGGATCCGTGCTGCATCTTTTCTCTTTCCGCAGCTTTTATCATGAAAAACAACTTTTGCAGTACACAAGTCAGGCTGTCTTGACCTAACCTTTGTCTTGTGCCTCTTTCAAGGGTTTCAGAGACATCTCTCCAGAAAGGAGGTGTTCCAGCCACACCTTCCGGTACGGCTACCTTGTTACGACTTAGCCCCAGTCACTGGTTTTGCCCTTAATCGTTCCTTGCGGTCACAATCTTTAGGCACCCCCAACTCCCATGGCTTGACGGGCGGTGTGTACAAGGCCCGGGAACGTATTCACCGCGCCATGGCTGATGCGCGATTACTAGCGAATCCAGCTTCACGGAGTCGAGTTGCAGACTCCGATCCGAACTACGAATGGTTTTTGAGATTGGCATCTTATCACTAAGTAGCTCCCCTCTGTACCATCCATTGTAACACGTGTGTCGCCCCGGACGTAAGGGCCGTGCTGATTTGACGTCATCCCCACCTTCCTCGCACCTTACGGTGGCAGTCTCAATAGAGTCCTCAGCTTTACCTGCTAGTAACTATCAATAAGGGTTGCGCTCGTTATGGCACTTAAGCCGACACCTCACGGCACGAGCTGACGACAACCATGCAGCACCTACATACCCGCCATTGCTGGCTAAACTGTTTCCAGTCTATTCGGGTACATTTCAAGCCCGGGTAAGGTTCCTCGCGTATCATCGAATTAAACCACATGTTCCTCCGCTTGTGCGGGCCCCCGTCAATTCCTTTGAGTTTCAACCTTGCGGTCGTACTCCCCAGGTGGATTACTTATCGCTTTCGCTTAGCCACTAACATTCTATCGCTAACAGCTAGTAATCATCGTTTACTGCGTGGACTACCAGGGTATCTAATCCTGTTTGATCCCCACGCTTTCGTGCATCAGCGTCAGTTACATCCCAGTAAGCTGCCTTCGCAATTGGTGTTCTGTGTCATATCTATGCATTTCACCGCTACACAACACATTCCGCCTACCTCATTTGTACTCAAGTCTGCCAGTTTCAATGGCAATGTCTACGTTAAGCGCAAACCTTTCACCACTGACTTAACAAACCGCCTACGCACCCTTTAAACCCAATAAATCCGGATAACGCTCGGATCCTCCGTATTACCGCGGCTGCTGGCACGGAGTTAGCCGATCCTTATTCGCAGGATACCTACAAAGGGATAACTCGTATCCCACTTTATTCTCCTGCAAAAGAAGTTTACAATCCATAAGACATTCTTCCTTCACGCGACTTGGCTGGTTCAGGTTCTCACCCATTGACCAATATTCCTCACTGCTGCCTCCCGTAGGAGTCCGGACCGTGTCTCAGTTCCGGTGTGGGGGACCTTCCTCTCAGAACCCCTACTGATCGTTGACTTGGTAGGCCGTTACCCTCCCAACTATCTAATCAGACGCATGCCCATCTATAAGCTATGAATATTTAACAAAAAAACCATGCGGTTTCTTTGTCTTATGCGGTGTTAATCTTCCTTTCAGAAGGCTATCCCCCTCTTATAGGCAGGTTGCATACGCGTTACGCACCCGTGCGCCGGTCGCCACCCAGTATTGCTACCTGTGCTGCCCCTCGACTTGCATGTGTTAAGCCTGTCGCTAGCGTTCATCCTGAGCCAGGATCAAACTCTTCATTGTATTAATCTCTTTTGTTCTTTCTGTCTTTTCTGCTCGCGCTGAAAAAACTTGTTCTGCTCAGGATGTCTCCTTTTTATTTTGCCTGTACCCCGGTCTCTAACCGAAATACAAACCCCCTGTTTTGGCTCTTGACGGTTAGCTCTTTTCTAACCTTTCCTTGTATACTACATTTGTTGTTCATTCTTCCAAAGATCGCTCGCCCGCCTGCCCTGGCGAAACGGACTGCAAAGATACTGCTTTTTTTCGGTCTGCAAAATATCTTGTGCTCTTTTTTTCCGCCCCCCTGATCAGGAACTCTCATGTCCCCTGGCAAAGCGGCTGCAAAGATAAGCCCTTTTTTATTCCCATTCCAAATTTATCCCCCTTTTTTATCCTATTTTCCCTCAAAAAACATACAACAAACTGAAATATAAGAATATATTTTTCCCCCATTTATCCACCGGACTCTGCCCTAAATGAAAAAATAAGGCCAAAATACATCCAAAATACCCTCCCATATCATGATTATCCATCCTGAATAATCAAATTCCTCTCTCAAAAAATAGAAAAAAACCCCAATGTCTTGTCCTCAGCATTCCCTTTTTCCCCTCTTTTCGCTAAAATCTTTACGGAAATCCTGCAAAAAAATTCCTACATCATGCCTCTGAAAAAGCTAAATCGATCCTGAATTTGTCTTTTACACGAAAAAAAAAGCTTGGGAGATACGAAAAATCCCCTGAAGTGGATCCTCTCCTTCCCGATTGAAAGGATCAACCTTGAATAAAATCTTCTAACCCCGTTCCATGGAAATCATATATCCCCTATGTATATTTGCTACAGAAAACCGATATGAGGTGATACAACATTTTATACCTCCTTACAAACAACATTACACCATATGAAGAAGCTGCTATCCATTGTCTTTTTATTGACTGCCACCCTTATATATGCTTATGCACAGGTGGTTCCCGGCTACAAACTATTGGCGCCGGCCAGCGTTGAAACCAAGAACTATTATTTCGTCTCTTTACTCGAACATCTTCCGGCAGCCAGAAAACTCATCACCAACGATCCGGTTCTCTGCGCAATAAGTAAGGAAAAACAACAGAAATTAGCAGCGGCAACCACTTCTGCGGAGATCATTGCAGCATTTAAATTTTCCCCGGAAGAGATAGATGACATAGGCAACCGTTTGGCAGCGCTCTATACACCCGGAACTATTCTGGATAGTATGATACAACGGCACATCCTTCCTTCCGGGTGCTACATCCTGCTGGCAAAAAAATTTCAGGGGAAAAGCCTGCTGAAAGCCATTTGGGATCAGGATGCCAATGGGATGAATTACGCAATCGATGTGTATGCAGCGGCAAAACGACCTGAATATGCCTCCATAGATTCCATCTCTTTCAATGTACACAGCGCATACTATACCCAGGGAATCCTACCCGCATGCCAGCAAAATATCGAAGCAATTGTCTCCGGGAATAATGCTTTCTTTGCTGTGCCACTCACCGCTGTACAAACCATTCTGGATTTTAATGACAGGGATCTGGCCATCGATTATGAACCATTGGGAAAAGGAGTAAACCAAAAAAGCTATGCCAAAATAATGCATACTAACTGGGCAAAATATTCTTACACAGCAATATTGGTGTTAGGCGCCGGACCGGAGACCCTCAACACGGAGATCAGTCCGTTCGGAAGATTAAGAGCTGCTTATGGCGCTCTCTTGTACAAAAAGCACCTGGCTCCCTTCATCATTGTTTCGGGCGGAAAAGTCCACCCATACCATACGCCCTATTGCGAAGCCTACGAAATGAAGAAGTACCTGATGAAAAGGTGGGGGATTCCCGAAGATGCCATCATTATGGAACCCCATGCAAGGCATACTAACACCAATGTACGCAACACGGTAAGAATCATGATTAGGAAAGGATTTCCATTGGATCGGCCAGCCCTAATGACTTCCTCCGAATCGCACATCAACTATATTAAAGATCAGGGCATGTTTGCAAAACGATGCGAAACGGATTTGAACATGGTTCCGTATCGTCTGGGAAAACGTGTGTCAAAACGGGCAATTGAATTTTATCCCCAAGAAGTAGCCCTGCAGATTAATCCGTTTGAACCTCTCGATCCCTGAAAAAGCGGAAGCACACATGCTCTTTAATCAAAATAAGAACAGAGTGGCATCCCGCCGCCCTGTCCCCATCGCTTTGCATAAAGAACTATTGTGTACTATGATATAAATCAGCGGATCTACATTTTTAATTCTTTTCTGCCTATAAATTCACGAACGTGAACATTAAGTCATTAATTTATTTTCTTATTTGTTTTGAATTAATCCCGTAAAATAACTTGTAATCTGCTTGTTGTATCGTGGAGTGAGAATGAAATTTGCAGTTTTCTCCTCGCTTTGCTTTAGTTTCCTAGCTCTAATTGATTTTTTACTAATTGATAATAAGCTCCTTGTTTATGTGTTAACTCTTCATGAGACCCTATTTCAACTATCTTTCCTTCTTCCAAAACGACTATTTGATCTGCATTTTTTACAGTTGAAAGGCGATGGGCAATAATAATAACCGTTTTCCCTACAAAGAATTTTTTTAAGTTATCATGGATCATTTTTTCGCTTTTAGCGTCTAAAAAACTCGTTGCTTCATCCAAAAAGATATATCGTGGATTTCGGTACACGGCACGAGCAATTAAAATGCGTTGCCGTTGCCCTCCGGAAATACTATTCCCAATTGAGCCTATTTTGGTTTTATACCCAAGAGGTAATTCCTCAATAAAATCCTTTATACATGCAATTTGAACCGCCTGCTGTAACCTTTCATTATCTATTGTGCTGTCGCTTGTAGCAATATTTCTTTCCATTGTATCGGAAAATATAAAACCATCCTGCATAACTACGCCAACATTCTCACGTAGACTTTTTGCCGATAGCTCATTTATATTATATTCATTATAGAATATATCACCCTGAACTGATTCATAGAATTTAAGTAATAATTTCATCAAGGTTGTTTTGCCACTTCCGCTAATTCCTACTATAGCTGTAACTTTCCCTTCGGGAATAAACAAGTCAATATCTTTTAACACAAAAGGAGACATGGGCCCTTGATATTGAAATGAGAGATTATTAATCTGAATTCCGTGCCTTTCTATATGCTCATTAAGGGATTTGTCCAATAAATGAATTTGATTAGGCTGCTCTTCCTCTGCAATTTGTTGTACTTCATTAAGACGCTCCAAGGATAAACGGGCATCCTGTAATGAGCGAAAAAAGGTGACTAGTTGATTAACAGGAGAATTCATTTGCCCTATGATATAGGAAACACTCATCAATTGTCCCAATGTCATCTTATCCTGTACGACAAAATAAGCAGCTAAACATGTTACCAGAATATTCTTTAATTGATTGAAGAACTCGAATCCTGAGTTTTGGAATTGATCTAATCTCAAAATTCTGATATTAATTTTGAATAATTTCTTTTGTATTTCTTCCCATTCATTTCGTTTATAATCTTCAAGTTGGTTAAGTTTCATCTCAGTAACTCCATTCAGAATTTCGTATATTGAACTTTGATTCCGGCTCTGCTCCTGAAACCTAAAATAATCCACAATTTTTCTTTTCTTCAACCATGCAAATGACCAAAATACAGCAACAATAGTCAAAACCAGATAAATGGCTAATATTTCATAGCTATAATAACACAAGACACCAAAGAATACGATAAATGTAATCATGGAAAATACTGTAAGTATGCTTTGGGATGTGATAAAATGCTCAATACGTTCATTATCCTGGATACGTTGCTGAAGGTCTCCTACCATTTTGGAATCAAAAAACTTAATAGGTAATTTAAAGATCTTTTTCAAGAAATCGGATATAATATTGATGCTAAGATGCGCTCCTACAATAAGCGTTATCCAGTTACGCAGTATTTCTATAACAATGACTCCGACAAACAAAGAGAGCTGTGCAATCAGGATTAGGACAATAAGATTCAGATTCTTATGATTTATCCCTTTATCAATAAGGTCTTGTGTCAGAAACGGAAAAATCAAATTTAATCCACTCCCAATCAGCAAAAGGATAAGCATGACAGATAAATGCTTACGGAAGGGAATCAGATAATCAAGCAAATATCGTATTGAGAATTTTACATTTTTCTGAGGATTAAGCTCATAGAATTTAGGAGTGGGTTCGACAAACATGGCCACACCTTCTTTATCTTCCGAAAGCCAGGATGCTTCGAATTTATCTTGTGATAACGTAATAAAACCATGTCCGGGGTCTGCAAGTTGAAAAGTATATTTTCTTGTCAATGAATTTCTGTTTATTTTACGTAAGACAACAAAATGACTTTGGTTCCAGTGCAGAATACAGGGCATTGGTACTTGTGAGCTAAGTACAAGTTCGATTAATTTATCGACAGTCAATTTAGCCGACAAAGTAGTCATCCCCATCTTATCAGCCGCTTGGACGATAGCCAATAAAGACACCCCTTCCCGGGTAAGATAGCATGTTTCCCGTAAAAACTGTATGCTATATTCTTTCCCATAATGACTTGCAATCATTGAAAGACAGGCCGGACCACAGTCCATTTGATCATGCTGAGGCGTAAATTTCATTCAACCTAAATCGTATATTGTTGAAATTAAAGAGGAGGCGTTAGTTTATAATAAGAGGATGTCCTGCAAGGTCAAAATGCATAACATTATTTACATCGGATTTCAACTGCTTGCTTACATAAAGACTCATAGAAATACCACTGTGGGCCGTTAAATCCAGATCCTTGATCTTAAAATTCCCCATTTTTATATCCGTGGTGGAGGTAAAATCAAATTTGCACCGGTTGGCAGAGCCTGTCATCTCTGCATAGGCAACGGCATTGAACGTGCAGTTAAAAACATTAGATATAAGATTCATTTTGATACTGGCTACCGATCGGGCGTCAAACTGTAAGTTATCGAGTTCCAGGGTGCTGTTTGGGCTTGTATAACAACTGGCTACATTCCTGGCTATGATGGTTACCGGTTTATTGGGTATCGTAATATAGGCAATGCAGCGTTTGGAGTTTAATTTGTGTGTCACGTCTATCGCAAGCTGATGGTTGGTTTCTGTAACTGTAACATTGGGCTGATTTGCTTTTTCTGTTTCGATTTCCACCTTGTAGGTGCTGCCCGCTAAAAAACAGACGGCGGCAACGTCGTTAATTTTGACCGTATGGATGGTACCAGCAGTATTCACACGTACTTCTTTTACGATCTGAGCTTGCATATGCAAAATACTAGCCAGTAGAAATGTAAGTATGACAAGATATCTCATATATTTATAATTGATTTTTCAGAGTTATAGGAAACTCCATTATAAAATGTAAGCATTCTCTCACATGGTACGAGGATATGCTTTGGCATATTCGCCTCATACTATAATCCTTATTTTATTGTTAAAGATCGGATATGTGATAATGTATATATTAAAAATAACGACATATTTAATTTATAACATACAATAACTTATCTCGGATGATGTCTAATTTTATATTTTCGTCATAATTATGAATACAATATTCCCTCCCTTTATGCTCTAATGCCTGTTGAGAACATCCCCCATTGCATATAGGCAAGATTTTACAAATCAAACATGAAGGATTATGAAATTTGGCATCCATCCTTTCATAATATTTTTTATTCCATTCTATATCACCTTTTTCTGTCAATATACCTTCCTTGCTTTCCGGAATGAAATCCCTGGCTGTACATTTGAAAACATCTCCATTATAGTTAATCGTGGCCTGATTCATCTTATCCGCATAACAAGAATTCCTGACAGTATCAATGAACTTATTATAGTTCACCACAAAATTTTGATCGTGGAAAAATTTAATGATTTGTAATATCTCTGTGTGAAGGTCTGTAGATTCTTGCCATACTTTATTAAAGGAAAAATCAATCAACTGTTTTTCGCTTGAAGATAAATCCGAGAAATCTTCAATAATCTGCGTTACATCTTCCGTTAATGTTTCCTTTGACAAGTTGATTCTGCAAGTTACTTTCATACCTGCTTGCAAGCATCGCTTAATATTTGCCACAATAAGATCATAAGATTCTTTCCCCTGGCCGATATAGCGTACCTGATTATGCCGTTTCCTATGCCCGTCCAAGGTTATTTGCCACTGAGTAACGTGTAAGTTTTTGCATGCTGACAAAATGTTGTCGTCGATCAATAAGCCGTTTGATGTAAAATCAGAATTAAATTGAATATCCCTGCTGCCTGTATATTCATGAACAAACTCAAGCATAGGAAGTATTACTTGTTTAAAATACAGCAACGGCTCACCACCAAACCAACTGACAGTAAATTGTTTAATAATTCCGTTGCTCAATTTCTTGGCAATATGTCTTTTAATTTTTTCAATAGTGTCTTTATTCATTTTTGAACCAGGAATATGCGTTTCGTAGCAGTACCAGCATTTAAAATTACAGTTCAACGTCGGATTAATAATGAGATGATAATGTTCCGAATTCCGGTCAATTGAATAAACCAAATCTTTTACTTTTTGTAATTCGTCTGTCTGTTCCGGAATACAGAAACTCTTTGCAACAAGTAAATTCCAGAAATCAGGATGAAGAGTTTCCAGCCTGTTGATATCTTCCAGAAGAGTATTACTAAACAATTCATATAGTTCCACAGTTAAAAAAATAAAGTCATCTGCTAAGGCATTATATCCGACCACATAGTGCAGATGTGGAAAAAAAATGTTATATTGACTAACCCTCATAGGACAAAATAAATTAATTGATTTACAAAATGAAAATTGATATTCATGGGTATAACACAGAACTGTTTAATACACATAATAGAGTCCATTAAAAGGGGAAGAAATCTTCCCCTTTCTTTATTCATAATTCAATTAAAAATCGAATTAATATGGACAGTTACATTTTAGCACTTATTTAAACATACTCCATTATTGGTTACCCCACTTCCTCCTTTTAATTTACTAAGCTGCTCTGTTGTTAATGAGGCAAATCCACCTTTGAAAATTCCATTTTCTTCGGAAAGCTTGGTTAACTTATTCGTTGTTTCCATAACAATAAAATATTAAACATATTAATTAATAGCGATTCATCATTAGTGTCCACTAAAACTCATTAATAGTTCTTTGAAATCCTTTTCTATCAGTATTTTCCGAGCAAATATATTGCGTGACGATTTGATTTTTTTATCTTGCCCGAAATGTAAAAAAACGGGCAATGAATACAGGAAAATATATTTTTGCACAAATGATTGAGTTTTTACCTCAACGTGTTTTTGACGGATTTGTCGCCAAGTATGAAGGCAACAAATATGTAAAACATTTCAGTTGTTGGAATCAATTGTTGGTAATGATGTTTGGTCAACTTTCAAATCGCGATAGCCTTCGGGATTTGATTTTAGCTATAGAGGCACATCGCCAGAAGAAATATCATTTGGGATTTGGAAAAAATGTTACCCGAAGTAATCTTTCCAAAGCAAATGAAAAACGTGATAGTAAAATCTTTGGAGACTATGCCTATTATTTGATTGAAATTGCCCGAAAGCGTCGGGCAAACGATAACTTTGAAATAGACGGTAAAGTTTATGCTTTTGATTCTTCGACCATTGATTTATGTTTGAATGTGTTTTGGTGGGCGAAGTTTCGTACAACAAAAGCGGGTATTAAGCTTCACACGCTCTATGACATAACAACACAGATTCCGGCATTCATTCATATTACAAACGCTACTGTAAATGACATGAATGCAATGGATGTAATTCCTTATGAATCTGGTGCGTATTATGTATTTGACCGTGGATATGTAGACTACAAAAGGCTTTATAATATCACAAAGCATACAGCTTATTTTGTGATTAGAGCCAAGAAAAATCTTCAGTTCCAGTACACTCAAATGAATCCCGTAAATGAAAGAAACGGAGTGATGAGTGATCAAATCGGTAAACTTACAGGATTTTATATATCGCAATATTATCCGGATGAAATTAGAAAAGTTGTTTATTACGACAAGGAAACAAACAGAACATTTGTTTACCTGACGAACAACATGGAACTAACTTCTGAACAGATAGCATTACTTTATAAAAACCGTTGGCAAGTAGAGTTATTCTTCAAATGGATTAAGCAACACTTAAAAATTAAGTCCTTTTGGGGGATGACAGAAAATGCTGTCAGAATACAAATATACACTGCGGTAATTTCATATTGCCTGGTTGCAATCATTGAAAATGAACTTATGATTAAACGCTCAACATATGAAGTCCTGCAGATATTAGGAATATCTCTGCTGGACAAATCACCAATTGGTGAGCTGTTTTTTAATACAGATAGAAACGATGTCAAAGAACTCTCGTCAGATCAACTGACTCTTAATTTTTTTTAGTGGACACTAATGGCGATTCATAGTTATTTATTATAGACATAGAATCATTATCGGTCTACTTTCGATTGCAATCAAAAATCTATTTTAAATACATTGATTCGCTTGTAATTGGCCACCTTACTTGCAGAATATGTACTGAAAATACAAATTATAAACAAATACAAGAATATTATTTCACTCTTTCCCGTTCATCTTCATTGCTTACATTGCGCTTTTCTACCCGGACAAGCTTATTCCCGAATCTATAGCTTACCGCCAGACGTAAATACTGCGTATCACCATAATTATCAAATGTATATCTAATATTATTTGAGAGAACAGTAGATTTTGCATGGTCTGTCCTGAACAGATCGTTTGCTGTTAACGATAAGATTAATTTTTCCTTTAACAACAGCATCTTAATCCCTGCATAGGCATACCAGGTGGCATCCACGTTGTTGTAAGCCGCTAAATAAGGGAACTCATAATAGAAACCGAGATTGAACATCAGGGTTCTTTTTTTATTGAGCATGAAATCGTTATTGGTAGTGAAGTTCCCGCTTACCTTGTGGAGTAATGGCATAGCCTCGGGTATCGTCGCTCTCTTCCGGATATAATAACAGACGGCATTGTTGTACGAGTTCCACCACCATAATTTATTAAATGTGAAGGATTCGGAAATACCTGTGCTGTAGTAATCAATGCAATTCTCCGGATAGTAACGTATCACCTGGGTGGTGGGATCAATAAAAGGAAATGTGTAGATATCCCCTGTAAAACTGCTGTACCAAAAATCATGCACGAAATGATCTGTCGTGATTGAAAAATCTACATTATTGGAAAAGGAAGGAAGCAGGAAAGGATTTCCTTCGTTGTAATCATAAGAATTCAAATACGATTTGTAAGGATTCAAATCATTATAGGCAGGACGGTTAATTCTGCGGCTGTAACTCAATGCAATAGACTTGTCACCGCCCAATTGGTAGGTCAGGTAGCAGGTGGGAAATAGCTTGAGGTAGTTATGGTTGTTTGTCTGATTCAACGTTTGGGAATAGCCCTGGGTCTCCGTGTTTTCCAACCGCAACCCGGCCTGTGCGCTCAATACCTTAGAGAGCTTCTTGCTGGCTGACAGATAGGCTGCCTGGATGTTCTCCCGATAGCGGAAGGTATTGGTTTGGTTGTTGTCCACCACCGGCTGCCCTGTCGTGTTGTCGTAAAAAATATAGTCGTTATTATTGTTGGTAAAGGATACCTCTCCGCCAAAGTCAAGGCTGGCCCATGAATAGGGTAACGTCACATCAATCTTGGCCGAATAGTTGATTACTTTTCCTTTATTCCGGTTCATATTGGCATAATAGGAACCGGGGATCATACTTTGGTCCGGATAGAGGCTGTTTCCCCAATTACTGATGGAATCATGACTGTGGTTGATAAAATAATCCAGATCAACCGTTATTTTCTTCCCCAGCGTATCGAGTTTGATCGTGCTGTTCAGATTCACGGCATGGAGATTACTATAAAAATCACTAGTTTTTGTAGTAGGCATAAACTCTTTGATTGAGTTATCTGCATTATTGTATATCGTAGTTAATATAGAGTTATTTCCACGATGATCTCTTGAAATCGTTCCGAAATACATGGCCCCGATTTCCCATCGATCGCTCATTCTATAATTAATTCCCATATCTGCATTCGCATATTTATTGATTCCACGAAAGGGAGCTGTCAATATCCATGTTTCATCGGGATAATAGATCAGGTTCTTCATCTGAAATAAATTTTTCCCGGCTCCGGTGGTAACATTAGCATACATGGACATCCTTCCCTTCTTGTAGTTAAAGTCAGCTCCGGCATTACCGCTTGGATAGGTAGCTTGTGTATAAGTGCCACGCAGATTAAGGTTCCAGGAATCCGTCCGGTTTTTCTTCAGCACAATGTTGATGATACCGCTGTTGCCTTCTGCTTCGTATTTGGCCGGTGGGGTCGTGATGACTTCTATGCTTTTGATGCTGGATGAAGGGATGGTTTTCAGGTAGCTGATCAGGTCTTGGCCGCTGAGGGGGATAACGCGGTCGTCTACCATGACCATCAGGTTACTTTTGGCTATCATGCTGATCTGGTCGTCTGTCACTTGCAGCATGGGCGTGACGCGTAAAGCGTCCAGGGCGTCGCCGCCTGTGCTGATGATGGAATTGGCGACATTGAAGACCAGCCGGTCGGGCTTGCGTTCAAACAGGTTTTGGTGACCTTCTACTACGACTTCGTGCAGCATTTGGGTGGGATCTATGAATATGTTGCCTATGTTTATATTGTGCTCCAATAGTAGCGTGGTGTCTTTCAATAGCTTTCCCCATTGCCTGACCTGCAGGTCATATCGTCCTTTTTTAATGGCTATCGTGAAGGTTCCATCGGTATCGGACAGGGCCTGTTTGACAAAGGTGCTGTCTTTCAACAGGTCTATCTCTGCGAAATCGACGCCCTGGTGGTTTGGGGTTACGACTTTGCCCCGCAATTCAACCTGGCTCCAGATCACCAGGCTATTGAATACAAAGAGCAGTAGCAAACAGCGCTTGCAGGAAAAGGGTTTTAGTAGAAGATTCATAAATATAAAAATTTACCTCATTTATTTCGATATCAAATGCACTTTTCAAACTTTAAACAGATCTGTATATATCGTGAGTTGGATGTCAAACATTCGACAACATATCGTCTTTAACTTCAAAATTTTCCATCTTCAAATTTTCAAATCTCAAATATAAATTGTAATAATCTTAAGGCCAATGTAATATTTAATATGCTCAAGCAGTACCGCTTGTAGCTTTTCTGCATCTTCAGGAGAAGGAGCTGTTTCAAAATGGCTAAGCATGGCGGCATATAATTCTGACTTTAGCCTGGAGGTGCTCAATTCATATAATATCACTTCGCTCATTTGATCCAGATCAATAGAAAAACTATACTCAAATATTTCTTTGGTGCTTACATTATGACCTCCGTTTTGTTTTTCCCTGATCATTATTTCTGGCAACAAGGTAATTTTATAGTCAAGCCCTTCCTGTTCATAGCTGTCGATTTTCCTGATTTGTTCATAAGTAAAAAGATCCCGTGCTAATAACCGGGTGGCAGTTATTTCCTCTTCTTCCAAATGTTTTGCATACCATTCGATCAACTCATCATTCTCATCTTTTGTAAATCGAAAATCAAACTTTTGACTCCAATCAGGGATGGTAAGATCAAAAAGAGTTTTAATCCATTCCGGATGATGATACCAGCAATACTGCAACATCTTATAACATGTCCAAGCATCTCTTTTGAATACGCCTATTAAATGCAGGTATCTCCTGTTATCGGGTACAGCGTCAAAATCGCCAAAACCTGTATACTCATTGTCTCCAATATCCCCGTTGATCAATACATCAATCGTTTTTTCCTCGGAATCAGCACACTCACAAAATAGAACCTGCTCAAAAAATACATTAAAGTTGAATAAATTGATTTTATCCCAGATCTGACTATTTTGATAAACAAAATCAGACGAGAGCCGGCTGTAACGTTTAAAGAAACTGACATCATTTCCACCAACAATGCCCATGTTATAAGCTAAATTATTACGTCCCTGATGAAAGCTTTCCATTTGTTCGGGTAAATATTCCAGATTCGGATATATTTTATCCCACATGACCCGGTAATAGGTTGTCGTAAACTCCCTGTTCTGTGCAATAAGTGGGGAATTAATAAATTCTTCAGGAAAAGGTTCAAAGATAAAAACATCACCATCCACATGCAGGAATGGTTCTTTTTGCATGGAGTATGTTTTTATTTTAGCCATTGCCCAAAGATCGTTGGGTAAATTATTGAGTTCATCGAGTATGACATGGACTTTTGTGTATGGAAGATGTAATTTGCAAATTAAAATATCATACCCGAACTCGTCCGTATAAAGTTCTACGTCATTATAATATTTCACTAATTGATGGCAACTCAGCATCCATCCCAGCCAATGGAATTTATAGTCTAACCAACCATAGCTGTTTTGAATGCTTTTATGTTGACCTCCCCAAAATGATTGAATAACTTTCATGCAAAATGCTTTTAATGAGACTTAGATTATATAGACGCTTTATTATCTATATACTTACAACTGATTTATGTTGTAAAATTTACCGATTTAATATCTTTCTATCAGATTCATGGCATATAATCAAAAATGAATAACCGTACCTTCCATATCAAATTACATTTTAGCCTGATATAAAAACTGATTTACGGAATATCCACATTTATGGTAAATATGGCACCACTATCGTTTGTCACTACCAATATATAAGTCCCGCTCGTCCATCCGGCAGTATTTATCGCCATCGATGAATCTACAGAACCAATCATACTGGTTTCGTAAACAATATTATTGAAGCTATCTACTAGAGAAATAGTCACATACCCACAGTTAGCAGTAAACTCAACAGTAATAACAGAACCATCTTGAGAAACAAGACAGGGAGTGTAAATTTGAGTTGATTGTGTTTTAATTGGAGGATTAGGATTTGTAGGATCATCCCCTCGAGATGATTCGGGATAAATCATCAACAAGACAATAATCAATATTGGAAATAAAAAAGATTTGTAGGTTTTCACTGTGAAACTATAAATTAGAATAAATAACTTTCGAAGAAAACCATACAACATGACTATCAATTATTATTGTAGTAATTCTTATACCATTTTCTTTGCAGGATAAAATTACAGGCTATCCTTCAGATAACCCAAATTATCCTGTAAACAAATCATACTAATTTACACACAATTAACACTCTTGCATCACATTATATTTCAGCAACATAACACAATAAATGACATTCCTGCATACTAATCGGAAAAAATGACATTTACAGATATAAAAAACAGGGCTAAAATTTGGCGAGAAAATCGGTTAATTCAGCTTCGTGGTCAAGGTGCAGCTTTTTCCTAAGATTTGTCCGTTTGACATTGTAGGAACCTGGTTGAAGATGAAGGGTGGTATAGATAGTAACATTATCAAAACCGGCCAGCAGAAAACAGCAAATCAGAATTTCATTTTCCAAAAGATCAGGAAAGAAATCCATCAATCGTTTGGATATATTATTATAAAGTAAATCTACATTTTCGACCACATCTTTTATGATTTGATCAATAGTTTCCTGATCTGTGTCATCAAGAAGGTGAGTGGACATCCTATCCTCAGGAAACCTGACTTTTGCAGATTCTCTCATCTTGCGTCTTAATTTAGAAAGAGCCTTTAAGGCATTTTGTTGTGCATTGATCTGTTTTTGCAGTGTTGCAACTCTTTCTTCTGCGTGAAGAGCCAATTCTTTTTCTTTACTGGTCAATAAACGCTGCTGCTCCAACATTTTCTCATTTTGTTTATTTCTAAAAAGAGAAAAAACAATTCCGCCTATGCTTATAATCAACAACAGGAAAAGAATGGCAATATGACTCTGCTGATTCTTGATAATCAGTGATTTATTTTGAGAAATGACATTTTTGTAATGATATTTCTTCTCCACCCCGGCAAAGCTTTCCGATAAGGAATGTTTATACAGTGAATCTTTAGCAGTTACCAGCCTGTCGGTATAATAAATAACAGCATTCCATTGTTTTTGTTTAGCACCAATATTGATTAGGGTTTGATAATATTCAGAAGCCATTTCGTGTGGATTCTCACATTTTCTCAAATAAAAACCAGCAGAATCAAGCTGATTGAGTTTATTAAAAACCATTGCCAAATCAATCATTTTACTATAGTTGTATATGTCAGAGCTTGATGTTGACAACCTGGCAAAATGAAGTGCTTGATGATACTTTTTCAAACAATAATATGTCAGGCATTGCTGCCGATGAATAGAAGAAATTAAAAAGGGCTCTTTTGTTGAACACTCTTTTAATGCCAAATTATAATATGATAATGCACTCTGATACTGTTTTGCCAGATAGTAACTGTAGCCTATTACTAATAGGCTGACAATAGAATTTCTTTGATCTCCTGCTTTTTTCAGATTGGAATATGCCAAAAGATTATAATGTAGCATACTATCCACTTGGTTTTGATCCTGGTACATTTTGGCTTTATCTCCATAAACAAAGCCAAGCAGTTTGTTATTACAGCTTTGAGTAGCGTATGTCTGGGCTTTAAGCAACGCTGCTGCCTGACCTTCGCTATTTCCGCGATTTTCATCCACACGGGCCATGTAGAACCATGCATATCCTGCACGGACTGGATCGTTTACTCTGTAATAATGTGTGGCGATACGGATAAGGGAGTCAGATTGTACTTCAATATTACATTTGTCGAGTGCTTGGCTCATCAACAGGGCATACCATGCGTGATCGGAAGAGGAGAGCTGCCGGAGGTTTCTGATATGCCGTAATGTTATCAGGGCGCTTTCAGGATATGCATCCATCAGGCTGTCGGCTTTGGCAAGCAAGACTTTGTCCTGTGGTGGAGTGTGTCCACAGGCTGTAAGCAATAGAACAGGCAAAAGAAAGGAAAGGAAACGGCGCATACTTTCTTGCAATAAAAACAATATCTTCAGGACTTGTTTTAACTGGCTAAAGATACAAAATAGATAAATACGAAATCCCGTTTTCTCAAAAAGCAGCAACTTTACATTGCATTTTTTTAGCTATTATATGTCATTAAATATCTGCATGCTACAAATAGCCATTTTAGAAAAAACTTTACAGTTTATAAATGACAGGGAGAATGTATTAAAATTTCTTTCTTTTTCCAACCGCTGTCTACTTGACCATTCTCTTCAGATTTCCATTGTCCATTGTCAACTGAATCGGTTATTCTGTTATTTGATTGTAACCAAACTAACCGGATGACTTAGAGTTATCCGGTCAGTAAAAGAGCAGATCAGAAAAAAATTCGTGCGTTCTTATCTTTTTATTTTCTTTCTGTTCTTTCCTACACCACCAATTTCATTACGGCAGGAGTATAGTCGGTATTGCCGGTTGGCGTAATGGCAGCCACCCTGAAGTAATACCTCGTAGCCACTGTCAGTTCGGTTAACTGGAGGTAAGCCTGGGTGCTGTATCCCACAATTCCCCATCCTGCTTCCGTCTCGGGCAGTTTGTCCTTTGCCATTTGCCAAATGTAAGCGCGGGATTTGGGTATTGCCTTTGCCACCAAATTGATAGCACCTGAGTTGTCACCGTCAATGGCTGCCAAAACCGGCTTTTGAATGGAAGCGGGCTGTTTTGAAGTGTGAAACCCGGCACTCAGGATAGCCGTTTCGTCTCCATTGGCAATCCGGTTGACATAAGCCGCCGTAAGGCGGAGATCATGATCAACTACTTCTTCGGCATCGTACATGGCCGAGATTGCCGTATGACTCCCGTCTTTGGATGCCAGATAAGCAGTATTAAAGGTATCTATAGCTGTTTTGAGCTCCGGGAGAGGTACATCTGGTTCGGGAAACAGGCTACTTCCGGTCAGCTTATCATACACATTGTAGTAAAATGTAATCTTTGCCGGAATCGGATATTGGATAAAATCCAAAAGCGCTTTTACTTTTTTCATTGTTATAAAGTTAATAGTAAATTAATTATGTATGAACGCACGATAAATCGATGTATGCCATCAGAAGGGTTATCCCGTTTATTCAACATCCGATCCGCCTTCCAAAATTGCTCCCCGCGGAAAGAATATGGAATTTGTTGTGTCGGATATTCTATCCGTTGTATCCAATATGGAATCTGTTGTGTTGAATGTTTGATTCGCTCTGTCGGATATTGAATTCTACGTATTGAATATGGAATTCGTCGTGTCGGATATTCTATTCGCCGTATCCAATATGGAATCTGTTGTGTTGAATATTCGGCTCGTCGTATGGAATATTTGATTCGCTCTGTCGAATATTGGATGCTACGTGTGAAATATAGAATTCGTCGTACCAAATATTCTATCCGTCGTATCCAATATGGAATCCGATGTGTCCAATATTCGACATATCGTATGGGAGATAGAATTCGTTCTATTGAATATTTAATCCGCCGGGTAAGAAAATAAGTAGCGCTCATAGTATTTGATTTTGAATGGGTGAGCGCTGCAAAGTAAAGAATAATAACAGAGTTGGGCTGTACAGTTCAAAAAAACGGATATATTAACTTTGCGTTATTTAACGATTCGCATCTTATTAATATCCAATCAAATACAGGCTTTTGAAAATGTAAGCATATTAACTGGTCAAAAAACCCTATAAATTGCCCTGAAAAGGAGCCTGTTTTTTGGCAAGAAATGAAGAGAGATCCTCATTTTTATCCAGTTCCAGTTTCTCCCTGATCTTCGACCGGAACACATAAAGCGATTCTTTTTTGATGTTGAGCAATGCCACAATGAGCGACACCTCGAACCCGGCATGGATGAGGCAACAGAGCAGCATCTCGGTAGCATTGAGATTGGAAGGATGCGACAACAAATAATCATACAACTGGGGATAAATGACCTGAATGCAGGCCATGATACGGTCGCGCAGTTCTATGCGGGTGGCGGCCTGCATCTGGCGGACGGACGGGGAATTACCGGCGGTTTTATCGGATAAATATCCGGTTAAGCGGGTTGTCCGGTAAAATTCCAGCGTTTCAATGATAGTCTGTTGTAGCTTAAGTTGCTGCAAGGTAAGACGATTGTTTTCCTGTTCGCGGGCAATCAATGCATTTTTTTGTTCCAGCTCCTTTTGCCGGGCCCTATATTTGTGATATTGCAACAGGGAGACAACAATCAGGACGATAACCGTCAACAGCAACAGGTACACTTTGCCATGCTGGTTTTCGATAATAAGGCGATCGTTTTCGGCAATAAAGCGTTCATAGTTATATTTCCTCTCCAGACCGTACAAACTTTGCTCAAGCATGCTGTCCCGGAGCGAATCTTTGGCCATGGTTACCCGTTCGGCGTAATAGAGTGCCCTGTCCGGATGACCCTCCTGTTTTTCGACCTGTTGCCAGAGGTGGAAATATTCGGGGGCCAATTCGTGCGGATCGGGACAACGGGCCAGGCATAGCCTGGCGGAGTCCGCTTGGCCTGTTTTCAGATATCGTGCAGCCAGTGATAACCATCTTTTATAGTCGTGTGGCCCGGGTTTTCGTTTCGTTATGAACAGTTTATGCGGTGCAGCCGTTTTATCGGTGTTATGCTGTATCCGCCCGTTTTTCCGGAAAAACAATACGTTGTCCGGCCACACAATATCCCCGCAGCCGGCTACGAATAAAAAACATACAATAAGAAAAATCCTGTAATACATATCGCTAAAAAGATTGAAGGACTGAAGGTTCCAACTTCTTTAACTTCGGAACGTCTCATCCTCTTTAACTTCAAATTTTCATTGTCAATGGTCATGTTTTAAAGATCTCAGAGCTAACGCTCCTTTGTCATGGGTGGAATATATATTCCTACGAAAATCACAGGGCTAACGCCCCTATAGATTGAAGGATTGAAGGATTGAAGGATTGAAGGATTGAGGGACCTGACCCCTCAAATTTATAAATCCGACATGACGGGGGTATTTGATTTCCAACCCTCCGCTCCGCTCGTCCCCTTTCACCAAAGGGGACAGGATACACTTGAGAATAATATTTTAGTAACCAGGGATATTCAGACCTCTCCCTAAATCCCTCTCCAAAGTAGAGAGACTTTCCTGATTGCCAGTCCTTCCATGTATAGGGGCGTTAGCCCTGATATCTTCGTAGAAAACAATATCCATTACATCACAATAGCCGCGTAGCGGTGACATCTTTAATTCCTGATAATTTGTAATCCAGCCCTCACATAAATGAAACAGATCACAGGGCTAACGCCCCTATAGATTGAAGGATTGAGGGATTGAAGGATTGAGGGACCTGACCCGTCAAATTTATAAATCCGACATGACGGAGGTATTTGATTTCCAACCCTCCGCTCCGCTCGTCCCCTTTCACCAAAGGGGACAGGATAACACTTGAGAATAATATTTTAGTAACCACGAACATTCAGACCTCTCCCTAAATCCCTCTCCAAAGTAGAGAGACTTTCCTGACTCGTCGGATTTGTAAATTCGACATGACGGGAGGAGCGTAGCTCTGGCACCTTCGTAGAAAACAATATCCATTACATCAAAATAGCCGCGTAGCGGTGACATCTTTAATTCCTGATAATTTGGCAATCCAGCCCTCACATAAATGAAACAGATCACAGGGCTAACGCCCCTATAGATTGAAGGATTGAAGGATTGAAGGATTGAGGGACCTGGCCCGTCAAATTTATAAATCCGACATGACGGGGGTATTTGATTTCCAACCCCTCCGCTCCGCTCGTCCCCTTTCACCAAAGGGGACAGGATACACTTGAGAATAATATTTTAGTAACCAGGGATATTCAGACCTCTCCCTAAATCCCTCTCCAAAGTAGAGAGACTTTCCTGATTGCCAGTCCTTCCATGTATAGGGGCGTTAGCCCTGATATCTTCGTAGAAAACAATATCCATTACATCACAATAGCCGCGTAGCGGTGACATCTTTAATTCCTGATAATTTGTAATCCAGCCCTCACATAAATGAAACAGATCACAGGGCTAACGCCCCTATAGATTGAAGGATTGAAGGATTGAAGAATTGAAGGATTGAGGGACCTGACCCGTCAAATTTATAAATCCGACATGACGGGGGTATTTGATTTCCAACCCTCCGCTCCACTCGTCCCCTTTCACCAAAGGGGACAGGATACACTTGAGAATAATATTTTAGTAACCAGGGATATTCAGACCTCTCCCTAAATCCCTCTCCAAAGTAGAGAGACTTTCCTGATTGCCAGTCCTTCCATGTATAGGGGCGTTAGCCCTGATATCTTCGTAGAAAACAATATCCATTACATCACAATAGCCGCGTAGCGGTGACATCTTCCAATCATTTATAATTTGTGAATCCAGACACACGCAATAATTAAACAGATTACTTGCATTGTCAATTGAATAGATCTTTCTGCAGTTTCATTATTCAGTCATTTTGTTATTCAGTTGTGTCTGAGAAAAGCATAAAAAAAGAGAACCGGCAACAAATAACTTCATCGCCGGCTCTCATGATCCCCACAACCAAAGGCTATACTTTGTGAATGGATGTGATGTGCGGATCTCCCTGCAAAGGTTTATAGATAGTTACCATTGCGGCTTCGTTTGCTGCTCCGGGATAAACGCCTTTTGCATTGCAGAAAAACTGGTAATTTGTTCCAGCCACAACCTGCGATGCATAAGCCAGGGGGCTATAAGTTACACCTACAAATCCTGCAAAGGATTTTTTGAATACATCCAGTACATCAGCTGGAATTTGTGTGCTAAAAGGAGTCCATCCTCCTACTGCTGCTTCCATAATCTTTTATTTTTTAATCCCCTACTCGTATGGTTTTTCAGGTTACACCCCGTTTTTTCAAGCGGTTTCTGGCCTCCGCCATGTACGTAAAAGTTCACTATAAACAGCACAAACTGTGTGTTACGAATGTCTATTTGCCTGACAGAAGAATATATCCAGGGATACCATCAAAATGGATTCCATTTAAAAAAGCCGATGCTTTCCCCGGTGGCATTATCAATCACTTGGAAGCACAGGGAGCAACGCCATGTAATGGCAGAGCGGACAGTGACCACCTGATTCGCGTATCGGGTGACCGTTCCGGTTGAGATGCCATCTCCCGGCGCAGGCAAATAATTGTCCACTTGTGTGGAATCGTACTCGGACCAGCTGCTCCGCACCTTGTAGAAAAACAGTGAGTGATTGAAATTGTTGGCAAACGAGGTAATCGACCACCGAATGGTGTAATCCTGCTGCGGATTAATCAGCAAATCCGACAATTGTTTCTTGTTGTCAATCGGACCGTATGGAGAAAGCATAACAAGATAAACATCGGTCCGGCGATACGAATTTAACGAGGTAGGCCAACGCATCGAGCCGCATTTCACAGAACCATCACTGACTTGCCGGGCTAAAGCTGCCGCATCGACTGCAATTAAAATATTGATAGTTGGCATAGTTCAAACGTTACGTGAAAAGAATAAGTTACGGACTCGCATAAATATCCAAAGCAGGAGGCCGGAATCACCGGCTCCTCTTTTGGATAAAGGAATTCACATCAATGAACGTTAATGAATGGATCCCAGGCAAAGTAGCCGATAATCGACCCTTTAGCATTATCATACAACTGGAATGACAGAAAATATTGTATCCTGACTTCAACCCTTGCCACGTTTGCCTGGGCAGTGACAACCTGGTTGATATATTTTGTGATATTCCCGATGGAGCCGCCGGTACCCGGTGCAGGGAGGTAGTTTTTAGTCTGTGAAGAGTTATAGCTCATCATATTCATCGCATCGGCAGGATTGAATCGCCCGTTATAAAGGAATACGGAGTGATCGAAGTTATTGGTAAATGAGGTGATGGCCCATTGGATAGTATCCCCTCCGTTACATTTGATTTCCAGTTCCGACTTACCCTGTGAAGTATTGTCCACATTTCCGCTTTGCGTAATCATTGCAATATAAACATCGGATTGGTCATAAGACCCCAGGTTGGTAGGATTATCCTTTGTCCCTGGTTTGAGGGAACCATCTGCTACTTGTTGGGCTAATTTTGCAGCATCCACTGCGATTAAAACATTAATAGTTGCCATAATGATATGAGTTGAAGTTTCCTACTCGTAAAGCTTTTCGGTATTCGCTCTTTTTTTCACGCAACCAACTCCTTTTCAGAATCGGACACGCCCGCCTATTACAGCCTGTGCAATGATATCGGGAAAAGTAAGTATTTTTGTTGCGGCTTCTCTGGGTTTGTTAAACTTCAATTTTTGGTTCACTTTGTTGTGTGGCACTCACAGGGAGGCCATTTTTTGTTTTACAGGGTTGCAAGCCCCGTAAATAACAAGGGAGGCTCTTTGATGTATCGAAAAAAAGAGCTGTTTGCCTGAAGAGATGTATCTCTGTGGGTATCCTTTCGGATGATACGGGACAATGGAGAAAAGGTAAGAGCGGCATCACGCCGCTCCGGATTTACCAATCAAAAAAGCATCAATTATCCCACATGCCCAATGGTAATGGGAGGAGGAGTTTGCGAAACAGGGTTAGGGTTTACTACTGGAGGTTGAGGTGGATCGTCTGCAAACAGGACGCCACAGTAAAGAAGCAGGGCTACAACCATGACTCCTTTTTTCCAAAATGAGCGGTTTGTTTTCATACTAAAAGAATTTTGTTGTTAAAGATGCTCTGAAATTCACATGTCAATACAAGGATGTAGTTGCATGCCCATTTCTGTTATTTGATTTATTTCAAAGTAATATAAAAAAAATCAGAACAGAGACAAATATCATCAGGAAGGCACCTTAACTTTAAGGATAATTAAGCACAAACAAACAACTCACAATGAATGAATTATGCAATCAAACAAGCTTCTTCTACCTTAGGTTTTTTGCCTATAGGGTGGAATCAGGGTTTTATGGTAAAAAAATGGAGTGATTCAGTACATTAGATTTCAGAACTAACGTTCTTTTTTTTCTTTTACAGCTTCGGCGGTTTTTTTTATTGGCAGCTGCATTCCATAATCCTTTGGTTGAAGCCGGGATAGGGATTTTTCCTACTATCCTCCGGCTAAAGCAGGAGACAAACCAAACAGGACTGAAGATTTGAGGAACTGAGGGTTATAACTTCTCTAACTTATTTAATTTCATCTGTTTATAATTTTTTTTATTGGTCAGATGGAACTCGCACATACACATTTCTTTGTGTGTCATGCTTTATTTGTCGTGCTCGTTTCATGTTGTTTTATCGGTTATTCTGTTATTAACATTGGGGACAACGCTTGATCATCATGTTTTGGTAACCATGGCAGCCTTTGCTTGATTGTCAGATTGTTCTGCCCTTCTGATGAAGGAAAGTACCCGGAACGGGGGTAAGATTAGATCATTCTATTATTCGGTCATTTAATTGGGGATAGGGTTAAATTTTTTTTAACCCCGTCACTTCTGATTTATAAATTCGACGGGTCAGGGTCATCATTGTGCCAACTGATTTAATATTACAATGCTCTGCATCTTCCTGGCGACATCGTATCATCTCATTCTGCTACAAATATTGAGCGGCTCTGCCGCGAGGGAAGGAAAAGGAAATTTGAAAACAGGATTTATGCCATACGAAAACACATTACGTCTCGTCGGATGTATAAATCCGGCGGGTCAGGCCCGCCTAAAGATAGAAGGAATGGAGGAATGAGTAAAAAAACAAGAGTTTAAAGAGAACAACGGACAAAAGCGTAAAGTGGAATAGGTCTAATATCGAAGGTCTAAAGACAAACAAATAAACAGCAGATCGAAAGGCGAAGGCCTAAAATCAACCTGTTATGGGAATTTTGGATGAACCGGTTTCCCGATTCTTCAGTTCTTCTTTACCTTCCTGTAACTTCAGACCTTTTCTTCTCCCTGATCTGTACAAACATGGGAAAGAAAGGTAACCAAATTGATTTTATTGCTTAGATTCAGCTTCTTGCGGATCGTGGAACGGGTGACGTTAATAGCATTTTCTGAAGTGCCCAGTACACCGGCAATTTGGGACGAGGTAAAATGTACCTGAATAAGCATAAGAATGTGAATTTCATGCTGGGTTAGTATCGGGAAACGGGTTTGAAGCTTTACGCCAATATCGTTGTAACAGGCTTCAATATTGCTTAACACCTCTTCTAATTGAGGTTGATTCAATCCGGGTACACAAGCATCTTCTGTCTGTTGTTCCGGAAGCTGAAGACCGGCCAATACATTTTGCCTGAACGTATCGATTTTATGCTGTAACACATTTTGCAGGTGCTGCTGTTTTTCCATCAATTGTGTCCGTTCTTTTTGATGATTGATGATGACCTGTTGTTGTGCCAGCTCTTTTTTCTTCCGGTTCAGGTAAAACAGCAGGAAGAAAGAGAGGATGAAAAGCAACGCCACAAGCACCATAAGCAGCAGGTTCATCTTTTGTTGGTTGGCAGCCGCCAGTTTACTGTTTTCCGCCACCATCCGCTGGTAGTTGTACTTCTTTTCCAACCCGGCAAAACTTTCTTTCAGGGCCAGCCGATTTAGCGAATCTTTAGCGATGGAGACTTTATTGGCATAGTGAAGCGCTAGCGGGAGATTTCCCTTCTTTTCATACAAGATTTCCCATAGTCGGTAATAGTCGGGAGCCATTTCATGAGGATCTTTGCACTTGAGCAGGTAGAACCGTGCAGAGTCCGGTTCATTGATTTGAAGGTAAGTCATAGCGATATCAAACCATTTACTATAATCAAAAGCATCGGACACTTCGGAAGCCAACCTGAAATAGTGTAGCGCTTGGGAATAATTCTTTTTATAAAAAAATGTCAGCCCTGTTTCCCTGTTAATGGATGACCTGACAAGGGTATCCTGCAAAAAAACGGCCTGCTTTCCGGCATATTGGTAATACACCAGAGCGCTGTCGAATTCCCTTTTTAAGTAATGCGTATATCCTATGCTTAATAAGTTCACCACTTCATTACGTCGACTTATGCCCTGTTTAAATGAATAATAAGCCTGATGAAAATAAAATAATGAACTATCCAGTTGCCATTGTTCCTGAAACTCCCGTGCTTTGTCCCCGTAAATCAATCCGCGGAGTGCATAGTCCCGACTCTGCAGGGCATACTGTTGGGCTTTCAGCAGGGAGGTGGCGCGCCCTTCAGCGTTGCCCCGGTGTTCATCCACGCGGGCCATGTAGAACCAGGCATATCCCGCACAAACGGGGTTATCCTCGCCGTAATAATGTGTGGCGATGCGGATAAGTGAGTCGGATTGCACATGGATATTGCATTTATCAAGCGCCCGGCTCATCAACAGGGCATACCATGCATGATCGGGAGAGGAGAGCTGCCGTACATTTCTGATTTGCCGTAATGCCATCAGAGCGACTGGAGGATTTGTTCCCATCAGGCTGTCGGCTTTGGCAAGCAAGACTTTGTCCTGTGGTGGAGTGTGTCCACAGGCTGTAAGCAATAGAACAGGCAAAAGAAAGGAAAGGAAACGGCGCATACTTTCTTGCAATAAAAACAATATCTTCAGGACTTGTTTTAACTGGCTAAAGATACAAAATAAATAAATACAAAATTGAGCCTTGTAAAACAACAACAACTTTGTGTTACATTTTTTGTTTTTTTGGGCATTTGCATATCAATTCATTGCAAATTATCTATGCCCGGCAATCCTAAAAGTGGAAAGGATAAACGGTTGGTTTACTTTCTGGCCCCTTACCATACATCATTGCCGTAGTTGTTCGTCTTTTGACTAATTTATTAGTTAATTATTTCAAAAGCTATTGCATTGCCTAACTTTTTAGTCATATATTTGTCGAGGGTTAGCTATACAACAGAATGTATAATCCGATTAAAGCAGTATTGATTAAAAAGCGTATGTAATAGATAATAAAGAAATAAAGTCAATTACCGGAGGGATTAAAATCTTATTTCGGATAAGAGATTCTCCCTTAGTAGCAGAAAAACAGATGATTAAAAATCAGACGAACCTTATTCCCTTATTATTTGAAATAAGCTACCAAACAACATATATTCGGATAGATGATGTCTCCAATCTATGCTTCAAATACAATAGCAAACAAATGAAAACATGGATACTTGTTTCTGTCATTGCCTTTATCGCTTTACCCCGTTTAGCAAAATCGCAATCCATAGATGAAGTAAAATCATATATTGCTGCATCAAATTATCAGGCTGCACTCAGCGTACTTGATGCTTGTGGGAAACAGCCCATCTCCCGATCTTCTGAATATTTCTTCCTGAGAGGCATCACGCAATTAAATCTTTACAGGCCGATGGATGCGGTTGCATCCCTAAAGAAATCAGTTGCTATGGATAGCCTGAGAGTAGATGCCCTGGCTAAAATAGCGGAGTGTTACCGTATGACAGGTGATGAAACAAAAGCTTCTCAGTTCTATCTAAAGGCAATAGCAAAAGATTCAGGCAACATTGCCCTGCATATGGAAGCCGCAAACTATTTTTTGACAACAAACAATATCCCTCTTGCCAAAATGCTTTATGAAAAAATGTATCAGGCAGATTCAACAAACATACTTATCAATCGCTCTCTGGCAATATGTTATGATGACTTGGAAATCATTCCCAAAGCAATTTGGTTTTATCACAAAACAATCAGCGCCAATCCCGGCGATGTGGTGTCCACCAATGCTCTATGCAATATCCTGATAAAGCAAAAGAAATATGATGAGGCATTGGCCGTAACCCGTCAGTACAGAAAAAACGATTCTACTAATCAAAGGATAAACAGCACGAATGCCTACATTTACTATTTGCAAAATAAGGATTCAGTTGCTGTCAGTCATTTCGCAAAGTGCTATGCATCGGAAGACAGCTCGCTGTTTGTACTAAAATATTATGGCATCAGTTGCTTCAAAAATAAAATGTACGACAAAGCAGTACAGCTTCTTGAAAAGGCATACCACCAAGACACCTCCGATGACATGATTGCCAATTATCTGGGAGTATCGTGTTACTTATCGTTTTACAAAGCACAAGGAATCTATTATCTGCAAAAAGCAATTGATCTTGCAACACCCGACTCGGTTTATCTCTCATCGCTCTACTTTAATCTGGGCAAAGCATTCGACGCATATGACAAAAGCAATTGTACGGATGCCTACAAAGCCTATAAACAAGCATATCAATTCAACCCTCAGGATGGAAATACATTGCTTATGCTGGCTATCCGGGCAGATAATTGCATGAATGACAAACAGGAAGCGCTTCGTTATTACAAAATAATAGTAAACATGTGGGATAATAAACACACAACGAATAAAGAGGCAGAAAACAGTGTCATAGCCGGCATTATTAACTCCATCAGGGAGAGGATACAGGAACTGGAAAAGTTTACTCACACAAAACAATAAGAATCATGCAACAACTTACCAAAGCAGAAGAACAGATTATGCAACAATTGTGGGAAATGGGCGAAGGCATCGTAGCCGACATCCGGGATAGATTTCCCGATCCGAAACCAGCCAGGAATACGGTGTCAACCATCATCCGCATTCTGGAACAGAAAGAGTTTGTCAGTCACAAAGCCTATGGCAAAACCTTCGTCTATTTTCCGCTTGTAAGTAAAACGGAATATTCCAAGAAACAGATTACGAATATCCTGCATAACTATTTCAACAACTCTTTCGCAGGACTGACCTCGTTCTTTGCAAAAGAGAACAATCTTTCCGTACAGGAAATAGATGAAATTATGAAGACAGTTAAAGATGAAATCAACAATACTGAAACATAACGATTATGGAAATTTATTTTGATTACCTCCTAAAATCTTCGCTGTGGATCATGATATTTTATCTTGTCCACCATTTCTTTTTGCAAAAAGAGTCATTCCACGGATTTAACCGCGCATTCCTGCTCGCGGGAATTGTTGCTTCGATAGTTATGCCGTTTGTAACGGTGCATTACACAGCACTTAATGGAAACAGACCTCTTATCCAGACAGGAGGCGTTTATGCCACCATTATCGGACAACAGGCAGACCCCGTTTCATGGAAAGCGATAGCTCTCATCTCCATTGTTATTCTTTACATCACGGCTAGCGCAGTGCTAATAATCCGCGTTATGCTGCATCTGGTCAAAATCGTCCGGGAGATTCTGAAAAACAAACGACTGCCATCTGCGCAAAAAATTATTTACACCGATCTGAAAAACGCTCCCTTCTCTTTCGGACAGTACATCTTTATGCCAAAAGATATCGAATCGGAACTTGAACAAAAGCTTATCATCAGACATGAGTCTGCACATATCCGGCAACTGCATTATCTCGATCTATGGCTATCACGTGTGATGTGTATCATTCAGTTTTACAATCCATTTATGTGGCTTTACGCCAAAGCTATACAGGTGAATTGCGAATTTATTGCTGACCGGAAAGCCATTGAAGGAACCGAATACAAACAGGAATATATTCATATCCTACTAAAACACAGCATAGGAGAAGCGATGTATTCCGTTGCATTACATTTCTCATATCCATTAACATTAAAACGCATTACGACTATGAAACAGAAAAAATCAAAAAGACTCTCCATAGCGAAGAGCCTTATGGTGGTGCCAATGGCAGGATTAATCCTCGTTAGCTACGCACAACCCCGTCAAACAGACGAAGCAAAGCAAAATGCAGGTAATACCTTAACCCAGGTCACTGTAGTGGGCTATGGCGCTGATGAAGCTTCAGCGAAAAAAGCAAAACAACAGGAGACCACCTATAAACCGGTGAAATACAAGAATGTTTATAGAGTTGTTGAAGTATTGCCAAAATTCGGGGATGGAGGAACTTCATTAGCGGAATATCTTGCCTCACATATCAAATATCCGGTAGAAGCACAAAAACAAGGCGCTGAGGGACGGGTAATCTGTCAGTTTGTTGTTGACAAAGAAGGAAATATAAGCGAAGTCCATGTCATTCGTGGAGTTACCAAAGCGCTTGACGAAGAAGCGATCAGGGTCGTTAAAGCCATGCCGCGATGGACTCCGGGGTATCAGGGGGGCAAACCGGTCAATGTGCTCTATACCCTGCCTATCACTTTTAAACTACACTAAGCTGAATGACAACGCGAGATTCACGCCTGTCAGGGATTAACTCATCCGATGAGTTCGAATCAACGAATGAATGAAACAAAAAACCTTTCGGCGCAAACTAAAGATAGTGAGGCCTTCACTGCTAAAGAAGGTTTCACTAAAACAAAAAAGCACACTCTAAAAATGGCCAAGATAGCAAAACCTATTGTATATATTAAATTAATTACCCTAACTTTAAGTATCGGCTTATTTGCGGTCTCCATAACTCAGGACTGTTTTTCTGTATCGGATGGAACTGTAAGCTCATTAAGTGCTTTACTTGGGGGTTTTTGGGGTATGCTGTTTACTGGAGGATCTTCAATCACGTGGTTAGCAAATCCAATCCTTCTAACAACATGGATATTGATGCTATTTACGACGAAACAACAACTTCTGTTGATTGGCAGTGCATTATCGTCTAGTTTATCATCTTTATTTCTTTTGTTCCATGATGCTGTTCTTGATGAAGCAGGGAATAAGTATTTGATTGTGGGTTATAGTACCGGCTATTGGTTATGGTTGGCCAGCTCATTGGTTTTATTCATTGGAAGTTTAGTCTTGTTTTTTGTAGCTAAACAATATCCAGATGAACGAAGCAATAATGATGATGAACTACCTAAAGGCATTTAACTTATCCAATAGCGAGCTCTTTGACAAAGCGAGCCCTTCGCTAAAAAAACAGATGGGATAATAACGATTCCTTTTGTATCTTTGTGTTTGTCCGCAACCCAATTAATTTCAATGCACATGGCAACATTTATCAGCGACCTGTCAAAAAAAGAGTTTCCCGTTTCGGAACGCATAGCAGGGACTACCTTGCGCCCATCCATTCTCGATTTGATCCGGAAAGATCATCCTGACTTTACCCGGGATCAATCCCTTTCCACTACGGAGCTTAACCACTACCGCGAAAAACATATACTCCACTCACTGGGTAAAGACAAAAGCAAACTCAATGAACTGGAGAAAAAAGTGGTTTCTTCCCTGACAAAACGGAAAACCCTGACGGATCAACTGCAGGAAAGTGAGGCGGCAGAGTCTCCTACCTTCGGGCAACGCATTGCTGATAAGGTGGCAAGTTTCGGAGGTAGCTGGACATTCATCCTTTCCTTTTTAGGATTCTTGCTGATCTGGATCGCCATTAATGCTTTCTGGCTAAGCAACAAGGGATTTGACCCCTACCCTTTCATACTGCTGAATCTGATCCTTTCATGCATTGCTGCCATACAGGCACCTGTAATCATGATGAGCCAGAACCGGCAGGAAGCTAAAGACCGGGACCGGGCACAAAAGGATTATATGATCAACCTGAAGTCGGAACTGGAGATTCAGGTTTTGCATGAAAAGATAGAACATATACTCGAAGCCCAACAACAGGCATTTATAAACATGCAACAAGAGCATACGGAAATGATGAATGCTTTTTTAAAACAACAAAATACGGAGAAAACAGAATAGCCGATCGGCAAAATCACATAAAAAGCCTTCACTACATCACGTGGGTGAAGGCTTTTCTATTATAACAATGGTCTAAAAAGGAAATGAAGTCCACGTTGCCTATACTTCCTCAGGCAAAATATTAGCGGGATATGCAATACGGTGATGGTACATGTTGCGCAGTTTCTCTTTGAAAACCGTCTTCACTGTTTCGATATCGCGGAAGGTGATTGGAGCATCCTGAAAAGCCCCTTCGGCAATCTGCGTCTGGACAATCTTATCCACCAGTTCGTTAATACTTTCGTCCGTATATTCCGTTAATGTGCGGGAGGCTGCTTCAACCGCATCAGCCATCATCAGGATCGCCGTCTCTTTGGTACCGGGATTCGGACCGGGATAGGTAAAAAGTTTCTCGTCTATTTTCCGTTCAGGATTTCCCTGCATGAAACGCAGATAAAAATACTTCGCCTTGCTGTGTCCATGATGGGTTTTTATAAACTGGATAATCTGCCAGGGCAGGTTATACTTATTGGCAATGCGTACGCCATCGCTTACGTGACTGATCACAATTTGAGCCGCTTCCTCATCCGACATCTCGTTCAAAGGGTTGATGCCATTTGTCTGGTTCTCGATAAAATATATCGGATGAACCATCTTTCCGATATCATGATATAAAGCGCCTGTCCTCACCAGCAAGCTATTGGCATGTACTTTCTGGGCGGCTTCCGTAGCCAAACTCGACACCTGAAGCGAATGCTGGAATGTTCCCGGCGCCTGTTCCGAAAACTGCACCATCAATGGACTATTGACATTGGAAAGCTCAATCAGGGTGACATTGGACAAAAATCCGAATGATTTCTCAATCAAATAGATAAACGCATAAGCAAACAAAAGTAGCAAGGTATTTAATCCAAAATACAGGAAGTTGATCCATACGATCTTATCCAGTGATTGGTTTTGAATCAGGGTAATACCTAAATAAACCACGCTGTATGTTGCAAAAATAAGCCCTACCGTTTTTACCAGTTGCGAGCGCTGCGTCAAATCCTGCAAGCTGGAGATGACGGTCATCCCTGCCATGATTTGCAGAATTACAAACTGCAAGGGCGATGTCGTGACTACAAACGAAATTAGTAAGATGGTGATAATATGGGCATACAACGCTGAACGTGCATCAAAGAAAGTACAGATAATGATGGGCAAAAGGGCGAAAGGCACAACGTAGATATTAAGCCCCGTGAAAGAGACAACTGTGAAAGCTACTGCCACCATGAAAACAATCATCATCACAATGAACAACACATTCTTGAAACGTGCAAAAATCTCCCGCCGGCGAAACAGGTACAGATATAAGAAAAGTAACGACATCAAAGCCGTCACTAACAATGACTCTCCGGCAACCACCAACCACGATTTATGCGTGTCCCGGTGCTGGCGTTCGGTAGCGACACGCAACGAGGTGAGCACCCGGTAAGAAGAATCCGTCACAATATCTCCACGGTCAATAATCCTTTCGCCTGCCTGAACCAGCCCGGAAGTCTCGGACACGGAACGCAGTAAATCATTTTTGATCTGATTGGAAATAACAGCATCATATTGCAGATCAGGTACAATATAGCTATTGATATTCAATGACTGGAATACATTCTTATCAAACGAGGCAGGAAGATTGCCAACAATATACTGATAAGCAGAAGTTACCGTAAAAATATCTTTTAAGAATGACTTTGAAGCCCGGTTTTGTCTCACAATATTGACAAAGGGATAGCGACTTACCAATCTATTATAATCATCGGTTGGCATGATGCCTTTGTCATAAACCGTCGACAAAGCACTTTTCAGATAGGCAAGCTGAGGAGCCACCTGGGGGGACATCTTCTCCAGACTCTGTTTTAATTGTTTTAATTCAAAGCCGGATAACGTGTCGTTGAGTAAATAATAAGGAGTAAATGCGCGTAATACACTATCCTGCTCGCTTTGCAGTTGCCGTGCATTTTTATAAACAGGAAAATCAAATGAGGCTGTCACGAGTCCATAGCGCCAGGGCTTTCCCACAGCAAAGTTATAATTGAAATGACTTTCGCGGGGGAAGATAGCTACTATGACCACGATTGCCATCACAAAAAGCATGACCTTTGTCACCGTTCGCCATTTCTGGTCACCTAAAATCCGGTTCATTGATACTTGATTTGAACAAGAAGTGCAAAGATAAAACAAACAACGAGCATGTTGTTCTTTTGCACAAAGAAACATACTGCTTTTGCAGAACAATTTTTCATTTTTGAATCAACTTGTCCTTATTTTTTGCAATATAATCTTTCCAGTTGGAAAAAGGAGCTTCGCCTTGCACACGGTTGGTCTGATAAAAATGACATAAAGCGGCAGCCAGTCCATCCGTAGCATCAAGACGTTCAAGCATATTTTCAGGTGGAATTTGTAAAATACGTCGCAACATATCAGCCACCTGCTCTTTCGCAGCGTTTCCATTGCCAGTGATGGACATCTTAATCTTCAACGGAGCATATTCGGTGATCGGAAGATTACGGTAAAGCGCCGCAGCCATTGCGACCCCCTGTCCGCGCCCAAGTTTCAGCATTGACTGAACATTCTTGCCATAAAAGGGAGCTTCAATAGCCATTTCAGTAGGATGATACTCATCAATCAAGGAAAGAGTCCGTTCAAAAATGCGCTGCAACTTGGCATAATGATCCCGGATCTTTTTCAAATCAATTACCCCCATAGTCAACATCTCAGGTGTTTGGCCGGTAACCCGCAACAAACCATATCCCATCACGGTTGTTCCGGGATCAACCCCTAATATAATGCGTGGATTTACTGAAGCTTTCATGCCAAAGGTTCTAAAACAGTCCAGAAATAAAGCACTTTGGTTCCGAATATCTCCTGAATCGACTGCGCAACACGCCCGCTAATTTCCTCTTCCCATTGTGCAATGTCCTCAACACTTTGCACCGAAAATTGTACGGCAATCGAACTCGACCCTTCCTCACCCTGCAAAGAATGCACCCGATAGACCAACGGATGAGTAAATTTCCCGGACGATTGCATCATTGGAGAATATACATTCCACAGCCATTTCATCCAGGCATCTGTCAACCCATCTTCAATATAAAAGGTCGTATTAAAAAGGTACATCACACATTTTTTTGCAAAAGTACGCTTTTTCTTTCGGATAAAGTCGTACCTTTGTCCCGCAAAAATCAGGGGGTATTAGCTCATCTGGCTAGAGCGCGACACTGGCAGTGTCGAGGTGAGCGGTTCGAGTCCGCTATACTCCACCATTTTATCATAATCAAAAGAGACTAAATGAAAAAGCATTGCTTTTGTTTAGTCTTTTTTTGTACACTGATTGTCAAATTCTTTTCGGGTAATGCCTGGCAATAATGAACAAAAAGTTGATTGAGAATACGGTTTTTGAAAAAAACGACTACACCGAAAACAACCTGTTTAAAGGAGAATATGAGCATTGCAAGTTTGTGCGCTGCATCTTTCATAAAGCGGATTTATCCCATGTCTTTTTTACGGATTGTACATTTGACGGCTGTGACTTCAGCCTTGTCAACACCAAAAGTGCGGCTCTGCGGAATGCAAGGTTTGTCAATTGTAAGCTGCTAGGGGTAAAGTTTGACGATTGTAACGAGTTTCTTTTTTCTGCTTCCTTTGAAAACTGTATCTTGAAATTCTCCTCTTTTCATAAGATGAAACTCAAGCAGACGCACTTTCGCTCGTGCAACCTTCAGGAAGTGGACATGAGCGAGGCAGATCTGACAGGATCGGTTTTTGATACGTGCGACTTAAACAAAACGCTGTTTGACTATACGAATGTAGAAAAAGTCGATTTCCGTACCTCCTATAATTACTCAATCGATCCGGAAAAGAACCGCATCAAAAAGGCCAAATTTTCGCAAACCGGAGTAATGGGTTTGTTGGACAAATACGACATTGAAATAGAGTAACTGTTCATACACTATTTATCTCCATACTGCTAAAACTGCATAACTATGGATATAACGCTCCAAAACGTCATCCGGCAACTGGAACGCAACAATTTCGAGGTATTTTATGCACCTACGTTGGAAGCGGCAAAAACGGTTTTTGAAAATGAAATCGTCAACAAACTACCGATTTCCAGCGCTTCCTATGCCGACTCCATCACCATGCGCCAGAGCGGGGCGCTTGACTTGCTTAGGGCAAAACCTGGAATTGAATTCATTGACACTTTTGCGCCCGATGACAGTCTGGAGGAAAAAATTCGTAAACGCAAAAAGGCATTGACGGTGGATCTTTTCATCACCGGCACCAACGCTATCACCGAACAAGGACAGCTGATCAATCTGGACATGATCGGAAACCGTGTGGCAGCATTGACTTTTGGCCCTGAACATGTCGTTGTGTTTATCGGTAAAAACAAAATCGTAAACAACCTGGACGAAGCTTTTCAGCGTATCAAGACCATTTCCGCCCCGATGAACAGCAAACGGCATACTAATTTTAAATTGCCGTGTCAAACAACAGGAATTTGCCAGGAATGCCGAAGCCCGCAACGGATTTGCAACACTTGGACTATCACAGAAAAATCTTACCCCAAACACCGTATTACAGTAATCTTAATCGACCAGGATGCCGGCTATTGAAAAGAATAAATAACAAGAAGCTACTTTGCATTCGAGAATACTCCTAACGTATAAATTATCCGAAATCTACATCTGTTACCTACAGGAATCAACATCGACATCTTCTTTGTTGACCGCATGACTATACAGCATCACGATAAACTTAAATTTAGCTTTTATAAGTTAATGTAAATCGTAATAATTCATTATTATTCGTATATTGGCGAACGTTTTATGCAGCATAAAACGGATTATCGTATTCATTTATATTCAACCAGGGATAAACTTATGATGGACAATTTAGATTATGCGGTGATTGGTAATTGTCGCAGTGCAGCATTGGTATCGAAAGAAGGAAGTATTGATTGGTGCTGTTTACCTGATTTTGATTCTCCATCGGTTTTTGCAAAAATACTGGACAAAGAAAAAGGCGGACAGTTCAGTATTGAAGTGGATTCTTCATACGTTATTTCGCAAAACTATATGTACCACACGAATGTGGTGGTCACGAAATTCAAATCGCCCAAAGGAAGTTTCAGTATCATCGACTTCATGCCTCGTTACAAGACAGAACAGGAATATTTTACACCGCCTGAAATTTACCGGTACATCCGTTTTTCGTCGGGGAAACCATCATTCAAAATTCGTTATCGTCCCAAACTGAATTACGGCGAAGATGACGTAAAGCACATAAAGGAAGACAATTATATCCGCAGCCAATCGGTTATCAGTCCAACAGACTGCGTTTATCTGTATACAAGCATTGATCCGGACGATATTTTAAACGAAAACGAGATCGCACTGACAACGCACCAGTTTCTGCTGCTTTCGTACAACCAAAAGATCATTAACGTCGATTTGGAAAGAGTGTACACCGAATTTCAACGTACCAAAGTCTATTGGCTCAATCTGGCCAACCGGTCTAAGAAATTTGAGAAATATACCGAAGAGATGACGCGTAGTATTTTAATACTTAAAATGTTATCATTCCAGTCTACAGGAGCGGTACTGGCAGCATTAACCACTAGCATTCCCGAAACATTGGGTGAAGTACGCAACTGGGATTACCGGTTCTGCTGGCTACGCGATGCTTCCATGGCCATCGACACGCTGCTGAAAATGGGTCATAATCAAGCAGCAAGGCGATTTATGGGATACATAAAAGGCATTTTACGTTCAAAACATGATACTTTTCAGATTATGTATGGTATCCGTGGAGAACGCGACTTAATGGAGGTCAGTCTGCCTCATTTGTCCGGCTACGAAGATTCCAAGCCGGTACGCATCGGGAATAATGCCTTTTCGCAACGGCAAAATGATGTCTTTGGATATTTATTGAATGTTATTTATCAATATTATAACTATTTTCCGGGCATGCTTGATGAAGTGGAAGAAATGTGGGAAATTGTCCGGAATATTATCAGAACCGTATCCAATGTTTGGGAGAAACCAGATCAGGGTATCTGGGAAATACGCAACGAAGAAAAGCATTTTGTATTTTCGAAGATCATGTGTTGGGTAGCCTTGGACAGAGCCATAAAAATTGCAAAGCTATTGAACAAACCCTATTATGTACAATTATGGAGCGGCATTGCAAACCGGATCAAAGAAGATGTCTTGACCAAAGGGTGGAACGAATCGTTGCAAACCTTTACGCAAACATACGACAACACTGAACTGGATGCATCGTTGCTGATCATGGCAGAATACGGATTTATTGAAGCCAATGATCCGAAATATGTAGGCACAGTGCTCGCCTGTCAAAAAGAGTTATTTCACAATGATCTGATGTACAGATATGTAAATCACGACGATTTTGGGAAACCCAGTTCTTCTTTTACCATCGGTACATTCTGGTTGGTGCAGGCATTAGCACGCATTGGTAAAAAAGATGAAGCGCAAACTATTTTCAATAAATTACTTCGTTGTTCCAACCATGTTGGCCTGTTCAGCGAAGATATCGATTTCACCACAAAAAGATTGCTTGGTAATTTTCCCCAGGCATATTCACATTTGGCTTTAATCAATACAGCGATGCTGTTCTCAGACGAACGCAAAGCTTCGAAATTCATTAAGCCCTAACGGAGCGTTAGTACGCTCAGATCATTGAAAATTGCCTTGTTTACCTGCCTTTATGAAACGTAGGGAACATTTCGGCTATTGCATGCAAACCAGGTTGATCATTCAGAGCAACCTCGTTGCATGATCACTCTATTCAATTAAAGCATTTATTTATAACAACATAAAACATGGAAACATTTTCACATTTTGAACGATTAGTGATTGCAGCTTACCGTCTGCCATTCAAGTTCATCAAAACCAAAAAAGGATATAAAGCCATGCAAAACTCAGGGGGGCTCGTTTCCGCCATACTTGCTCTATCTGAAAATCTGCAACAAACAAAAAGCGAATTCATTGACAACAAAATTGTTTGGGCAGGTATTGGAGAAACATTGCCTCAACAGGCTACAAATCCTAAAATTGAAAATAGTCATTTTGAAATCGTCCCTGTTGAAATCGCACAACGAACCAATGAGTTATACTATGGTGGGTTCTGTAACGATCTGATATGGCCTTTGTTTCACTACTTCCCCTCTTATTGTGTCTTTGAAGAAAGCTATTTCGAAGCGTATAAGGAAGCCAATGAACGTTTTTGCGACGAGCTGGTAAAAATTATCCGCCCCGGAGATTTTATCTGGATACATGATTATCAACTCATGTTACTTCCTGAAATGATCCGACAAAAAGTTCCGGACGCCACCATTGGCTTTTTCCTTCATATTCCCTTCCCGTCATTTGAGCTGTTTCGCTTATTACCGCGTAACTGGCGGGAAGAAATCATCAAAGGATTGTTGGGAGCTGACATGTTGGGATTCCACACACACGATTATGCACAACATTTTATCAAATCCGTCAAACGAACCACCAGCTATGAATGTCGTCAAAACCAGATTTATACACACAACAAGCTGGTAAAAACAGAAGCGTTCCCAATCGGCATTGATTACGATAAATTCCATCTCGCCTGCTTTCTGCCCAAAACCATTCACTACAAAAACAAAATCAAGGAAATCATGCCTAACCAGAAACTAATCTTTTCTGTTGACCGGCTCGATTACTCCAAGGGATTATTAGCCAGACTTGAAGGCTACGAAACATTCCTCGAAAAACATTCAGAATGGCACAAGAAAGTCATTTTCAATTTTGTTGTTGTACCATCCAGAGACAACATCAGAAAATACCGGGAAATGAAGAAAGAAATCGAATCAATGGTAGGGCGTATTAATGGGAAATACAGTACGCTTGAGTGGCGCCCGATTGTCTATCAGTACAAATCGCTCTCCTTCCATGAGCTGGTAGCACTATACGATATGAGCGATGTAGGATTGATCACTCCATTACGAGATGGGATGAACCTGGTTGCCAAAGAATACATTGCCTGCCAAACTGAAAATGAAGGGATGTTGGTCTTAAGTGAAGTAGCAGGCGCTGCCGACGAACTAAACGAAGCCATCCTGATTAATCCTTTTGACCGAATGGAAATGGCAGAAGCTATCGTCAAAGCACTCGATATGAATTCAGAAGAAAAACACGAACGTCTCGAAAAAATGAAAGAACGCATTATTCATTATGATGTTTTTCAATGGGCATTCGATTTTTTCAACCAGACATTCTATATCAAAAAGCAGCAACACGCAATGAAGGCGAAATTCATAGACGAATCAATCATTCAGGATATGCTTTCCGATTATAGAAACGCTGAACGCCGGATCTTATTCCTTGATTACGACGGCACCCTGGTTCCTTTTGCTAAGTTGCCTGAACTGGCTGTCCTATCAGAAAGAACAGCAAAAACAATTCGTCAGCTTGCCTCTGATCCTAAAAACGAGGTGGTAATCATCAGCGGACGAAACAAGGAATTTTTAGATCAACAATTTGCCGGGCAAGAGGTTTCTCTGGTAGCAGAACATGGCTATTTTATCAAACAAAAAGGTACCAATTGGGTTTCTACAGTAAACTCCGACAATTCATGGAAAGAAAATGTCAAACCGCTTCTGGAAGATTATGTCAGCCGTTGCGAAGGAACGCTTATCGAAGAAAAAAGCGGAAGTCTGGCCTGGCATTATCGTAACGCGAAACCTGACTGCACAAAAATAAGGCTACATGAATTACGCGACAGATTGGTAGAGATGATTCATCAAAAAACAGATTTTGAGATTCTGGAAGGCCATAAGGTTTTGGAAGTCAAATGTGGAAAATATGACAAGGGAGAAGCCGTAAAAAAATTCATTCAAGGCCAGCATTACAACTTCTTGCTTGCTGTCGGTGACGACCGGACCGACGAGTTCATGTTCAAATCTATCCTGGAGAAAGCATATACAATCCGTATCGGATCAAGCCCATCTCTTGCCAAATACCACATTGCCAACATTCCGCAAATGTTGAAACTACTGAAACAAATTGCTATGGCAACTGAAAAACCCAAACCAGGGAAACACGCAACAAACAGCAACGGAAAATAAAGTCTGCTTTTTTACAATCCATTCGAAACCATTACATTCTTGGAGCAAAACAACGTCAGAGAAGATTTTATGAACGGTTTATATTACCTTTGTATCCAAATTGAACATAAAAAGCATGGGCAGAATCTTAGCCATTGATTATGGTCAAAAGCGGGTAGGTATAGCAGTTACAGACACATTGCAAATCGTAGCCAACGGACTGACAACGGTTCCGTCAGGACAAATATTTGATTTTTTGGGCAATTACTTTACCACCGAACCGGTTGATTTGGTGGTCGTCGGACTACCGAAGCAATTAAACAATGAACCTTCGGAATCTATGCGCTTTATCACACCATTTGTGAACGGATTCAGAAAGCGTTTTCCGGGCAAACAACTGATTATGTTTGATGAGCGATTCACCTCATCCTTAGCGCATAAAGCAATGATTGAAGGAGGATTAAAGAAAAAAGAACGGCAAAACAAAGCATTAGTTGATCAAATCAGTGCTACCATTTTGCTTCAGTCATACCTTGAAAGTAAACGATAATTGCCCGTTTTGACTTCAAATTTATTCAGCACACATAACAACAACCACTTTATAAATAATGATTTATCCAATTTACACATACGGACAGTCGGTCTTACGCAAAGTAGCAGCACCTATCGATCCGGATTATCGTAATCTTCAGGAAGTAATCGCCAATATGACCGAAACATTAGCACACGCTGATGGTATTGGTCTGGCAGCACCTCAGGTCGGACTAAGCATTCGTCTTATTGTGATTGATTTATCCCTTTTGAACGACATAAAGCCTGAACTAAAAGACTTTAAACGCGTTCTTGTCAATCCGCAGATTATTGAACTCAGTGGAGAGAAAGAAAACGAAGAAGAAGGATGCTTAAGTTTGCCCGGAATTCACGAGACGGTGCCACGCTTTAATCATCTTGTTATTACCTATCAGGATCCTGATTTTACAGAACACACTGAAACATTTGATGGATATGTTGCCCGCGTCATTCAACATGAATATGATCACGTCGAAGGACATCTCTTTATCGACCGAATTTCACCTATCCGTCGCCAATTGATTCAGGGGAAACTCAATAGCATTTTAAAGGGCACAACAAAATGTGCCTACAAAATCAAAACCGTCAAATGAAACACCTGTTTTTCAAGCAACGGCATAATCAGCTGGCATTGTTCGCACTGTGGTTATTGGTAGTCTTTACTTTTGATTCTTGTGCTCTTTCTTACAAGTTCAACGGATCTTCCATTGATTATTCAAAAATTAAAACCATTACTATTTCTGACTTTCCTAATAATGCACCACTGGTTTATCCTCCTTTAGCACAGAATTTTAACATTGCACTTCAAAACTATTTTGCACAATATACCCGTTTGCAGCCCGTCAGTCGCAATGGAGACCTGCAGATCAGCGGTGAGATTACCGGATATGATCTGACGCCTCTGGCTATTCAAACCAGCGGATTAGCAGGAGAGACACGACTGACCCTCACTGTCAAGGTCCACTTTGTCAACACCAAAAATGAAAAAGATAATTTTGACTCTTCTTTTTCGTCATCACAGACATTCTCAAGCAATTTAATGCTTAACCAAGTACAAGACCAGTTAGTATCGGAAATGATAAAAGAGATTGTAGAAAATATTTACAATCAAACCGTTGCAAAATGGTAAGGATATGACAACGACCGAACTCACCGCATGGATGCAGCATCCCGAATCTTTGGGAGAAAAGCAAAGTTCCGCATTAAAGGAAATATGTGAAGTCTATCCTTATTTCGCCATTACACGGATGCTATGGCTCAAAAGTCTGCAAAACATGCAGGATGTCCGGGTGGAAAGGGAAACGCGACGTACTGCAACCTATTGCCCCGACCGGCGTCAACTTTATTTTTTGCTCTTTCCCGATAAAAAACCGGTGCAGCAGGAACCTGTCAGGGAACAAAAGCCACTCTACGCTTTCGGAGGCGATTATTTTACTATACAATCCATTGATGTATACGATCATCCTGAAGACTCGTTAAAAAGCTTAGCTCAAAAACTGCGTGAAGCAAGACAAAAATCAAAAGAAACCGTAACAGAACAAAACCACACTTCTCAACCCAGCAAGATTCAACCAACAAAAGAACCGGAGACTTATACCGAAGAGAGGGCTATTCAAATGATCAAACAAAAACGCTATGAAGAAGCCCTTAAAATATTACATGTTTTACATTTGAATATTCCGGAAAAAAGTGTTTACTTTGCAGACCAAATTCGTTTCCTTGAAAAGATAATAACAACTATTCATAAATCATAGACTTATGTACTCATTAGCAATCATATTGATTGTTCTGGCATCGATTCTATTAGTGCTTGTCGTGCTGGTTCAGAATTCCAAAGGAGGTGGTTTAGTTTCCGGATTCTCATCATCCAATCAAATTATGGGTGTACGTAAAACGACCGATTTTCTGGAAAAAGCAACCTGGACGCTGGCGGGTGCCATCATTTTGTTTGCCATTGTTTCAACCGGTATTATTGAAAAACAGTCTTCTAAGTCCACTGCATCCCCGATTCCGGAAGGTGCTGCTGCCGCACAACAACAGGAAGCAGCAAAAACAGCTATCCCAAATTATAACATACCGGCACAACAACAGCCGCAACAACCTCAGCAAGCACCAAAGCCTGCAACTCCGGCTCATTAATGCATCAGAAACAAAGCAAATTTTTCAATCATTTAGCTTTAGACATACAATCGGGGTGTAGCACAGTTGGCTAGCGCGCCACGTTCGGGACGTGGAGGTCGGAAGTTCGAGTCTTCTCACCCCGACTTTATAAAGCCTGTAAATCAAAAAGATTTGCAGGCTTTATTGATTTTACATCCATGGACTAGCCATAAACTTTGTTGTTTTGAATAAACATGACATGTGCCGTTCAAATTAAGGTATATCTTTGTAAATCATTTTGACAATCATTCTAACAAGAAAACAACATAATACCTCAGACTATGCAATACAGAAAATTAGGGAAAACAGACATTAAGCTTCCGGCTATCGGGCTGGGCTGCATGGGTATGAGTCATGCTTATGGAGAACCCGACGACAATGAATCCATTGCAACATTGGAAAAAGCCATTGAAATAGGCGTAACATTTTGGGATACAGCAGATATCTATGGCAACGGAAAAAATGAAGAATTAATCTCTACCGTATTAAAACATCATCGGGATAAGATTTTCATCGCAACCAAGTTTGGATTTCGCTCAATTTCAGATGGAAAATCTGCCAACCAGTTTGATGGCTCGCCAAAATACATGAGAACCGCAATTGAACAAAGTCTCAGACGACTCAAAACAGATGTCATTGATTTATATTATGCACATCGCATTGATCCAAATATTCCTGTAGAAGAGATGGTTGGGGCAATGTCCGAATTGGTTCAGGAGGGAAAGGTACGTTTTCTGGGGCTGTCAGAAGTTTCGGCTAACACATTAAGAAGAGCCTGTGCTGTACATCCCATCAGTGCGTTACAGAGCGAATATTCGCTACTAACCCGGGAAATTGAAAAAGAAATTTTGCCTGCTTGTAAAGCATTGGGGATTACAGTCGTGCCCTTCAGTCCGCTAGCCCGCGGACTTATGACGAATATGTTGGATGTAACTACCCTCAAAGAGAATGATTTTCGCAAGACATTGCCACGCTATCAGGAGACATATGCCGATAACAACCAGAAATTAGCGGCAGGATTTGCTCAAATTGCTCAAAAGAAAGGATGTACACCTGCACAATTGGCCTTGGCATGGGTGCTGGCTCAAAGCCCCAATATCATACCTATTCCGGGAACCAAAAAGAGAAAATATCTGATTGAAAACGCAGAAGCTGTAGATGTAATCCTAACCGCTCAGGATTTTGCCGATATAGAACGATTGTTGGCTACTTATCCAAATACCGGCGATCGGTACAATGCATCAAATTATCAGTTGGTAGATAAAAATTAACCACAAACTTTACTTCATAAATTGCAGATTCTTTCTGTTTTGAAATGAGTCTGTGTTATTCTGATAAACGGTCAATATGCCCGAAAAAAATTCTTTATCCAAATTTCAGGTAATCCTAATGGCTGTGGCGGCTGGTGTATCGGTAGCAAACATCTACTACAATCAGCCTATTCTGAAAGAGATTGCAAATTCATTGAAAGCATCTGAAAATCAGGCAGGAGATATCTCCATGCTTTCCCAGATCGGATATGGATTAGGACTATTTTTCATCATTCCTCTTGGCGATAAGCTAAACAAAAAGAATCTTATTCTCACGCTATTATCACTGCTGACAGTTGCGCTATTAGGGATGACCATCGCCAACACACTGTTTGAAGTCTGGGCACTGAGCCTTCTCATCGGGATTCTATCAGTTTCAGTACAAGTGATCTTGCCTATGGCAGCCAGCCTCGATTTTGAAAACAGGGGCAAAACGGTTGGCACAATTTTCTCTGGTATTTTAATAGGCATTCTGGCGGCGAGGGTATTTAGCGGATTCATTGCTGAATGGCTCAGTTGGCGCTATGTGTATGGCTTTTCAGCATTCATGACTCTCTCCATCACTGTTCTATTGCAAATCTATTTACCCAATGTAACCACTAAATTTATTGGCCATTATTTCAAATTATTACGATCGGCTCTTGTCCAGATCAAACGATTTGCATTGCTTAGAGAAGCTTCAATGACAGGAGGCTTATTATTTGGCGTTTTTTGTTCTTTCTGGACCATTCTAACATTTCATCTGAGTGCTCCGCCATTTTATTTTCATACCGATACAATCGGACTTTTTGGACTGGTTGCCATAGCCGGGGCAATGATGGCTCCCGTTTTTGGAAAACTGGCTGATAGAGGACAATCCAGAAGATCGTTGCTTTTAGCAGTTTCATTAGTGATTACCAGCATTCTTCTAATGAAAATCTTCCCGACTTCGGTAGTAGCCTTAATTGTTGCCGTGCTGATTCTGGATGTCGGTGTTCAGGCAACACAAGTGACCAATGTAGCGTTGATTTACACTTTGGATGAAACATCACACAGCCGGATCAACACTATTTACATGACTTCTTATTTTATTGGTGGTGCTATCGGAACATTTGTCGGACTATTGAGTTGGAAACATGGTGGATGGACTTTGGTTACATGGCAAATGTTACTTTGGGCAATACTTGCATTGGTCATTGAGCTTAAATATAAACAACAATAAAGACAGGAATCGAAAATCAGTTTCTGCTCCAAATAAAATCTTTTGCGTATCTTTGTCTTTTCAAAAGTCATATTTACAGGCATATATAATATTTTTGGTATAAATTTTAATTGTCTCTGTTTTCTAACGTTTCTATGAGTAAATCAGTCACCATTACATACGATTTTGAGCAAGAATTAAAAAATCAGATTGCTGTTTTAGCGCCCGACTTTATCTTTTTACTGGTTGACAGTAATACACATAAACTATGCCTCTCCAAAATGGAGAGCGAATATCCTGTCATTGAAATTCCAGCAGGTGATGATCATAAAACAATAGACAACCTGGCATCCGTATGGCAGTTTCTCTCCACACATAAAGCCACACGCCATTCATTGTTGATCAATATCGGTGGAGGTATGGTAACTGACCTTGGGGGATTTGCCGCTTCAACATTCAAGCGTGGTATCCGATATATTAATGTTCCGACAACGCTTTTGGGAGCAGTCGACGCTGCTGTCGGAGGAAAAACGGGGATCAACTTTAACGGTTTAAAAAACGAAGTCGGCGTTATTCATTCTTCAGAAGCAGTAATCCTTTATCCACAATTTTTCCGCACGTTAAATCACGAAAATCTCATGTCAGGTTGGGCGGAAATGATAAAGCATGCTCTGCTGTCCTCAACAAAAGCATGGGAAGAAATTCTCTCTTTCCAGTGGACAAACGTAGACTATGATGCTCTGGGAAAGCTTGTCGAACAATCTATTGCAGTAAAAGAGGCTATTGTTGAACAAGACCCGACAGAAAAAAGCATTCGGAAAGCGCTTAATTTAGGGCACACCTTCGGACATGCATTTGAAAGTTTTTCTTATTCTACTGCAAGACCTTTGTTGCATGGTTATGCTGTGGCGTTCGGATTAATTTGTGAACTATACCTATCACATATAAAAGTTGGATTACCGGAAATTATTCTTCATCAGGCCGTACAACATATCAAACAACATTACGGAGCATTCTCATTTGAAAAAACCGACTATCCTGTATTGCTCGAATTAATGACTCACGACAAAAAAAATGATGCTTCAGGGATTAATTTCACCTTACTTAATGAGCCCGGAGAAATTCGGATTAATCAACATGCTACCAGAGAAGAAATATACGATGCATTTGATTTTTTCCTGCATATATTCTAAGAACGACTCTCAAAACGGAGTATCTCTTCTGCAATATGCTCAGCTAGTTTTTCGGGAGCCTCTGAAGTGGACTTAATCAACAGCAAGGCTTGCCGATAATATGGTTCTCGCTGTAAAAGACTCTCACGGATAAAACGTTCCATCTCTGCTGTAGACTTCTGACTAATTAGAGGGCGTTTGGATTTTCCGGTTTTTAACCGATCCACCAACATATCAACTGAAGCAGACAGATAAATGGTGAAACCATGGGCATTCATCCATTCCATATTTTGATGATAACAAGCCGCTCCTCCGCCTGTTGCAACAACAACATCCTGAAATTCAGAAATTTCAATCAGGTTTTTATGTTCAATTTCCCTGAATCCTGTTTCTCCGTATTCGGCAAAAAGATCATGAATAGACTTGCGATACCGGTTTTCAATCCATGCATCCAGATCAATAAACTGCAAACGCAGATGCTTTGCCAAAAGTCTTCCAACAGTGGATTTACCGCTACCCATATAACCAATCAGAAAAATCGGGTTCATATATTTCAGGTCAAAAGCGTTTCGATTCAATTCTTTATCCTCCGAATGATTTCTCTGCATCAAGAGTAATCATGTCTGGAAGAAATGTCTTGCAAAAAAAATAAAAAAAATTGACATTCCACAACAGGCAAAGAGCGATCTAAACAAAAAGCAGTAATTTTGTCTTGTAATCGATACTGGAATCGAATGATATCCAATTTTCATCGTAATCCACGTTCTTTCTATCAATCAAAACAAGTGATCCAGATCCATTGATTTTCACGCATCACGTAGTAATCTTTTGCTATGCAAAAAAGTTTAGTGTCCATAACCGACTATTCGAAAGACGAAATTTTACGTCTTCTGCAGCTTGCGGAACAATTTGAACAAAATCCTAATCAATCTCTTTTGGCCGGAAAAGTTGTTGCAACGCTTTTCTTTGAACCTTCAACGCGAACACGGCTTAGTTTCGAAACAGCTGTAAACCGCTTAGGAGGCAGAATTATTGGTTTTTCAGATGCCTCAACTTCAAGTTCATCCAAAGGAGAAACATTGAAAGATACCATCAAAATGGTCAGCAATTATGCCGATCTTATTGTCATGAGGCACCCTCTGGAAGGTGCAGCCCGTTATGCTTCTGAAGTAGCCAGCGTTCCGGTAATCAACGCAGGCGACGGCGCCAACCAACATCCTACACAAACGCTTCTCGATCTGTATTCTATCAAAAAAACACAGGGAAAACTTGAAGATTTGAATATCTTTATGGTAGGAGATTTGAAATATGGACGAACCGTGCATTCACTACTCATGGCAATGGCTCATTTTAATCCTCATTTTTATTTCATTGCTCCCGACGAATTGAAAATGCCGTTGGAATACAAACAATTCTGCAATGAAAAAGACATTCCTTTTACGGAATACAATGAACTGAACGACAAAATTAACACCGCCGATATCCTTTATATGACGCGGGTACAACGTGAGCGATTTACGGATCTCATGGAATATGAAAAAGTGAAAAATGTCTATTCTCTCAAGAATAAAATGCTTGAGAATACGCGGCCCAATTTGCGCGTTTTGCATCCGTTGCCACGTGTCACAGAAATTGATGAAGACGTAGACGCAAATGAAAAGGCCTATTATTTTCAACAGGCCCTTAACGGTGTATTTGTGCGTCAGGCAGTGATTGCTTATGTTCTAAAATTAATCTCATAATTTATATTTTCATTCTATAACTTTCAAATTCTTCGATATGAAACGCAAACTGATTTTTTTGTTCATTTTCATTGCTGCTGTCTCTGGTTTAGCAGCTCAATCACAATTCATCAGTCAGGATCGTGATCCGAAAAAGAACAGTGATCTATATTTTATTCCGGAAATTAATTATGGCTACGGTTTTCTGGCAACCAATTATCCACTTTATAATCTTCAGGAAAAAGCTGTTTACGACAGCTATTCTCCTATGTCCTACTCAGTTGCCATGAACATTGGTTATTACTTCACTCCAAATTATTCTGCAGGAGTTGGGGTAGCTTATGAACGTTACATGCAGCCCAATGCTAACTCATTGCCTTTGTATATCGATTTGCGTGGATACCTAAAAGACGCAAAAAATACGCCTTTCGCTTTTGTAAAATTAGGCGATAGTTTCTCCTGGTGGAGAGCTTTTGAAGCAGGCGAATGGATGCATATTGGTGTTGGATATAAATTTTTTATGGGGAAACAATGTTTTACGGCATCTCTTGGTTATGAACTCAAGCATGTTGGGCACTGGAAAACGTATTCCACCATTGATCAAATTAATGCTATTCCGAATCGTTGGGCAGGGCTCAACAGAAATGCTATTACCTTTAATATTGGCTGGGTCATTTTATAATACAAATCTTCAATAACAAGCTTCATGGAATCGAAAGAAGTAAAAATGGTGGCTGCGCTGAGAAACGGAACAGTGATTGATCACATTCCTTCCGACAAATTATTCCAGGTGGTTTCTATTTTACATTTAGCAGAGCTCCCAAACCAAATCACAGTTGGGAATAATTTATCCAGTAAAAAACTAGGATCAAAAGGTATTATAAAAATTTCCGACAAATTTCTAACAGATCAAGATATCAATAAAATAGCCCTGGTTGCCCCTGATGCACAGCTTAATATCATCCGCGATTTTGAGGTAATAGAAAAGAAGAAATTACGCATACCCGACCGTTTTGAAGATATAGTCCGGTGTGGTAATCCAAACTGTGTTACCAATCATCAGCCAATCATTACTCTATTCGACGTCACCAATCACGCTCCGCTTACCATCCGGTGCCACTATTGTGAACGTATGATGACGGAGGATGAAATTAAAATTAAATAAGATAGACATGGATAAACCAGATAGAATTGATTGGAAGCCGGGAACAATGATTTATCCTTTGCCTGCTGTTTTAATCAGTTGCGGGGCAGATGAAGAGGAATATAATATTTTAACTGTAAGTTGGGTTGGCACCATTTGTACCGATCCTCCCATGTGTTATATTTCAGTACGTCCACAACGACATTCTTATCCTATTCTCGTAAAAAACCGAGAGTTTGTTATCAATCTGACCAATGAAGATATGGCATTTGCAACGGATTGGTGTGGTGTCCGGTCTGGAAAACATTATAAAAAATTTGCAGAAATGCATCTGACACCAGGTGTATCAAAACAAATCAAGGCTCCCATCATTCAGGAAGCCCCAATGAGTATTGAATGTCGGGTAAAAGAGATCATGCCTTTAGGCTCACATGACATGTTTATCGCTGAAGTGGTCAATATTCAGGCCGATGCGCGATTTATTGATGAATTAACCGGGCAATTTAAAATGAATGAGGCACATCTTATTACCTATTCACACGGTCATTATTACAAATTAGGAGAAGAGATCGGGAAGTTTGGTTGGAGCGTCCAAAAAAAGAGTAACGCTACCAAACATAAAGACAAATGAGCCGGACTTAGCCATTTTGCCTGATCGGCTCCGGTCTATTGACGCTGTATAACCTATGGAAAACAACTATCCCTTACAAGAAAATCTTTATCTGCCAAAATATTTCAGTTCAAAAGCCATTGCCGCTTTTTTTCTGGCTCTCGTAGGGACAAACTTATTGTTTTATAATCGGTTATTGCCATTTCAGTGGATGATATTTGCTATCATCGAAGCAGTTGGCTTTTTCTATTTCACACAAATCCTTTCCAAACGTTGGCGGTCAAGCAGTGTAAAACGCTTTGAAAAACGCCTATTTATCAACTCTTTGGTTCTACATGCCATATGGGTTGTATTTGCGTATTTCTTCTATATCTGGATGAGCGGGCAACCCTTTGAATTTGCGGCAGCTGATTCACATGGATACGTGACACATGGAATGGCATTTGCTGATATGATCAGAAATGGACAATTTCTTGCCATTTTTGCCAATAAAGGAATGGATGTATCCGATATGGGATTTCCTTTGTGGCTATCATTCCTTGACCTGACTGTTGGCCCGTCTTTACTGGTTCAAAGATTAATCCATGCTATTTTCAGCGCCTGGACGGCTGTTTTACTTTACCGGTTGACAACCCGCAATTTTGGAGAGTCTGCCGGAAGACTCGCAGGCATCATGTTTATGCTGCTCCCAAACTTTTTCTTTTACGTTGGTATTCATCTTAAAGAAACAATGATGATTTTCTTTGTAGTAGCTTTTGCTGAAAATGCAGACCAACTAATCCGGGGAGAAAAACTAAAACCTAAAGCATTTATTCTTACCATCGTACTTACTCTGGTATTCTTCCTGTTTCGTACTGCACTTGGGATTACTGCTATTTTTGCTTTAATGACTGCACTGGTTTTTTCAAAAGGACAAAACATCAAGAAATGGGGAAAAAGAATTATCATAGGAGTTTGGGTAGTTGCGGCTCTAAGCGTTTTTCTTTCTGCCAGAATGTCGAATGAAATTCATGAATTATACGAATATAGGAATGCTGACCAAGCTACCAGCATGAAATACAGAGCTATTGAAAAAGGGGGCAATTCATTTGCCCGTTACGGCACCATGGCGCTTTTTGCCCCGATGATCATCACACTTCCATTCCCAACCTTCACGTTAGCAAACGATGAACAAAAAAATCAGATGATGTTTTCCGGTGGATATTTCGACCGCAATGTGTATAGTTTTTTTGTTCTGCTTGCCCTCTTTTTGCTAATACGAAGGAAACAATGGAGAGAACACCTTTTTATCATTACTTTCTTTGTTACCTATCTGCTCATTATCGCCAAAAGTGCTTTTGCCATGTCCGAGCGATTTCATTTACCAGCAGTTCCTTTCCTTTTAGCCATGGCAGCATATGGCATGACCCAAACCGGGAAAAAGGAGCGAAAATGGTTTATCCCGTTTTTGGCGTTTATCGTTTTCCTAGTGATTGGATGGAACTGGTTTAAGCTCGCCGGGCGCGGTATTGCCTGATGTAGGTTGTCCACTTAAAAAATCGTACCTTTGTAGTTTGTAAAAGATACGACATGGACAATAATACAATTTTAACACGATTAGAAGGATTATCACAACGCTTTGAAGAAGTTTCCACATTAATCACAGATCCGAGTGTCATTGCAGACATGCAGCGATTCGTGAAACTCAACAAAGAATATCATGAATTGGAACAAATTGTAAATGCCCAGAAAGAATATCAACAACTTTTAGAACATTTGCAAGAGGCAAAAACCATCCTTGAAACGGAAGGCGACCCTGAAATGCGTGATCTGGCCAAAGAAGAAATCGAACAAATCCAGGAGAAATTGCCTGTTCTGGAAGAACAGATCAAACTTATGCTGGTACCCAATGATCCTCAGGATGCAAAAAATGCTATCATGGAGATTAGGGCAGGAACAGGCGGCGATGAAGCTTCGATTTTTGCAGGCGACCTATACAGAATGTACACTAAATACTGTGAAAACAAAGGATGGAAAATTCAGGTTACCAATTTCAATGAAGGAACAGCCGGTGGATTTAAGGAAATTGTAATGGAAATTTCGGGTGAAGGAGTTTACGGCATTCTAAAATACGAATCTGGAGTCCATCGTGTCCAACGCGTACCAGCAACTGAAACACAAGGAAGAGTACATACTTCGGCAGCAACTATTGCTGTACTGCCGGAAGCAGATGAATTTGACGTTGATATCAAAGAATCAGACATTCGGGTAGATATTTTTTGTGCTTCGGGACACGGAGGACAATCTGTGAACACTACCTATTCCGCTATTCGTCTGGTACATATTCCTACAGGAATAACCGTGCAGTGCCAGGATGAAAAATCACAGTTAAAGAACAAGGCTAAAGCTATGGTGGAACTGCGAAGCCGAATTTATAACATGGAATATCAGAAATACCTGGACGAAATAGCATCCAAGCGTAAAACGATGGTTTCCACAGGAGATCGTTCGGCAAAAATCCGTACGTATAATTATCCCCAAAGCCGTGTCACCGACCACCGGATTGATCTTACGCTTTATAACTTACCGAACATCATGGATGGCGATTTACAGCCCATCATCGACAAATTAATTGTTGCAGAGAATGCAGAACGCATTAAAGAAGCCCAATTATAAAGGGAGATTGAAAGCACTTACACAAACGTCACAAAATTCATTATCTTTGTATCATATCTAATTTTCAAAATCTAACTAAACCGACAATGAAACTTTTAGCAGGAAAAGTAGCGCTTATCACAGGAGCTGCAAGAGGAATAGGAAAGGCAATTGCATTACGATTTGCTGAAGAAGGAGCAAATATCGCATTTACTGATTTGGCATATGACGACATAGCCAAAGCTACCGAAAATGAACTAACCGCATTTGGCGTAAAAGCCAAAATGTATGCTTCAAACGCGGCAAATTTTGACGATACACATACAGTAGTGGCTGAGATTGTCAAAGAATTCGGACAGATTGATATTTTGGTCAATAATGCCGGCATCACACGCGATGGATTGATGATGCGTATGACCGAACAACAATGGGACATGGTAATCAATGTCAATCTGAAATCAGCCTTTAATTTTACACATGCCGTTATTCCTACAATGGTTCGCCAAAAAAAGGGCAGCATTATCAATATGAGTTCCGTTGTTGGTGTTTCCGGAAATGCAGGTCAAGCAAATTATTCTGCCTCAAAAGCCGGTATGATTGGATTAGCAAAGTCAATTGCCAAAGAATTTGGTTCACGTAATATTCGTGCAAACGCCATTGCTCCTGGATTTATTGAAACGGAAATGACACATGCACTTACAGACGAACAACGTGCAAAATGGACGGAAGTTATTCCATTAAAACGTGGCGGAACTCCTGACGAAGTTGCCAAGGTATCGCTTTTTCTGGCTTCCGATCTGTCATCTTATGTATCAGGACAGGTAATCCACGTTTGTGGTGGAATGAACACTTAATTGACAACAAACCAATGCTATAAAACGAAGAAACGCAGTTGCTGAATAGTGGCTGCGCTTCTTTTAGCTTCAAGATAAATCATTCAATAAAAAAGAATGATTTTTGAGCGATGTTTCTGTAATTCCTTATCACACATGCCGGTGGATACACATTTCGAAAAAAGTTAAAATTCAGGAAAGATGAACATAAACATGCAGCCGACCATCGAAATTATGGACACTACGCTACGCGATGGAGAACAAACATCCGGCGTATCGTTTGCTGTCAACGAAAAGCTGAGCATTGCCCGTCTCTTACTGGAAGAAGTACAAGTAGATCGTATCGAAATCGCATCTGCCCGTGTTTCCAAAGGAGAACAGGAAGCAGTAGCCCGCATCATCAACTGGGGAAAAGCAAGAGGCTATTTGTCGAGAATCGAAGTTTTAGGATTCGTAGACGGAACGATCACGGTAGATTGGATGAAAGAAACCAAAGCTGCGGTACTTAATCTGCTGTGCAAAGGATCCCTGAAACACGTCACCGCACAATTACATCGTACCCCCGAAGAGCATATCGCTGATATTAAACAAGTTATCCATTATGCTGAACAAAATAACATTCAGGTAAACGTTTATTTAGAGGACTGGTCCAACGGGATTCAACATTCTCCCGATTACGTATATTTTATGATGGATCATCTTCTCCAGCTACCCATCATGCGCTTTATGCTACCCGACACATTAGGCATTTTAAATCCTTATCAAACGGGAATTTATTGCAAAGACATGATTGATCGCTATCCTTCAGCACATTTTGATTTCCATGCGCACAATGATTATGATTTTGCTGTGGCGAATTCATTTGCTGCAGTAATGGTGGGAGTCCATGGCATACACGCCACTGTCAACGGACTTGGTGAACGGGCAGGTAATACGCCGCTATCAAGCGTAATGGCAGTCCTAACCGACCACTTACATGCCAAGCTGCGCACAAAAGAAGATCGCATTGCCCACGTTAGTAAAATCGTGGAAAGTTATTCCGGAATTCGTATTCCGGCCAACAAACCCATCATCGGAGAAAATGTCTTCACACAATGTGCCGGTATTCATGCTGATGGTGATAATAAAAACAATCTATATTATAATGACTTATTGCCTGAACGCTTTGGACGTGAACGTTCTTACGCTTTAGGAAAAACTTCAGGGAAAGCCAATATCCGGAAAAATCTGGAAAGCCTGGGGATTGAACTGGATGACGCTTCCATGAAGCTCTTGACTCAGCATATTATTGAATTAGGAGATAAAAAAGAATTAGTCTCTATGGAAGACCTGCCTTATATTATCTCCGATTTATTACATAGTGAGGAAGTAGACGAAAATATTCGTGTCCTAAATTATTCCTTATCCGTTGCACAGGGATTAAAACCCGTTGCAACGATTAAAATAGACATTAAAGGAGTTGTATATCAACGGACTGCCGTTGGCGATGGTCAATACGATGCATTTATGAAAGCACTCTGGCAAATCTATGATAGCTTAAAGAAACCGCATCCAATCCTCATTGATTACGAAGTCACGATTCCTCCAGGTGGAAGTACTGACGCATTTGTACAGACTGTAATCACATGGAAATTTAATGACAGGACATTCAAAACAAGAGCATTAGATCCGGATCAAACTGAAGCCGCTATCAAAGCAACTATTAAAATGCTGAATCTCATCGAAACTATGTAAGAAAGGGATTCGATTGAAAAATAGACGTGAATTCTTTTACTATATTTATCATTGCAATCGGTCTTTGCATGGATACTGTGTCAGTATCAGTCGCAGCAGGATGTAGCAAGCAGCCTTTAAAAATAGGAACAATTCTACGCTTTGCATTGGTTTTAGCTGTTATGCAAGGCGGGATGCCTGTTTTAGGATGGTTTCTTGGAGAACATGTTGCCGATCTTTTGTCACATATTGACCATTGGATTGCATTCGGCCTGCTGACCTGGATAGGAGGCAAGATGGTGTATGATGGCATCATCGAATATCATCATCCACATAAAAAGAAATCACTCCGGCTTAATTCCTATAAATTTCTTTTCACGTTAGGTATCGCAACCAGTATTGATGCTTTTGCCGTAGGATTCACATTTGCAGCGCTTCATCAAACGATTTGGTTGCCAGTTTTCATTATCACTTTGACTACACTCGCTTTTGCTTTGCTGGGCATTTTTGTAGGGAGGAAAATAGGAAATCATTTTCAGAACTATGCTGAGATAGTCGGGGGCCTCTTACTTATCGGGATTGGCATAAAGATTGTCATTGAGCATTTGTCAATCCATTAATTTATTAATATTCAACACAATGAACACAAATATTGATGCTGCTTTAAAATCATTCGAGCGATTGTTACTTATCATGGACGAACTTCGGGAAAAATGTCCATGGGACAGAGAACAAACACTCGAAAGTCTACGTACGTTAACAATAGAAGAAACATACGAACTGGCGGACGCCATCACAAAAAACAATACGAAAGAACTCAAAAAAGAGATTGGAGATTTACTTTTACATATCGTCTTTTACGCCAAGATAGGGAGTGAGACAAATGACTTTACACTCGACCAAATCATTGATGGGCTCAACGAAAAACTTATTTACCGTCACCCTCATATTTTTGGAGAGACACAGGCAGAAACATCCAATGATGTAAAAGAGAATTGGGAAAAGCTGAAATTAAAAGAAAAAGGAGGAAATAAAACTGTTTTAGCAGGAATTCCCAAATCTATGCCTTCCTTAATCAAAGCCTATCGTTTACAAGACAAGGCTCGCGGGGTAGGGTTTGACTGGAAACAACGGGAAGATGTTTGGGAGAAAGTGGCTGAAGAACTTGGAGAATTGCAAACAGAAATTGCACAGGCAGATGCAGAAAAAAGCGAAGCCGAATTTGGAGATTTCCTATTCAGCATCATTAACGCTGCCCGTTTATACAACATTAATCCTGACAATGCATTAGAGAGAACTAACACCAAATTTATTCAGCGCTTCAATTATTTGGAAGAACAAACCATTCAGAAAGGCATTGACCTAAAACATCTGACTTTAGAGCAAATGAATATTATCTGGAACGAAGCAAAGACCAAAGGTCTTTAAAACGGATCAATCGGAAAAGTTGTGTTAGAGGATAAAAAATGATAATTTTGTTTCATGGAAAAAGAGACAGAATTAAAGTCAGCGGAACATCAGTTGTTGGAGTTAATATTGCCAGAAGGGATCCTGGAGTATTTTGAAATAAAATCAGTTAGGAACATTGGGATAGGTTATGCGGTTTATCTTGAAGAAAAGCCTGATATTCCTTCAGAGTATGCAGGAGAACCTCTTCGTTGTCATGGCTTTCATCAGGAACAAACCATACATGATTTTCCAATACGAGGAAAGGTATTTGATTTGAAGATTAAGTGTCGAAGGTGGTTGAATGCCAATACAAACCAAGTGGTTAGCCGAAATTGGGAACTTACGGCAAAAGGAACGCGATTTACACAGGAATTCGCGGCTTTTTTAAAAGAATTACCTGGATATTCATCCCATAAGTGCTAAATCCCTTGCAGTGCATTATTATCTGGATGGAAAGCAGTTGCAAGAGCAATACAAGGACTATCTGAGTGATTATCATCAGTGGGATCAAAAATCTCATGCTCACCAATGGCTGCTTTATCCGGATAATGTAGACCGTTTCTTAAGTATAGATGAAACTAGCTTGTCTAACGGAGAACTATATACTCTTGTTACCAACAAAGCGGCAAAAGGAGGTAAAGGAACCATTGTGGCTATGGTTCGGGGAACTAAGGCAGAGGATATTGTCGCGGTTCTCAACAAGCTGCCAAAGCGTGTCAGGTGGAAAGTCCGGGAAGTTACCATGGATATGGCAGCCAATATGGAATACGTGATCAAAATTTGCTTTCCCCAAGCCAGTAGAGTGACCGACAGGTTTCATGTTCAACAGTTGGCTTATGATGCCGTTCAGGAGCTCAGAATTAAACATCGTTGGAATGCACTGGACAGGGAAACGATCGATATGGCATTAGCGAAAGCCTGCGGAAGGAAATACAATCCACCGGTTCTGGCAAACGGAGACACTCTCAAGCAACTACTGGCGCGTAGCAGATATTTGTTGTTTAAGAAACCCACAGCATGGACATATTCTCAGAAAACAAGAGCTGAAATTCTTTTTGAACTGTATCCTGACCTAAAGAAAGCATATCATTTTTCCTTGCAATTGGGGGCTATTTACCATCAAACAAAAGACAAAGGAGTAGCTTTTGCTAAACTGGCACAGTGGTATGATAGGGTTGATAACTCAGGTATTTTGTCATTTGGAAGCATCACCAGAACCATTCAATCACATTATTTGACGATCCTGAATTATTTTAATCACAGAAGTACAAATGCTTCTGCAGAATCATTCAATGCCAAAATCAAAGCTTTTAGGGCATCTTTCAGAGGCGTGAGAGATGTGAATTTTTTCCTTTTCAGACTAACAAAAATTTATGCTTAATCAACAAAAACACAACTTTCCCGATTGATCCTTTAAAACACGATTGTATATAACGTAAAAAGCCTACCTCTCTAAAAATGAAAAGTAGGCTTTTTACGTTAATTAAAAAAACTATTTTTTGTTGTTCTTGTGGTTTTCCTTTAAGAACAACTCCAACGCTGCAGTCATCGAAGGTGCTTCGGGACGGGGAGCTTCTATTTCAAGTTGCAACCCAGCATCTCGAATAGCTTGCGCAGTTGTCGCTCCAAAAGTGGCAATCTTGATCTCTCCCTGCTCGAAATTTGGAAAGTTTTTCAATAGAGAAGCGACTCCCTGGGGACTGAAGAAAATCAACAAATCATAATTAAATTCCTCATCCTGAGAAAATTCATTGCTCACAGTCCGATACATAATACCGACATGGAACTGAACTTTATTCTTTTCCAATAAAAGAAGAATCTCCTCATTATGAACATCGGAAAGCACTACCAGATAAGATTCTTCTAAATGTTTGGAAATGATAGAAAACAAGTCAGCCAATTTACCTGTCGCCCCATAAAATACTTTTCTCTTCCTGTACTGAATATACTTTTGCAAATAAAGAGCAACAGATTCAGAAACACAAAAATATTTCATGGATTCTGAAACAGTAATCCTCATTTCCTGACAAATACGGAAGAAATGATCTATGCCGGTCTTTGACGTAAACACAACAGCAGTATGATCTAAAATAGCAACTTTTTGTTGTCTAAACTCTTTCGCCGTTACCGGTTCTACCTTTATAAAAGGACGGAAATCAATCTTCACTCCATATTTCTCAATAATGTCAAAATATGGAGACTTTTCAGATGTTGGCGGTGGTTGTGAAACCAGAATTTTCTTTACCTTCAAAACGTAATCACTTTATTTGTAAGACAAAACTCAATTGTTTAAGCATTTGCAAGCTCACTAAAACTGGCAAAATTTCAAGTGTGCAAAGGTACAATAAAATATAGAAAATTGAATCATGCCAATTCCAAAAAAGTTGGACTATTTTATATAAAATCAAAAAGAAAAATATTCCGCACAAAATCAATATAATAGTATTAAATATTCCCGATAAGCCTATGGAAACAAAACTTTCTGCTGTCATTAAAGGTAGGATACAAAAACCTAAACCAACCAACATGGAGAAATAAGCGCTCCGAAACTGCAAAGCCCGTCTATCTGAAGCAAAAAATACGAATTCCAGCAGTCGGAATGACAACCATTTTATGCCAAAAAACAGCAACACGCCAATGAAAGTGACTGCTAATATTACGAATCCTAACACAATATCAGCATGAGGAAAAAACGATGCGGCGAAAGGATATAAGAAAGTGGTAAATCCCAGAACCCCTAAAAACAACAAAACAAGCCGATACCTGAATTCGATCGCTCCTAATTCTTCCTCGAACAAAGAACTCCTGCCCATTTTTTTCTGAAACACTGCACGGGCACCATCTTTAAAAATTTTGGTAGCACGTGGTATCAGATAGGCATATATCACACCTATTAATAAAAAAATACCCGACGAAACGTTGTAGGAAAACAAGCCGGAATGAATATTGATGCCTTCAAATCCGGTTTGCTGAATTATTACCGGACATGTCGATTGAGTACGCAAATAAATATTCGTCCCATACCGTCCCCATAAGGTATCCATAGGAGCTATTCTTTGCGAAATATAAAAGGAAGTTGTATCAGGAGTAGTATAACTCATATTAAACAGCAGCAAATTGGCGTGCATCATCAGGCCAAATCATAGCATTCTCAATAGCAGGTAATACCTCCTCGGGGGTTTCTACCACTTGCCAGATTTGGCGATGTTCGTTTCGAATAAATTTTTCTGATTCAGCATGTTGTATAAGTTGAAGAAAATAGCGGAAATAGTTATTGGTATTCAAAATAACAATCGGTTTATTGAATAATCCCAGCTGCTTCCATGTAATAATTTCAAAAAGCTCGTCAAAAGTACCGATGCCTCCGGGCATTGCAACAACGGCATCTGCCATCGCAGCCATCAATGCCTTTCGTTCATGCATAGTTTCAACGATTTTCAATTCAGTCAATCCATCATGATGCCATCCCTCATCGCACATAAAACGAGGAATCACACCTGTTGCATGCCCTCCGTTCTGCAATAAGCCATCAGCCATAGCTCCCATCAATCCAGCTTTACCACCACCAAAGACAACCCGGATTTTTGCTTTCGCAAAACACTCTCCTGCCTTGGCTGCCGCTTCATAATAACTCGGCAAGGCTTTGCTACTTGAGGCACAATATACAGAAACTGTTTTCACTAAAATACTGTTTGATGTTTCTAATCAATAATACAAATCAGGACTCAGCCTAATTTATCCAATCCGTATTCATTAATTTTCCGGTACAACGTTCGCTCAGAAATGCCCAGTTCCTTTGCAGCCAGTTTTCTTTTCCCCTGATTACGTTCTAGCGATTTTATAATCATCTCTTTTTCTATAGCCTGCAAAGATCGGGATTCTTCCACAATTTCCTGTGTGTCTTCAATATGACCCTCCTTATCTTCAGACTCCATAGCAGGAGTATATTTAGAAGACATAAATGTATCCTTAGTTTTCAAAGAAGAAATGTGTTGCGGACGGATCAACTCAAATTCATCAGTGCTCATTGATGGAGAAACATTCACCTTCTCTCCTGCCATTAGTTCATGTACCAAAGCTTTCAAGTCGTTCATATCCTTGCGCATATCGAACAAAACCTGATACAGAATCTCCCGCTCATTAGCAAACATTCTCTGATCGTTGGAAGCATGGCCTAACAAGGAAGGTAATTTTTCCATTTCATTATCAGGAAGATAAATACGAAGTACGTCTCCTGTTATTTCTCGGTTCTGTTCAATAACCGAAATTTGTTCGGTAATATTTTTCAACTGCCGTATATTGCCTCTCCAATAATAATTAACCAGCGATTGTTGTGCATCATCGGTAAGACGGATAGCTGGCATTCTATATTTTTCAGCAAAATCCACAGCAAATTTTCGGAATAAAAGCAAGATATCTTCTTTACGCTCCCGAAGTGGAGGAATAAAAATAGGAACAGTATTCAAACGATAAAATAAATCTTCGCGAAACTTCCCTTCCCGGGTAGCTTCCTGCATATTCATATTGGTAGCGGCAACCACTCGTACATTGGTCTTCTGAACTTTAGAAGATCCTACCTTCATAAATTCTCCGGCTTCAAGTACTCGTAACAAACGCACTTGCGTCGAATGAGGCAATTCACCCACTTCATCCAAAAAAATAGTACCACCATCAGCCACTTCAAAATAGCCTTTCCGATCGCCTAAAGCACCTGTAAATGAACCTTTTTCATGACCAAAAAGTTCAGAATCAATCGTTCCTTCAGGAATCGCTCCACAGTTAACTGCTATATACGGACCATGTTTCCGATGACTGAATTGATGAATAATCTGAGGAAAGTTCTCTTTCCCGACACCACTCTCACCCGTAATCAAAACAGATAAATCGGTAGCTGATACTTGAACTGCAATATCAATAGCACGATTGAGTAGCGGAGAATTGCCAATGATTCCAAAACGTTGTTTTACAGCTTGTAATTCCGATAGTTGCATACTCATTTTATTGGCTCAAATAACATTGAAAGAAAAATCCTGACGCATTGTCTTAACATGACAAAATTACATCTTTTTCATGAAAAGTACACTGATGCTTTTGTAAAAAGCACGTCTGCATCTCCTGAGAAAGAAATTATAAAACAAACTTCAGCCTATATCCCGCTAAAATCAACGGCATCAAACAATAAACTTGGAGTCTGCCAGCCAGACGACTTCATCGGGTCATTGCCCACTTCAACCAGATGATTCCACAAAGCCAACATGTTGCCTGTTAGGTTCATTTCGCCAATTGGGAACTGGATATCTCCTTTTTCAACCCAGAAACCTTCAATACCATAGGAAAAATTGCCTGTGGAACTATTACAATTTCCTCCGTTAAAACCAGTAATCAGAATACCTGTATCAAGATGCTTCAAAAGTGCTTGACGATCACTGTCTCCTAAATTGAACTGTAGTACGGATGGAGATCCTGTGGTAGGATCAACACCCAGTTTATGGGCGTTGTAGGTATCGATATAATAGTTTTGCAAAATGCCATGATCAAACACACTAAGCGGCTTCAAAGCAATACCTTCGCGATCGAATCCACGCGCTCCGATCGTATGGGGCAATAATGGATTATCTATTAAATTCAATTTATCCGATCCAACTTTATGCCCTTGCTTTCCTATCAGGAATGAATTATTTTGCTGTAACGCAGCCCCGCTTAAAGCATTCAGCAGAGGTGACAATAATGTCCGTACTTCATTTTTCTCAACAACCATCGGATAGGCAGCAGACTGTATTTTACGTTGCCCTATTTTCATCAGGGCCCGATCTAATGCAGTTACTCCTATACCTTCTTTTTGCAAAGCTTTCCATGATAAAGCCTGATCATACCAATACGCTTCGGGGCGGGCATCACCTTCTCCCTGAACAGAAATACTCACTGAAATGCCACACGATGAGGAAGCGCTTTCAATCTCTAATCCATTACTGTCAATCAAATACGTAAAGCTTTCATTGTCCCCATAGGCAGATGCTACCGAAATAATCCGGGCATCGTTACGGTCAATCTCTGCAGCAGCATCAAAAGCAGCCTTCAATTTAAAATCAGGATCAAGCTTAGCAATATCAGGATCATAAAGCGATAAAAACTGATCGCTACCCTTGAAATAACGATTACCATCAGGCAAGTGACGGGCTTCATCAACGGCTAACAAACGAGTCGAAACAATTGCCTGGGAAAAAAAATGTTCCAGTTCTTCTTTGTTCAGTCGGTTTGTGGAGAAAGAGCCATAACGCCCATCCACAAATAAATAACCGATCAATTGATTTTCTTCAGCTTGCTGTAGATGCTCTATTTTTCCGTCGCGAACTTCAAATGAACTGTCAGTTCCTGAATACATTCCGATGCGACAAGCCTGCACCCCGTGTCTCAACAAGTAATCCCTCAACCACAAGGCTAATTCTTTCTGATTAGTTGATATCATTTTAATCGTAAATAATAGTTTCGCTAAAAAGATTTATTCGGTTGCTCCACCCACGGTCAACTTTGATACCAATACCGATGGCATGCCGCAGGTTACAGGACAACTTTGTCCATCTTTGCCACAAGTCCATGTTCCGTTATCCATAGCATAATTGTTAGCAACCATCTTAATATCAGACAAAGCTTTAGGACCATTGCCGATAATATTAATATCTTTGATAGGTTGAGTTAGTTTCCCATCTTCAATCAAATATCCGGTTTTAACAAAAAACGTAAAATCACCAGCTCCTATCTGTACCTGACCGTTCGTGAAAGAATCAACATAAATACCTCTTGTTACAGAAGTAATCAAATCCTGTTCGGTTGCCTGACCGTTCTCCATATAAGTAGCCCGCATACGGGGAATAGGTGCAAACCGAAATGACTGACGGCGCCCGTTGCCTGTAGGAGGAACGTCAAAATGACGAGCGCTGATCCTGTCGTGCAAATAGCTCGTTAGGATACCATCCTTTACAAGATATGTTTTTTGTCCTTCTACTCCTTCATCATCAATATTAACCGCTCCCCGATTGAACGCAATAGTACCATCGTCAACCACAGATATCGATTCATGACAAATTTTCTTCCCCAACTGATCAGAGAAAATAGAAATATTTTTCCGGTTAAAATCCGCCTCAAAAGCATGTCCTATGGCTTCATGCAATAAAATTCCCGAACCACCGGCACCCATTACAACAGGCATTTCGCCTCCTTTTGGAGAAACAGCATCAAACAGAAACAATGTTTGCTTTACCACTTCCTGCGCTAGTGTCTCCACCAGCGACTCTGTCAGGAATTCGGTTCCCATGCGGAACGACCGTGCAGCACGTCCATTTTCCACTTGACCGTCTTTCTCCATGACACAGGTAACCGACAATGTTGCCATTGGCCTGTAGTCACATGTCAAAACACCTTCGGAATTGGCATAAAGGATATAGGAAGTAGTATCTGTTTGCGACACCAGTACCCGCGACACATAATTACTCAAGCTAAAAATACGATCATTCAGCTTTTGCAGAAAAGGTCGTTTTTGTTCTACTCTCCCTTCTTCCCAAGACTGTACAAGGGGATAAAAGGACGACACATCACGACTGGCATCTAAAGCTACCGCATGATGCGGAGTCGATTCCCGGGCGATACGCGAAGCCGTACGGGCAGCTTTCAGCATTTCTTCCAAAGTAACTGTCTCGGTGTAGGCGTAGCCCGTCTGGTCTCCATTGACTACACGGGTTCCTACTCCAAAATCAATATTGGCAGAAACTGCATTGACTTCTCCATCGCGTAAATTCAACATCGAATCAAAAGTGTGTTCAAAGAACAGATCCGCAAAATCCCCTCCCGTTGACATGGCTTCATGAATGACCATCTGTAAATCAGAAGAATTCACTCCAAAATGAGCCATCATATCGGATAGTAAATATTCTTTTTGAAACGAGGAAGTGATCTTATTTTCGTTACTCATTGGCAGATAATTTTGTTTTTACAAGACAAATAAAATTCCATAATCCCTTATTTTCATGCTATCTGGCAGCACATGGACTTTTTATGTTATATTTTTTCAAATAGTTAAATATCAGAATAACCCAAATTTCACACACTAGCCTTTTTTGGGAAAAGCAATGAGCTATCTCCATAGCTTAAAAACCGAAAATCGTTTTGTAATGCATATTCATAAATACGTTGCCAGTCGTCGCCAACAAAAGCGGAAATTAAAAGCAACAACGTACTGCGTGGCTGATGAAAATTAGTAATCAATGCATCTACCAAATGAAACGTATAGCCAGGAGCAATCAAAATCTGCGTTGAAGCATGCAATTCAGCCACATGCAACCGGTCGAGATAATCTATCAGGGCGCTCAGTGCTTCTTGTTTAGAAGGATTAAAATCATCGTTCTCGTAAGGAGTCCACTGATCTATATGAAAATCAGACAGATATGGATTCACAAGCAATTTTTTCCCTAAAAAATAAAGACTTTCAAGTGTTCGCACGGATGTAGTCCCCACAGCTACCAGAGGCGTCTTGTGTTCAAGCAAACGCCGGATTACATCACGGGTCACCGCTATGCTCTCTGTATGCATTTCATGATCCTTCATGGCATCTGCCTTCACTGGCTGAAAGGTACCGGCACCCACATGTAAAGTTACATCTACCCACTCAATCGTTTTTTTCTTCAAATCAGACAAGACTGATTCGGTAAAATGTAAACCTGCCGTAGGAGCAGCCACTGATCCTTCAATCTGAGCATAAACGGTTTGGTAAGTCACTTTATCGGAAGCCTGGGCTTCACGATGCAGATACGGTGGAATAGGTAATTCTCCGACCTTTTCCAAAAGATTGGCAAACGAAACAGGAGCATCCCATTCAAATTGCAACACATATGCTTTGCCATGTGACGCAACGCGTGTAGCTTTTAATGTATAAAGATTACCCTCTATTTCGAAAGGTCGCGATAAAACACCTTCTTTCCATTTCTTTGCATTTCCAATCAAACCGATCCATTGACATGAACCGGTTTGTTGAAACATTAATGCATAATCCGATGGAGAAAAAGGCTCCAGACAAAACAGCTCTATACGTGCTCCCGTCGCTTTGTGAAAAATAAGGCGGGCCTGTACAACCCTTGTATTATTTCGTACCAGAAGGGTTTGCGAAGGCAGATAATCAGCCAACGAGCTGAACACTGTATGGCTGACTCCTCCCTCCCGATACAATAACAACTTTGACGCATCTCGTTGCTGTAAAGGGAATTTTGCAATTCGCTCATCCGGCAATTCATAATCATATGCATCTATCGATAGTTGCTGCGGATGATTTTTTATAAATCTCAATGACAATATTATCTTCTAAGTAATTTTGTAATAGCTAATTGCTTTAGCGTTTGATAGTCGACAAAACCAACTGATTCATATCGGGTGTTTTGTTTATTGAAAAACATCAGGGTGGGCATGGCCTGAATACCCATTTGCTGTGATAACACAGGATCTTTATCAACATCAACACGATAAACAATTATTTTCCCCTTAAACTCACGTTGCAACTGGTCAACAAGTGGAGACAGACGTTTGCACGGAGGGCACCATGTGGCAAAAAAATCGACAAGAACAGGCAATCTGGATTCCAGATGCACAGATGGATTCCTGTCATAATTCCAAATCAACTGCTTAAACTGCGCAGCATTAATGGTTCTCACTTCACCGGTTTGTGCCGATGCAGAAAATCCAAACGAAAGAATCGTCAAAAAAAGACCTACTAAAAAAATCTGCTTTTTCATACTTGGTAATTTAAATTGAAAAAAAGGCCATTTTTTCAAATGACCTGCGTGAATAAAAAACAAATAAAATATTAATTGTTTAGCAGCATAGGCATCAATAGCATTAAAACATTCTCTTTTTCCGCTTGTTCAAAAGGCATAAAAATGCCCGCGCGTGAAGGATCCGACAACTCCAGTATAATTGATTCGGAAGCCAGATTGCCAATAATATCAATCAGAAATGACGATTTAAAACCAATTGACAAAGGTTCCCCTTCATACTGGCAGCGTAAAGACTCTTCGGCAGAAATAGAAAAATCAATATCCTGAGCGGAAATCACAATCTGATCATTTTCAATATGCAATTTGATCAAACTCGTTCCCTGATTTGAAAATACAGAAACACGCTTCACCGCATTCAACAAAGTCGCACGGTCAACAATCACCTTATACGGATTATTCATGGGAATAACCGCGTTGTAATTCGGGTAACGACCTTCGATCTGACGGGCATACAACGTATATGTAGGCAAAATGAAACAAATATTTTTATCGTCAAAACGAATCAGGACTTCACCGCTCTCCTTAGGTAAAATATTCCGCAACATATTGGCCGGTTTTTTCGCCAGAATAAAAGAATAGGCTTCCTCGCTGCGGGCTTCGCTGTTTTGGAAACGAACCAGCTTATGGGCATCGGTAGCAACCACCGTCATAGCTTCGGGAGTAAGATCAAAGTAAATACCCATCATCACAGGACGCAACTCATCGTCTCCGGCAGCAAAAAAGGTAGATTGTATGCCGTCGTTAAGCGTTGCCACATCCATGGTAATCGATTTGGCCGATTCAGGCATGGCCGGCAAAAGTGGATAATCATCGCCATTCTGTCCAATAAAATTATATTGCCCGTTTTCAGAATAGATCACCATTGCCAGATTTTCATCATCAATTTCGAAAGTCAGCGGTTGCTCCGGAAATTCACGCAAAGTATCCAATAAAAGTTTGGCTGTCACGGCAACACTCCCCTCCCCTTCCGCATCTACAATTTCCATCGAGGTAATCATGGTTGTCTCCAAATCCGAGGCAGTGATTTTCAAAGAAGAACCTTCTATTTGAAACAAAAAATTATCGAGAATAGCCATCGTATTCTTCGAATTTATGACACGGCTAACAGCCTGCAAATGACTTAGCAAAGCTGTACTGGAAGCAACAAATTTCATAGTCGGAAAAAATAGTTAGATAAATGAAATTGAACAACTAAAATCACGGAATACATTGCTCCGTTCGATTTTATCAAAGACAAAGTTAAATCATCAACTTGAAATTGCCAAATCCTTTTTACGAACAGATTATCAACACCTCTTAGAAATAAGTTATCATTGAAAACATGACGTTTTGGGCTCATTTGGCGGCACTTCACAAAAATAGTATCTTTGCAATCAATTATGACTATACCTGCAAATATAACGCATTCAGGGTCATCTTTTCCGGGGGAATTACCCTCACATGAAATCTTTACTTAAAATGCGCCTCATCAACAAATGATTTCAGCTGAACAACTGACCGTCGAGTTTGGCGGTTTTACACTTTTCGATTCGATCTCTTTTTTAGTCAATCCCAAAGATCGCATTGCTCTGGTTGGGAAAAACGGGGCAGGAAAAACAACCCTACTCTCAATTTTCGCAGGAGAACAAAATCCAACATCAGGACGTATCGTAAAATCGCCCGATATCACCATCGGATATCTGCCCCAACATCTTTTGCCGGCAGGCCGGCTGACGGTTATGGAAGAAACAGAATCTGCTTTTAGGGAAATCCTGCAAATCCAACAGTCCATTGACCAGTTGACTGCCCAACTGTCACAAAGAACCGATCACCAGTCGGATGAGTATCACCGGTTGATAGAGCAAATGACGCACCAAACGGAATATCTGCACCTGATCAGCGAAGGCAATTATCACGCTGAAGCAGAAAAGACATTGACAGGATTAGGATTTTCGCGCGCCGATTTCGATCGTCGGGTCGATGAATTCAGCGGTGGCTGGCGGATGCGTATCGAGTTAGCAAAAATCCTGCTGCGCAAACCCGATCTTTTGTTATTGGACGAGCCTACAAATCATCTGGATATCGAATCCATACAATGGCTTGAGAACTTTCTGACAAACCAATCAGGGGCAGTAATGCTGGTGTCTCATGACCGGGCTTTTCTGGATAACGTTTCGAACCGGACAATTGAACTGTCGCTGGGTCATATCCATGATTTTCGGGTATCTTACTCGAAATATGTCACCTTGCGCAGGGAACAGCTTGAGCAACAACAACGGGCATACGAGAATCAACAAAAATTGATTCAGGATACCGAGCAATTTATCGAACGGTTCCGCTCGAAAGCCACCAAAGCTGTGCAGGTACAATCCCGTATTAAACAACTGGCCAGACTTGAACGCATTGAACTGGACGAAATCGACTCATCACGCCTAAATCTTAAATTTCCGCCTGCTCCCCGGTCAGGAACGTTACCACTCGAAATTGAACATCTGACCAAAACTTATGATACGAAAGTTATCCTAAAAGATATCGGCCTTACGATCCGCAGGGGAGAGAAAGTAGCTTTTGTAGGAAAAAACGGAGAAGGGAAAACCACTTTGGTAAAATGCATAATGGGAGAAACAGATCACTCCGGATTACTTCGTCTTGGACATAATGTTAAGATCGGATATTTCGCCCAGAATCAGGCATCACTGCTCGATGAAAACAAAACGGTTTTTCAAACCATCGACGATGTTGCCGTGGGTGATATTCGCACCAAAATCCGCGATATCCTTGGAGCATTCATGTTTGGAGGTGAAGCCTCAGAGAAAAAAGTCAAAGTGCTGTCCGGTGGAGAACGAAGCCGGCTGGCTATGATTCGTCTGCTGCTTGAACCCGTCAACCTTCTGATTCTGGATGAGCCTACCAATCACTTGGATATTCCTTCCAAAGATGTACTGAAATCCGCTATCAAAGCATTTGACGGCACCGCTATCATCGTATCGCACGATCGCGAATTTCTTGACGGGCTGGCTACCAAAGTGTATGAATTCGGACAACAAAAAGTACGCGAACATCTGAGTGGAATTTACGACTTTCTTCGTCATAAAAAAATGGAATCCCTGCAGGAACTGGAACGAACCCCCGCTTCAACTTCTCCCACAACAATAAAAATCAGCAAACCGGGGAGCGACACAAAACAGGAATATTCGGCAAGAAAAGAATATAACCGCCAATTAAAAAAACTGGAAAGGCAACTGGAAGAAATCGAAAGCACCATTGACCGGCTTGAAAAAGAGATTACCCTACTTGAAATTGCTTTGAATGAAGACAATGATCCATCTGCTTTTGAAGAATACCAACAATTACAACAACAACTTGCAGCAGAAATGGAGCGATGGGAGCAGCTGTCGGTAGACAAGGAGCGTTTTCATAACGGGGCAGAGTCTGACAATGAGAGATAATCTCGATCCGCAGGATATCAAAGAATATTTTTTTACTTATCTTTGCTTTCTGAACCCGTTTTATTCTCCTTTTGCCCATGAACAACGAAAACGAGGAATGGACCACCGTCATCAAACCCAAAAACAGACTCCTTGACATTGATTTGAAAGCGGTATGGCGTTATCGCGACTTATGGTATATGTTTGTAAAGCGCGACATTACCACTTCCTATAAGCAAACCATCTTGGGTCCACTTTGGTTTATCATTCAACCTGCCATTACAACCATCATGTACATGATTGTCTTTGGCGGCATTGCGCATATCTCTACTGACGGACTTCCGCAACCCCTTTTTTACCTGGCAGGCATCTCAATGTGGAATTATTTTTCCGAGTGCCTGAACCGTACCTCATCGACTTTCACTAATAATGCCTCCATCTTCGGGAAAGTCTATTTTCCGCGCCTTGTAGTACCTTTGTCGACAATCACATCAAGCCTGATCCGGTTAGCCATACAATTGGGACTATTCCTCTTGGTGTATCTCTATTATATCTATATCGGAACCCCCATTCATCCGAATGTAACCCTTCTGTTGTTTCCGGTTCTGTTAGTCATCATGGCAGGCCTATCCCTGGGGTTCGGTATCCTGATCTCATCTCTGACGACCAAGTACCGCGACTTAACGTTATTATTCGGCTTTATTGTCCAGCTTTGGATGTATGCCACCCCTGTGATCTACCCCCTCAGCATGATGTCTCCCCACCGGCAATGGATCATGGCACTCAATCCGCTCACATCCATCATAGAAGCCTTTAAGTACAGCACCCTCGGAGCTGGCGTATTCAGTTGGGGGATGCTAACCTATAGTTTTGTTTTTATGCTTTTTATCCTGGCCATTGGCATCATCACATTCAACAAGGTAGAGCGATCGTTTATGGATACAGTGTAAAGAAGAAAGTGTATAGTGTAAAGTGTAAAAAACCACATAAAACAGAACAAGATGGAACGCAAGTATAGTTTCGAGAATTTAGAGGTATGGAAAGATGCTCGTAATTTTGTAGTGGATGTTTATACGTTGACAAAAACTATGCCTGAACACGAAAAATATGGATTATGTTCTCAAATACAAAGAGCGTCTGTTTCAATTGCTTCAAATATTGCTGAAGGCACTTCCAGAACGACAGATAAAGAAAAAATACGATTTATTGAAATAGCCTATGGATCACTTATGGAAGTTTATTGTCAATTTTATCTTGCTCTAGACTTAGAATATATAACCAAAGAACAATTTGAATCCCAGAAATCGGCAGTCGATAAGGTTGCAATAAAATTAAGTGCATTGAAAAATGCCTATAAAAAACGATTAAACGACTAATTCATTAATATCTTACACCATAAACTTTACACTATCCACTACATGTCGACGGCTATTAAATTCGAAAACATCTCCAAACAATACCGCCTCGGGCTGGTCTCCACCCGCACACTATCGCACGACCTCAACCGTTGGTGGCAGATGAATATGCTGCGCCGGGAAGACCCATACCTGAAGATAGGTGAAATAAACGACCGCGCCCACAAAGGAACCAGTGAATATGTCTGGGCGCTGAAAGATATTAATTTTGAAGTGGAACAAGGGGATGTAGTAGGCATTATCGGTAAAAACGGCGCAGGAAAAAGCACCCTTCTTAAAATTCTCTCCAAAGTAACGACTCCTACAACAGGCATCATTAAAGCGAAAGGACGTATCGCCTCTTTACTGGAGGTAGGCACCGGCTTCCATCCCGAAATGACAGGACGGGAAAACATTTACATGAACGGAGCAATCATGGGAATGACACGACCTGAAATCAACCGGAAGTTTGATGAGATTGTGGATTTTGCAGGTGTGGAACGTTATATTGATACGCCGGTAAAACGATATTCCTCCGGGATGACAGTACGGCTTGGCTTTGCCGTAGCCGCATTCCTGGAACCTGAAATTCTGGTTGTGGACGAAGTGTTGGCTGTTGGCGATGCCGAATTTCAAAAAAAAGCCATTGGCAAAATGCAGGATGTTTCCCATGGAGATGGGAGAACGGTATTGTTTGTTAGTCATAATATGGGGGCAATACAACAATTATGTAAAAATATTTGCGTCTTAAAAAATGGATCTGTTAGTTTTATTGGAAATGTTGACAAAGGGGTAGCATTTTATTTACAAGATAGTATGTTTGCAAAATTAGAAAACATACAACAGCAATTGAGTAAACAAGTCGATGATAAGAACTTTAAACTTCTTAATGTTTACGCAGTACAAGAAGGAAAGACAGCAGAATCCTTTTATACCAACAAGGACATAGAAGTATATTTTAAATATGAAGTATTGAAGGAAACTTATGCATTGAGAATTGGTTTTGACCTAATAAATACACAAACAGGCATGGTAATTTTCAGATCATTCCACGATGACCACTCTGATACCATTGAAACGATAAATAAAGGAATCTATGAATCCAAAGCCACAATACCTAATAATTTATTTTTAGAAGGAGAATATATTCTAAGTGTTTCTGTAGGAATTCATAATGTTAGATGGATAATATACGATAGCATAAAAATTCCACTAAGTTATTATAACGTAGATGGTATAAATAAAGTATACATATCAGACTACAGACCTGGCATAATTAATCCATTTATCATGTGGGAGAATAAAATCATAACTAAATAAACATTATGCATAAAGCAATTGATGTCAAAATCGCTAATTTTTGCAGACGCTGGCTTTCCTATTATATTAGGAAACGAGAAAAAACTATTGATCCAGAAGCTATCAAAGAAACGACATGGCTAGCAAATTTCACACAGAATTCAGATTATTTTCAACATAAACTGGATGACAATATTAAAATTATTTTATACAAAGACAGCCTATTATGCAAATATATTTATTTCAGCTTTGAAGAAACAGAAATCATGTTTCTAAGAAAATTCTTATCTCCTGGAGATTGTTTTTATGATATTGGAGCTAATATCGGGCTATATACATTATATGCTGCCAATATAGTAGGTATTCAGGGTACAGTATACGCCTTTGAACCAGCTCCCTCTACTTTTTCCAGATTAGAAAAGAACATCCAACTAAATTCATATTCTAATGTTATATTAGAGAATATTGGATTGTCCAACTCAAAAGAAATCTTGCCATTTCACTTGTCTACTAACGGGTATGATGCATGGAATAGTTTTGCAAATCTAAATGAACTTAATAATAGTAATATAACTAATGTGCATACAATTACCTTAGATGAATACGATGAAACAAATCAAATTCAACATATAGATTTAATGAAAATTGACGTAGAAGGGTGGGAATTAAATGTATTAAAAGGAGCCTCTAAACTTTTAGCTTCAACAGAGGCCCCTGTTCTGTTAGTAGAATTTACGGAAACAAATGCATTTGCAGCAGGTTATTATTGTGGCGAATTATTTGACTATGTAAAATCATTTGGATATAATTGGTATTCATATGATAAGGACACAAATAGATTACAGTTGCAAGAAAAAAAATTACACTATCCATACGAAAACATTATTGCAATAAAAGATATTGAGGTTTGCTATAAACGCATTGGCAATCCTTCTGTTTAATCTATTTCAGAAAAAAACGAACTACAAACTTTCTATCATCACCATCAACCACAACAACGCCTACGAACTGCATAAAATTATGGAATATATGGGGCGGACTTATACCGATTTTGAGTAATAATAATTTATATCGCACATTGCGTATCGCATTATGCGATATTGTTTGTAATTTTGTCGTACCAGACAAACATGCACCCTGATATTCAGCCAATACATGCTTTGCAACAATGAACCAATAAAGGAATTATCAACCAATGACCACGAATAAACCGTACAATCCATTCTTGATCGCAGGCTATCACAGTCCCGATTATTTTTGCGATCGTGAAACGGAAACGGCAAAAATTATTTCGGCTTTGGATAACGATAGAAATATTTCGTTGATGAGCCCACGCCGTTACGGAAAAACAGGGCTTATCCGCCACGTTTTTTATCAACTCACTGAAAAAGAAAGCAATATTGTATGCATCTACATAGATATTTATGCTACTCAAAATCTGAATGACTTTGTAAAGCTATTTGCCGAAAATGTATTGGGAAAAGTAGATGATAATTTGGAAAAAGCAATGAAAAGATTTGCTGCTTTCTTCAAAAGTTTTCGTCCGGTGCTTTCGTACGACTCCCTGAGCGGACAACCCGAATTAAGTGTGAAGATTGAAACGGAAACAGCTCATAACAGTCTACAGGAAGTCTTTTCGTATTTGCAGCAGTCGGGCAAGCGTTGTTACATAGCTGTTGATGAATTTCAACAGGTTGCCGAATACCCTGAAAAAGGGACAGAAGCACTTTTACGCTCGTATATACAGTTTTCAACCAATGTGAAATTTATTTTTTCGGGTAGCAGGCAGCACCTGATGAGCGAGATATTTCTATCGGCTAAGCGACCTTTTTACCAAAGCACACAACTGATGACTTTAGATGTGGTAACCCGCGAGCGCTATTATCAATTTGCTTCTTTTCATTTTCAAAAGGCAGGATTTACCCTGAGCGAAGCTTGTTTTGATACGGTTTACACTCTATTCGAAGGGCACACCTGGTATGTACAGGCAGTGCTCAATCGTCTCTACGAATATCGCACAAACATAGATGAACAGGAGTTAGTCTATTATGCCCTGCATGAATTGCTCGAAGAAAACACGTATAGTTATCAGGAATTGCTCAATGCTTATTCGTCAGTTCAGGTAAATTTACTAAAAGCAGTGGCAAAAGAAAAGATCGTAACACAAATCAATGCCGGTCAGTTTATTTCCAAATACGGACTTAAAAATGTGAGCAGCATAACTCGTGCATTAAATAAATTGCTCGAGAAAGAACTTATTTACAAATCGGAAAGAGGATATATGGTTTACGACCGATTTCTGGGAATATGGTTAAGTAAATTATGATGCAATTGTTATGACTAAACTATCTATCATCACCATCAACCTCAATAACGCCGAAGGATTACGTAAAACCATAGAAAGCGTGATAAACCAAACTTTCACCGATTTTGAATACATCATCATTGACGGAGGAAGTACTGATGAAAGCGTAGATATTATCAGACAATTTGCGGATCGAATTACATATTGGATAAGTGAACCCGATACAGGTATTTATAATGCCATGAATAAGGGCATTAAAAAAGCGGAAGGAGAATATTTGCAATTTCTCAATTCAGGCGATTGGTTGTATTCAGAGTCCATTCTCAAAGAAGTATTTGCATTGAACAGAACTGAAGATATTCTGTATGGTAACGATGCCCTATTCTATAATGAGCAACATATTACATTCAAAACATATCCTACTAAACTCACTGGGTTCCTGCTTTATACGGGAACCATCTCGCATCAGGCAACTTTCCACAAAGCAACATTATTTGATACTTTGTATGATGAACATTATAAAATAGCTTCCGATTGGAAATTTCAGATTGAAAAAATCATTTTTGAAAACTGTTCTACTTATTACCTGAATAAAACCATCATCTATTTTGATATGATGGGAATCAGTCAAAACCAGGTATTCTCAGAATTACAAAACAACGAAAGGACGCAAATATTAAGCGAATATTTTCCGGAAAGAATCTTAGCTGATTATCAAACATTGCAACAATTAAAAAGCGAGCAGAGCACTAAATACATCGGAAATATTAAAACCATCATGCTACATCCCTGGCTATGGAGGCTAGTCAGACGGTTTATAAGTATTATGGCATCATTTGCCAAAGTTTTTCAGGCATAAACATACACTAATGATCATTGTCTCACTGAAATGCCAAATGGGGAATCAACTGTTTCAATACGCTTTTGGAGCAGCAAATGCAAAACGGCTACATACCCGCTTCATCCCATTTTTAAATACACCTTACTATCCTTTCAAACTGGAGTATTTTAAACTGGATCCTTTTACCCGTTTTGTGTTTTCTTATCCCAAAATCACCCGGCAATATTCACGCGTATGCAGAAAACTGGTAAAGCATATGATTAAGACAAAAATAGATGACAATGAATGGCATCTCTTAGACAACATTGAGAACAATTGTTATTACGACGGCTTTTTCCAGTCCGAACGCTATTTTCAACCATTCCCAGACACCATTCGCAGACGATTCCGGATCAAAAAATCATATCGTAACGCTTTTGAAAATAAATACGGAGAACTTTTCCGTACGCACAAAACCATTGTTGTCCATTTAAGAAGAAAGGACTACAATCTCGTCGGATACGATGACATTGGAGGAGTCAACATTGCCCTGCCACTTACTTACTATCAAAAAGCGTTTGAGCAGATTAAACAACTGGACGACTATGTTATCTTGTTTATCAGCGACGATATCGAAAGCGTCAAAAATGATTTTGGCAACCATCCTAATTATCGGTTTGAAACGAATCCCTCAATTATCGATTTTCAGTTGATTCAACATGCAGATATTGCCATTATTGCCAATAGCACGTTTGCCTGGTGGGCAGCTTATTTGTCGCACAAACCTTCTGCCCAAATTTATGCACCGGCCTATTGGTGGGGATTCAAAGTCAGGAAAGAGTTCCCCGTTGGTATTATGACCGCTAAATTTCACCAGATCGAATTTTAAATGCCATGCTTACGACCTTCTTTACCCATTATAATATCCGTTTCCAGAAAAAACACCGCCTCAAAACGCTTTTGCAATTGGCATGCAATATGGTCCTTTGCAGAGTATGGCAGATCAAAAAACGGATCTTGGGCATTCATCATCCCGTGGTACACCTTTATGCTGTCTGCTGGAACGAAGAAAAAATCATTCCGTTCTTCTTAATACACTACAACGAATTTGTGGATCATTATTATATCTATGATAACTATTCCGACGATACTACGGATTCGTTGCTTTCAGCCCAATCCAATATCACCGTTCTCAAATATGACACTGGAGGCACATTTAATGACCTTGCCCATCAACAAATCAAAAACAACGCATGGAAACAATCACGAGGAAAAGCCGACTTTGTTATCGTTTGTGACATGGATGAATTTTTGTATCACCCCGAAATAAAATCATTTCTGACTGTTCATTTAACCAACAAATCGATCTTTCAACCTCATGGATTTGAAATGATATCAGCATATTATCCTGACGCCACAAAAAGTATAACACAGTCTGTTAAAACCGGATTTCCAAGCCACTATTTCAATAAAATGATTTTATTTGATCCTCACCGGATTACGGAGATTAATTTTAAACCGGGAGCACATGAAGCTTATCCGGAAGGCATTGTAAAAATCAGTCAATATGACGAACTAAAATTGTTACACTATAAAAATCTTGGAATCGAATATATGCTCAATCGCATTAATATGTATCGGAAACGTTTATCACAAGTAAATCGTGAACTGGAAATGGGATTACAATACGAGCATGAAAACCAGGCTATTATTGAAGAATTTCAGAGAAATTTACATGTCGCTGCGCCTGTCATTCCGTAAGTAGCCGTTTGGAACTAAAGCATTTTTTTATCGTCAATCATAAACTTTTATGCAAATGGACTCCTCTAAGATTATGTTATCTGTCATAATTCCATGTTACAATACAGGAGAGTACCTCCCCGAAGCATTAGCAAGCGTGTACGCCTATACAGGCAACTATACGTGTGAAATCATTATCATTGACGATGGATCGACGGATCTTACAACACTTAAACTTTTGGATTCGCTATCCGGAAAACATATCGTGCTAAAACAATCTAACGCTGGCCCCGCTGCGGCAAGAAATGCCGGTTGTAAAATTGCTCAAGGGGATTTTTTATTATTTCTGGATAGTGACAACTCAATTGTTCCGGAATATATTGATTATGGCATTAATAGTTTATTGAAAAATCATGAGGCAGGAGTAGTATATGCAAAAGCCAATTTTATAGGCGATGCCAGTAGAGGTGAGTTCAAAGTTGCTCCTTTTGACATCAAAGAGCTTTTGGTGTCAAACTATATCGACATGTGTGCTGTTATACGTAAAAAAGCATGGGAAAGTGTAAACGGTTTTGATGAATCCCGCCATTTTCTGACACTTGAAGATTGGGATTTCTGGCTCAAACTATATGAACAAGGATGGAAGTTCATATTCATCGAAAAAGCCCTGTTTTACTACAGAATCCGGAAAGGATCATTAATGGATATTCACCTTCAGAATAAAGATTATCTCAGACGTAACGCATATCTTTTCGATAAACATTATGATTTATACCGGAAACATTATGCATTTATCATTGATAATACGATAGCTCATTTCAAAAAACAATCATCAGCATACCGTATTGGAAACATATTGACAATGCCTGTGAAAATCATAAAAAAAACATTTAACTAAACAGCATGACAATTAACAAATTGGCTGTTTGTTTCATTCAATAATAATCTCCCATTTCATGCCCAAAGTTTCGGTCATCGTACCCAATTATAACCATGCCCCTTTCCTGAAGCAACGGATTGATAGCATACTGGATCAAACTTATCCGGATTTTGAACTGATTCTGTTAGATGATTGTTCTTCCGATCATAGCCAGGAAATATTGAATACGTACAGACATCATCCGAAAGTTACACAGATTATCTTCAATGAAACTAATAGTGGAAGCACTTTCAGGCAATGGGAGAAAGGAATTGCACTGGCAAAAGGTGAATATATCTGGATTGCTGAAAGTGATGACTGGGCAGAACCGGAATTTTTATCCACGTTAACGCATGTTCTTGACAAACAACCCACAGCAGGACTTGCCTATTGTGACAGCAAAATTCATATTGAGGGAGAAAAGGCAACAATATTTGCCGCTTATAAAACGGGAAAGTTCAATTCCGATCACTGGCAGAAGGATTATTGCTGGGAAGGAAATAAAGAAATTGAACGGGCACTTTTATGGGATTGCACCATCAACAATGCCAGTGCAGTGCTGCTCCGCAAGTCAATACTGGAGACAATATTTCCGTTCCCATATGCTTTTCGGTTTTCAGGTGACTGGTATTGTTTTCTTCGAATAGCAGCCATCTCCTCCATTGCCTATACCCCTCAATTACTGAGTAACTACCGGGGACATACCTCTAATGTTTCTAAAAAGGCCGGATACGATTATCTGGTAGAACTATTCTATATTTATAATTGGTTATGGAATAACAAAATTGTATCTGACCAACAGTTAATCATAAAAGCTTTTCATGCTTATGTCAGTGATATATATGCCTCGGGATTACCCTGGGAACCTCTCAGGGATTTTAAGCAATTGCGACCTATCAATCATTTTTTATATAACAAAATGACAATAAAACTATTACGGCGAAAACTACGAAGATGCTTTATAAAAACCCCTGCCACAAAGACACGAAGTAACACAAACAAATTAGACAATAAATAGTCTTTGTGTCCTCTTTGTGACTTTGAGTCTTTATCGCTAATAAGCAACAATATACACAAAGACACCAAGGGGCTAAGCATCACAAACAAATCAGATAATAAAGACAATCTTTGTGACTCCTTCGTAACTTTGAGTCTTCGTGCCTAATAACCGACATCCTGCCACAAGAACACTAATACACGAAGTTACACAAACAAATTGTACAATAATATTCTTTGTGCCCCCTTAGTGACTTTGAGCCTTGGTGGCTAATAAATAACAACATACACAAAGACACCATGGGGGCTAAGCATCGCAAACAAATCAGATAATAAAGACAATCTTCGTGCCTCCTTCGTGACTTTGGGTCTTCGTGGCTAATATACAATTTTCTATTATCAAACTCATTTTAAAATGGCATGAATAACATAATGATGTATATCTTTGCAACAAACACCATATAAGTTCTACTAACAAATTCCGGCGTTTCCATGTCTCATGTTAAATCGTTACTAAAGCATTTCCCACTGATCAACAAAATTTATGATCAGTTCAATCCTTTTGCAGGATTGATCCTGATGCTACACAGGGTGGTAGAAGTACGCAGCCCAATTATTGACAACAGGAAATTGGAAATTACACCTGCATTTTTAGAGCAAACGATAGAACAATATCAGGCTGCCGGTTATCAGTTCGTAAGCATTGACCAAGCTTATCAAATACAGATACACAGGAATAAAGCTCAGAAACCCTATCTCTGTTTTACATTTGATGATGGATTCCGGGATAATCTAACGATGGCATTGCCGGTCTTTCAAAAATACCATATTCCATTCACTGTGTATGTGACAACAGATTTCCCTGACAACCGTGCGTTTGTGTGGTGGTATTGGCTGGAGAATCTTCTGCTAAATGAATCAACATTTATTGTAAACGATGGCGACAGTTACCCATGTGATTCGATATCGGACAGAAATCAAACATTCGAAGCGATTAAACAAAAGATGCGCAACCATCCGTCGGCAAATGCAAAAACCGCATTACAGGAACTATTGGGTTCAACGTTCAATGAATATCAAAACATGGCTATGCCTGATCTGTTACTTTCCTGGGATGATATCCGTACATTGCTAAGAAGTGGGCTATGCACTATAGGCTCGCATGGCGTAACCCATACTTCGCTGACACAACTCAATGAATCATCGCTGATGAATGAATTGCAACAATCGCGCCAACGTCTTAAGAAAGAAACCGGACAGGAACCAACCCATTTTGCCTATCCTTACGGTGATATGAATAATTACGTGGCAGCAGCCGTAAAACAATCCGGATACTTATCTGCAGTATGTATCGATGGAGGGATGCAGCGGCAACATCAGAATCCATTTTATTTCAAACGCGCTTTGCTTTACCAGCCATGAAAACATCTCCGAAAATATCCGTCCTGATGCCTGTTTACAACGTAGCCACCTATGTGCAGGAAGCTATAGAAAGCATTATAAATCAATCGTATACGGATTTTGAACTACTAATCATCAACGACGGTTCTACCGACACAACCCGCGATAAGGTACTGCAATTTACCGATTCCCGTATCCGTTTTATCGAGAATGAACACAATATAGGATTGGCAAATACCTTAAACCGGGGAATTGAACTGGCAGCAGGAGAATACATAGCACGGATGGATGGCGATGATATCAGCCTCCCCGACCGGTTAAAAAGACAGGTAGATATCCTGGATCGGCACCCGGACATTGATATTTGCGGAGCAGGATACCGTTTTTTTGGAAGCAAAAATTATGAGGTTCGTTATCCTCAAGATCATGAAGCAATTAAAGTTGGTTTGCTTTTTGGATGTTGCATGATTATTCCACTATTTCGTAAAAAATCTATCGTGGAAGCTCATTTGCAATATGAACAGGAATTTTTTCCTGCTGAAGACTACCGTTTCTGGACAAAATGTGTTATGCAATTAAAGATGTACAATATTCCCGAAACGCTTTTTCTTTACCGGATGCACGCCACACAGGTATCAGAAACCAGAACCAATCAATCACAAATGAGTGATAAGGTCAGAACGCTCTATCTTCAAAAACTATTTCCTGCACTCTCTCAGCAAGATACACAACTTTTTATTTCTACCTTTGCAGAAACAAAGGGTATTTCTGCCATTAATGAGGTCAAAGCGTATGACCAGTGCAAGCAGCGGATACTACAAGCCAACATGCTTCACCCGACATTGAACCAGAAGGCTTTGCATCAAATTCTTCAACAGCATATTGTTGCTAAAATCCGAAACTTTATTGTTGAAGAGTGGTTTGTTGAACGATATACATTAAATCGATATATTTCATTGTTTTCATCAGGCATTCTGTTCCGTTTACCTTTAAAATTTAACATCAAACTATGGATTAAGGTTATGCTCCACAAAACAGCACAACCCATTCCTACATCTAAACTGAAGTAGCATGGAGGATTATCGCATCAAAATCTATACCCGTTCCATGAATCCGGCTCTATACGACAGAGCCATGTTTTTCATGGATCTACCCTATCCTAAAATTCGATTGACACACACTACCGCCGATGGTTACTTCTATAAAATACTTGAAGACACGGAAGCTGATATCGTAGTTAATATTGATGAAGATGCCTTCGTGTTTAATACGAAAAGGTTGCAAAGCCTGATTCAATACGTAATTGATAATGATTATGTAAATTGTGGCATGCCGGATGGCGGTGTTGTAGGAATTCGTGCTTACAGTCCTGTGGTAACCAATCCCTATTTCAACATTCTCAATACAAAAAAAATTCGCGAACGGTTTTCATTGAATGAAATCAAAAACATTGCAGCACATCCACCATTTGATGCTTCGTCACATCCGAAATACTTATTAAAAACGAATTACCGGATTGAAATTGCAGAACCGTTTTATCCATTTTTTTTATGGATTAATCAGTATTTCAAAACGTTCTATCTTGATGCAGAAGATCATTCCGACCATTATTCCACCTGTTTAAAAAATCACAATGGGGAACCGTTTCTCCTGCATACATGGTTCTCAAGAAATTACTATTTCAACCGATTCCACACACGACGCATCAACGCTGTGGTTGCATATTGCGAGACAAAAACAGGCAAGAAATTTAAAGAAGATATAGAAAAGAAAATTCGCAATCTGATTTGGATCATATTCACTTTTTCCAATACACAACGACGAAAAATAAGGCGCTGGTATTATGCCTCAAAAAAATAAAAAACATATGTTCTTTTCCGTCATTATTCCCATATATAACGTTGCTCCCTACCTCCGGCAATGTCTCGATTCGGTTCTACTGCAATCGTTCACAGACTATGAAATCCTTTGTATTAATGATGGCTCTACAGATGAAAGCGGGACAATACTGGAAGAATATGCAGGTAAACACACACACATTAAACTGATTTCACAAACTAACCAAGGACTCAGCGCTGCCCGAAACCGGGGAATTCGAGCTGCACATGGCGATTATATCTTGTTTTTAGACAGCGACGATTGGCTCGAATCCAACGCATTGCAGACACTCTATCGTCAGGCTGGCAACGAAGATATGATCGGCTTTAACGGACGACGCTATTTCGAGGATGGCAAACAGGAAATACCTGATCCGGGTATTACGGAATTCAATATCGAAGGCTGGCCGTATTATAACAAATACTCGTTGGAAAGCCGCAAATTCCATTTTGTTTGTGCTGTTCTACGAATCTATCGGAGAGACTTTCTGCTGCAACATAATCTGTTTTTTAGAGAAGGCATCTTCCATGAAGATAATCTGTTTGCACCTTTCGTCTGTTATTATGCACAATCGGTAAAAGTTATTCCTGAGATACTGTACGTTTATCGTATCAGGAAAGGAAGCATCACGCAATCGGAAAACCCCAAAAGAATATTGGACAAAATAGATATTGCCAATACCTTGTCCGATTTCTTTATTCCAAAACAAAATATCGACAAAAGCTACCTTTACCGTGAAATTGCAGGTTATTACTTCGGAGCATTCATGTATCCACACAACAAAAAGAATCTTTTGACAACCAAAGTAATCAAACAACATATTAATTGGGCAAATTTCAAAACGGTAAGTGTTTACCCCCGGCATAAGAGAATATATACTTTACTGTTAATACATCCTCTTTTGTTCAGCATATACCTGACACTGGAAGCCATAGCCAAAGCAAACCGTTAATTTGTAGATGTATAATATAAGCTTAAGTTCAACACCATGCAACTTTCTATCATACTTCCCTGCTACAATGTAGAACAATACATAGCCGAATGTTTGGACAGCCTGTATATGCAAGACATTCCCGAATCGGAATATGAAATTATCTGCATTAATGATTGTTCCCCTGATAGAACACGGGACATCATCATACAATATCAAACAAAACATGCCAATTTAAGCCTGATCGAAAATGCAGTTAATAAACATCAGGGAATTTCGCGAAACATAGGCTTTGACGCGGCAAAAGGGAAATACATCTGGTTCGTCGATCCGGATGATTACATAGAGCATAATATTATTGGGACTCTTATCTCCGAATGTGAGGACAATAATTTAGATGTATTGAACTTTGAACTATATAAAGTTGATCTTGAACTGAATATAATAAAAAATAAACTAGCAAACCCAACCGAAGTTATTCCGGGAAAAAATTTCATACATCAACTTGGAGCTGATTGGCAGTTGAATGGTTCTGTAGGAAGAAAAGTTTTTTTGAAAAGTTTTTTAATCGAAATACAGCTTTATTTCAAAGTTGGCAATTACCTTCAGGATCAAATCTATTCGTTACGCTCAGTATATTATGCAAAACGATTTCGACACTGCGACAAGTATTGCTATTATTATAGATTCAATCCTACTTCCACAGTAAACACAAGGATGACAGCTACTAAATACCTTTCAGTTTATACCCTCGCTTCAGACCTATCCCAATTCTCAGAGGAAATAAAAGCAAATGATCCCCAACTCTCTACAACCGTATACCAAGCCGCATTATGGTATTTTAATTTTGTTATCAAGCAATTCTTTTATTTCAAAGCTTTTGAAAGAGAAATAGCAATGCATTATCTAAACAATATGGCTCCAATACTGCTGCATGAGAATGCAATAAATGGATGGAAGCTTATGCTGTTACGCCATTTAAAAGAGGCGCATACATTGCTTTATCCGATTGCCCCCATTTTAATTTATACCCGCGCCTATAAAAGAAATCTTAGAAACAAACATTCCTCATGACTATCATCATCGATCCTTTCGTCAATGTTTATTACGCTTCCTTTTATATCAGGGGGCTAATTGAAAGATTTGGGAACGCTTCGCTCACGTTTCACAATGCTCCGTTCCGGAGTCTGCAAAACAGAACCAGCTGTTTCAATTTCGTCATCCGGCAAAATGGGAAATCAACCAACGTGACCATTGATGCTGGTGACTTTGATACCATAGATCATTCATGTTACCAATGGTGCGACATCTACGGGAAGGTAAACACAAACTGGGAGAAAACGCCAAAGTCCGGATTTCCGAAAATTGTCTCGTTAGCCCCGGGGTTCGGCATCCGGATTTGGAATCTGCAACAAACGATGTATTATGCCATCGCTAATTTGCTAAAAACCGGAAATATATCCGGAAGCCGCAAATTTATCGGAAAATACAAACGGCAATTTTCACTACGGCTTCCTGTTGAAGCGTACACACCGGAACCCGCACAGGGAAAGTACATTTTCCACGTCAGCACATTATGGCAAAACGACGAATACAACCAAAATGATGAACGGGTCAACATTCCACGGGCAAACTTTATGGAAGTTTGCAAATCGTTGCCTGAGATAAATTTTGAAGGCGGATTTTACTATTCAGGAACACATCCCCTGAATGAACGTTTCAAAGATTTTGTATTTCACGGCTACATGTCTCCGGAAACTTATCTGCAGAAAACAAAAGCATCTACGGTTGTATTCAATACGCCTGCCTTTTGGAATTGTCACGGATGGAAACTGGGTGAATACCTGGCGCTTGGCAAAGCCATTATCTCTACACCACTATCCAATGCCTTGCCAGAACCGCTTATGCACGGAGAAAACATTCATATTATTCATCACAACAGGGATGAAATGGATCAGGCGATACGTCTTTTGTTGCATGACACATCATACCGCCATAAACTGGAACAGGGAGCACGAGCGTATTATCTCCGGAATGCCGCCCCTGAAAGATCCATCTCTTTGCTTGGGATATAAATTGACATCGTTTTGACTTTAACTCCCTTAACTTCAAAACTTCACACTTTCTTTTAACTTCGTTGCCAGATCTATTCCAGTTGCATGATATGAGCGACACATGCCGGGATTTCTTCCGGTCATCCAATCCATGAAAAGGTTCATCCAGAATCAATAAAGCAGGATTCTAAATCAAAGCGTGGAAAAGAACAAAGGAGGTGAATATGTGAAACAACACGATAGTTCAATTATACAAAATGAACCTGACTAATTTCATTGGCGAAATTGTGTAGCGCTTTTTCAATTTTTTCTGCTGTTTTTGGGCTTGGCTTTCTGTGTCCGGTAACATAATGGCTTAATTGTCCTTGATTTACTCCTGTAAGTCGTTGCAAACCGGCTAATGATAATACTTTGGAATAATAAGAAAGAAATGAAGGTACATCATATTTATATTCAAACTCCAAATCTTCGGGAAAAGGTTTATTTTCAGCAGCATAATATGCTTTCATTTCATCTCTCGAATTTATAAAATCATCCATAGTTTCTTTTACCGTCTTACCTTGACCAAGTAAACCGAAACTTAATTTTTCAGTGCTTTCCAAATAAGCATCATAGGTTCCGTCGTTGCCTCTTTCAATTATTACTATTGCTTTCATCTGTATAAAAAAAATTCATTATGGTCAAATGTTCAAATGGGACTCACATATCTACATTAATCGGATTAAAAATCAACTCCCGATAGTTTACTAATTGATTTTAATGTTCCGGCTTTTACCTCTTCACTTTTATGGTTGCCGGTTGGAAAGGTCATTCCAGTTATGGGGCTATACCAAATTGGGTGATTTCCTCCACTTCTCATCAACTGACAACCTGCTTTTGAAAGTTTTCGCTCTAATTCTGAATACTTCATTCTTAAAAATATTCGGGTTACGATGCGCTACAAAGATACGAATATTAGTATCATTTTGCAATAGCCGCTGTGATTATTTTTCAAAACCCCAACTCCATATACCGTCCCACGCAATCAGGAATTTCTTCGCGGTGATGTGTCACATAAATCAATGTCTTGTCGGGTTGCGATGCATAGGTTTCGACAATGTGACGGCATAGGGCTTTCTTCCGGTCATCCAATCCATGAAAAGGTTCATCCAGAATCAATAAAGCAGGATTCTTCACCAATGCCCGTGCAAACAGCACCAGTCGCTGTTCCCCCGAAGATATTTTCAGAAACATTCGATCTTTTAGATGCTCACTCTCCAGCAACTTTAGCCATTGTTCCGCCTGCTGCATTTGCTGCTCGCTGCATTTGCGGTAAAGCCCTATGCTGTCAAAAAATCCGGAAGCCACCACCGCCAGGCATGACACATTCTCCCGGTAATAGAGATGCATCTCCGACGAAGTAAACCCGATGCGCGCCTTGATTTCCCAGATAGACTCTCCGGTGCCCCGCAAACGGTCAAAGAGTGTCAGTTGTTTAGAATAGGCCTGTGGATTATCGGCAAAAATATAACTCAGCAGTGTCGATTTCCCCGCTCCGTTAGGGCCTGCCAGCGCCCATTTCTCCCCTTTCAGGATGGTCCAGTTCACATCCTTCCGGATAACCTTAGTCCCATACTCGATATTCACATGCTCCATCTTTACAGCAATGGCATAATCCTCTGTGGATACAACCGAATGTCCGAACAATGAGCCGTCAACAGAAGTATCAAACAAATAAGCCGGAACATCAGTATGTAGCTCACAAAACTGACCGACAGGCATTTGATTTACAATAGCACAATGCGACATTTGTAAAACATGCGTCACACACGAAGGCATCTCACGCTGTGAGGCACACAGGAAAATCAGAGGCATGCCATGACGATGAAGACCTGTAAACAAATCATCCAGCAGTGCACGCGACGTAGCATCAAGCCCGATGAACGGATTATCAAAAATCACCAGACGCGGATTGCCTGTCATTACTTTTGCAATCAGCAATTTTCGCAACTCTCCGCTCGATAGTTGAATCAGGCGCTTATCCAGTAAATGTTCTATTTGCAACGCTTCAGCCACCATGCTTTCACGTTCTTCCTCAGCCAATATATCTCTTACCAGAGGAGAATCATCCGTCTCAGTCTGATGGTAACGCTGTTGGTAGTACAGCGTACGGTAATCTGCCAAAGAATAGGCTGCATGAAAACCTACCAAACGGACATGTTCCCAGGGATGAAATGGCTTGTCGGGAAATTGCAAATGGACAGCCTCTGCAAAAGAATACGTAATTTCGCCATGCTGTAATGCACATTTCCCGGCAATCATCCCAGCCAGTAATGATTTTCCACTCCCGTTGCCACCCGTCAGTGCCCATACCTCGCCCTCCTGCATCTGCCAGTTTGCCGGATCAACAAAAGGATTATCCATCATGCGGGGCATGGCTTCCGAAAGCGAAAGAAAAGATTTCATACGTTTATTTTTATTTTTACCCGTAGGATGTGAAACTGGTTAAAGCCATTATCTCATTGGGCGTGAGTCATTTTATGTTCCCTTTCATGTGTTTATAATTGATTTTTAAAGGTCACATGGAACTCGCACATAAACATTACCTTGTGTGTCAAAGTTTTTCTGTCGTGCTCGTTTCATATAATAAGGGAATAAGGTTTTGTTTATTGTTTAATAGTCCATTTTCCGTGATAACTAAGATTAATGCCGTATTCAAAATAAGATTTTAATCACATCATCAGTTATTGATTTCTTGCAGCGTTTATGGCTTCATAGCGATATACAGCCGTTTTTTTTTAACTCCATTTCTGACAACCTGAATCAGGTAACCATTGTGGAATTTTATTTTACTGGTCGCCCTGGTAAACAACAGGACCAGAATGCACATACAAATTATTTATAAGGAACTGTTTATAAAAACAGGAAAGCTGCAAATTTACACGTTTCATCTCGCATTGGCAGTTATACATTCAAAAAATCATAAAATGAAGTGAAAAGAATTGTTTGAGCAAAGCCACAAAAGTGTACTTAATAGTTGTGTCCGATTTCTGTTACTCATCAATCATTGAGTCATTTCAGTCGCTAACCGGGAATAGGAACGAATACGGCTTAATCAAAGATATATCTTGTTTGTAACCCCGGATTATGCTCAAACTTTCACTTTGAATAGGTTTCAGGCAACCTTTACCGTATCTCTGTCGTATCTCTAAGTTATTAATAACTGATTATCAATATAAATACAACACATATATAGCTGATATATTACTCCTTTTTAAAGATATGCTATATATATACTATATATAAGCTATATATATGCTACATATATACTATATCTAAATTAGAGGTGGCCTGGAGATACGGAGAAGCCCCCTGTAAAGTGGCGGCTCTAAACATAACGATTATCTGCATCCTTCCCGAAAGACTGATTAAAATTGCATCCTCATGTAACGTTCTTACGAAAAGCGACCTAACTTTGCATTTGTATTTTTAGAATAAAAAATAATGGACAAAACACTTTGGAACAGAGACTTTATCCTACTAACCCTTTCCAATTTTTTATTGTGCATCACCTATTATGCGCTTATTTCTACCCTTCCCATCTATTTAGCCGTCAATCTTCACGCTGACAACAGCGCCATCGGTATTGTGCTGGCCGTCTATACCATTGCATCGGTTTTGGTAAGACCCTTCTCAGGTTTCGCTCTCGATAAGTTTGGCCGTAAAATGATTTTCCTTGCGGCATTAATTCTCTACACTGCTGTTTTTGTCGGTTATATAGTGGCGATATCTATTGCCTTTATCACACTACTGCGTTTTATGCAAGGTCTGGGATGGGGCGTAGCTACTATCTCGGGAGCTACTATGGCCGTCGATATCATGCCAGCCAACAAACGGGGCGAGGGCATCGGGTTTTATTCCCTTTCCACCACATTGGGCATGTCAGTCGGGCCAATCATAGGATTGTTTATAGCACGCCAGTGGGATTACATGGCCATGTTCTGGGGTTTGTTGTTGATCAGTTCCCTGGGTGCACTCAGCGGCTATCTGGTCAAAATACCCAGAAACGCCACTCCTGCCATAGCCAACCTGAATCTCAATCTGCATAATCTTTTTGAACCCAAAGCCTTGTCGTCGTCATTCAACCTGCTGATAGTCATGATGGCCTATGGAGGGTTGCTGTCATTTGTAGCGCTCTACGGACGAGAAGTCGGAGTACAAAATACCTCCCTCTTCTTTTTGATTTTTGCCATAGGAATTGCTATTTCGCGGATCACTGTAGGAAAAGTTTTCGACAAACATGGACCAGCCCGTATCCTGACATTATGCCTGATTCTGGATATCTTCGGATTTGCCATGCTCGCATTGCTTAAAACTCCAATGGGTTATTTTGCCTCAGCCATGATTATCGGATTCGGGAACGGGGTGGTTTTCCCTGTATTTCAGACCATGGTGAATAATCTGGCAGAACCTTCTCACCGGGGGGCTGCTAATTCCACGCTTTACACGGCGTTGGATCTGGGTATGGGTAGTGGGATGGTAGCGGTCGGTATTATCTCGGAACACACGTCTCTTTCTATTTCATTCCTTATCTGTGCCCTGCTATGCATCGCAGGGTTGGTACTGTTTCGCCGCTATGTTCTGGGCTATTATCTGAAACATGTACGTTTTTAGACTTATCTCCACGCCAAAAAAGCTATATTTCAAAGATATTCTCAGTAAACCACGAAGAACTGCTGCAACTTAACCTATGCCTCAACTCATCCAGGACGGGCCATCAAAACATATCAGCACTACAGCAAAAAACGCTTCCCGAAGATTACACAAACATCAGTAGCAATAAGCTTTTCTGTAGATCACAAGTTTGAAAAAAATCATATAAAAACGAACCTGATTTCGCAAACAATCCTTATCTTTGTCCATAACAAAACATAAAAACGGAGTTACTTACCCTTCATTGCTTAACTGTATGTTTTCCGTCATTATCCCCCTCTATAACAAAGCCGCTTATATTGAAAAAGCGTTGAAATCGGTTCTAAATCAATCGTTTCATGAATTTGAAGTCATTATCGTAAATGATGGTTCTACTGATAACGGCGTACATATCGTGGAATATTTTTTACGCTCACAGCAGCAGGAAGGGAATATTTCGGTTAAAGAACATGTCCGCATTATCAATCAGCAGAACAAGGGTGTAGCCATAGCCCGTAACAACGGTGTTAATGCAGCCAAATACGAATATATAGCCTTTCTGGATGCCGATGACTGGTGGCACAAGCATTACCTTGCCGAGATGAAACAACTCATCGACAAATATCCGGATGCAGCGCTTTATGGGTCTTCCTATTATCAGGTAAAACACGAACAGCGGGTAAAAGCGGAAATTGGAGTAAATCCCGATTTCAAAATGGGATACATTGACTATTGCAAAGTGTATGCCAAAACCCTGTGTATGCCGGTATGGACCAGCGCAGCCATCATCCGCAAACCGATTTTTCAGGAAGAAAAAGGATTTAAACCGAGATTAAAATTGGGAGAAGATTTCGATCTGTGGATCCGTGTGGCCCTGAATCATAAAGTAGCTCTTCTGAACAAACCGTTAGCTTTTTACAATCATGATGTTGACATCAAAACCCGTGGTGTCAGAAATACAGATCTTTATCAGCCTGAAGAGCATTATATTTTCAACTTAGGATATCTGGAATCAAAAGAACGCAACAATGCAGCGCTAAAAACTCTGCTGGACGCGTTGCGGGTGTATGTCCTGCTACCCTATTATCTTAACAAACCAACACGGGAAGCTGCTTTATACGAACTGGACAAAGTGGCATGGGAACAACAACCCCTGAAGGAACGCATACGCTACCGGAGTCCAATCGGATTACTCCGGCTCCATAGCCAACTTATGCAGATTGGTTCCAGGGCAAAGCAGTTTGTCAAACACGGAACAAAATAAACATGAAGGTTGCCTATATGCTTGGTTCGCTCAATCGTGGCGGAACGGAAATGCTCCTGCTTGATTGTTTTCGGAACAAGGCACAATCGTCATTCGATTTCATAGGCATCTACCGGAAAGAGGGGCAACTATCCAACGATTTTCAGGCATCCCAAGTCCCATTATTCAAACTTCGGCCAAAGTATCCGCTGGATGCAGGATATTTTCTTCGTTTGCGAAACCTGATTCACAGCCAACACATCACTGTCCTTCATGCACAACAGCCCTTGGATGCTATTTTTGCCCGAATCGCAACCCTTTTTATGCATGTTCGTGTAGTGCTTACGCTACATGGCTACGATGCCGGATTCAACACGACAGATCGGGTCATTCTTCGGCAGGCAATGCATTGGACGGATATGATCTTATGTGTAAGCAATACCCAAAAGGCATATTATCAAAAACGATATTCGCTCGCAGCAACTAAAATCCAAACATTGTACAATGGCATCTCCTTTGAAAAGCTTGATCGTGCAAAAATAAACAATATCCGGGACGAATTACATTTTCCAAAGGATGTCTTGCTGCTGGGCAGTGTGGGCAATTTTGTACCAGGTAGAGACCAGATGACACTTTGCCGGTTTCTGAAACGACTTCATGATGCAAAAGTTGATTTCCGGTTTCTGTTTGTTGGGGCCAAAAGCAAAACAGAACCCAAACGCTTTGAGGAATGCATGCAATTTTGTAATGAACATCACCTCAGCTCCAATGTGTTTTTTCTGGGTTCACGCGAAGATGTCCCGTCCATCCTGAAACAACTGGATGCTTTCCTTTATGCCAGCGACCACGACACTTTCGGCATTGCCGTGATTGAAGCTATGGCAAGTGCAATATCCGTATTCGTCAATGACTGGGAGGTGATGAGGGAAATCACAAACGAAGGAACCTATGCCAACTTGTATCCGACAAAACAGGACGAAGCATTGTTCCATCAATTTGTGGCATTCCTTTCCAAGCGCGAACTCTACCAGATAAAAGCCACACAAGCTGCGGCCTGGGTGCAACAACAATATAGCATTCACTCTTATCTTACAAAGTTGAATGAAATATACCAGAACATCTACTTCGAATAATTGTCGGGCATAAAATAAAGAAAACTGATTTACAGCCGGGTTACCCGCACCACCCCTTTCACCATCTCCAGTTTTTTGATTAAAGACGATAATTGTGCCACATCGCTTACCATCACCGAGATGGTTCCTTCAAAAAAAGTTTCGTGAGAATTAACCGTAATGGAACGCATTTGTACGTTTTTCTCCTTGGATAAAACAGAGGTCACATTATTGACAATACCGATATCATCATTGCCAATAATCTGAAGGGTAGCCATATCAACCTTGCCCGATTTGCCAGTCCATTTCACATCAATAATGCGGTAACCAAAGCGTTCTTTAAGTTGTTGTGCATTGGGACAGCTCGTCCGGTGAATCTTGATACCTCCTGAAACAGAGACAAAGCCAAACACCTCATCACCATAGATTGGATTGCAACACTTGGCAAAAGAATATTGTACGTTTTTGACGTCATTACCGATGACCAGGACATCATTCTCCGTAGTGATCTTCTCCAGATCTGTCTGCTTAGTGAAATGTTCCACACTACGTAATGCGGTGGTATCCGTTTCATCATTACCATGTTTCGCCATTTCCTGCAGCTCGTCACAAAGCTCAATCACATCCAATTGTCCAAACGAGATCGCCTGATAAAACTCGGAAATAAATTTAAAGCCATGTTTCCGCGAAAGACCTGTCATCTGCGACTCATCAAACTCCACTTTCCGGTTTTTCATCCGGCGCATCAATGCTTCACGACCAAGATCTGCATCTTTGTTTTCCTGCTCCTTGATTGACTGCTTGATCTTAGCACGCGCTTTAGAAGTAACTGCGATGTTAAGCCAGTCTCGTTTTGGAGTCTGGCTTGGTGAAGTCAGAATTTCAACCTGGTCGCCATTGCGCAAAATATAACGAATAGGAACATTCCGCCCGCTCACTTTAGCTCCCACGTAGTGGCTTCCCACGCTGGTATGGATGGCAAAAGCAAAATCAAGCACGGTAGATCCTTTTTTCAGCTTAAACAAATCTCCGTTGGGGGTAAAGACAAAAACATCGTCATCGTAGAGGTTCAGCTTGAATGTATCCACGGCTTCGGTAGCATTCAAATCAGGATTCTCAAGAATGTTCCGTATGTTTTTCAGCCATTGGTCCATACTATCGGATTCGCTTTTGATCCCTTTGTATTTCCAGTGGGCAGCCACCCCTTTCTCTGCAATCTCATCCATACGGTGGGTTCTGATTTGCACCTCCACCCATTTGCCCTGCGGCCCCATTACCGTAATATGCAGTGACTCATAACCATTTGATTTGGGAATAGAAAGCCAGTCACGCAATCTTTTTGGATTGGGCGTATACATATCAGTTATGATGGAATAAACCTGCCAGCAAGATGATTTTTCAGCTTCTACCGGTGTATCCAGAATAATTCGGATGGCGAATAAGTCATAAATGGATTCAAATGAAGTGTTTTGTTTCTTCATTTTGTTCCAAATGGAATGAATGGATTTGGTGCGTCCCTTGATTTCAAAATCAAAACCTGCCTGTTCGATCCTTTTTTTCACAGGCTCAATAAATGCCTGAATATATGCATCACGCGACCGCTTTGTCTCATTAAGTTTTCTGGCAATATCATGATAAACCTGCGGCTGTTCATATTTCAGCGACAAATCCTCCATTTCCGTTTTTATGGCATACAAACCCAGACGGTGAGCCAGTGGTGCATAGAGATGCGTCACTTCGTAAACCACTTTAGGCCGGAGTTCTTCATCCAACAATTTCAGATTACGCATCGTATCCAGACGATCGGCAATCATAATCAGGATGACCCGAAGATCTTCGGCAAAAGTGAGCAACAACTGCCTGAAATTTTCGCTATCAATGGAAATATTCCGTTCATACAAATCATGTGCCCGGTAAAGACCCTGAACAATGACAGCTACCGAATCCCCAAACTGCTTCTCGATAGATTCAACCGTCTCGGTGCCATCCAGTAATCCATCATACAAAATCGTTCCCAAAATGGAAGAACGACCTAGCATGAATTCGTTTACCAACAACTGAATAATACGCAAATTGCGTATCAATAAGCGGAACGAATCCTCCGATGGATTTTGTGTGAAAGAACGGGTAACCCAGTCTCGCAGCGTCTTTAGTTCATGTGGTTTAAGTTTTACTCCAACCACATGCAATGCAGCACGATACTGACTTATCATTTCTTGCCGTTCCGATTCGGATAATTGCCAATCAGGTGCCATACGCATGATAAAAAAGAATGTAAAAACTATGACTCTACATACCAACAAAAAAAACAGGTTCCGTTAGCCTTCCCGATGATACACATAAGTGTTTGCCTGTCTAACAGGAGTTAGCAAAATATCATTGATATTGACATGAGGAGGACGTGTAACAATGAACTCCACAGCATCGGCAATATCTTCCGCATTCAAAGGTACAATACCTTTATAAACAGCATCTGCTTTTTCCTGATCGCCATGATAACGCACCAGGGAAAATTCCGTTTCGGCAGCTCCGGGAGAAATAGAACTTACTTTAATATTTTCTTTCAGCAAATCAATGCGCATCCCTTTGGTAATCGCATTAACGGCATGTTTGGTGGCGCAATAGACATTCCCAGAAGGATAAACCTCGACACCTGCTATGGAAGAAATATTAATGACATGTCCTGATTTTCTTTTCACCATAAGTGGAATCACAAACCGGCTTATATAGAGCAATCCTTTTACATTGGTGTCTATCATTCGTTCCCAATCGTCAATGTCGCCATCCTGCACAGGTGTTGCCCCGGCAGCCAGTCCGGCATTATTAATGAGTAAATCAATTTGTTTCCAGCGTTCAGGCAATGATTCTACAGTTTGCCGGCATACTTCACGATCGCGAACATCAAAACACAATGGTAGCACTTCTACTCCATAATGCGAACGAATATCGGCAGCCTCAGTTTCCAGACGCTCCCGACGGCGTCCTGTAATAATAAGGTTACACCCTAAAGAAGCCAGCCGATTGGCAATAGCCAAACCAAAACCGGAAGTTGTTCCGGTAATAAAAGCCGTTTTTGTACTCATAAGTTTCTATATTTGATTATACTAAACATCATAAAATCAAGAAAAATCAATCATTAACCGGTAAATAGCAAAGATACAATTTCGTTGCTTCTTTGGACAACATATCCAGGTTAAACATATCAGAAGCATCTGTAATATCCTTCAAATCTCCATTTTTATATTTAATTTTTATTCCATCCTCGTTAGCGGCATATATTTCGTTTGCCACCTGCTCTTCTGCCCAAAAATAGCGTCCTTCTTCTTTTGTAATACCGAAATACGTCGCATAGCGTTCATTTAACCGTTCTATTTCCAGGTTGTCCATTGGTTTCCGAAGTATAGACACTTTAAATAATCTTCTATTAATAAATGCATTACTTAAAGTCGACAAAATAATATCAGGATACACAATCCATACTTTTATGGCAGAAACAATATCACTATCATCAAGATTGACATAATTATGAAGCACTTCGGGAGAACGATAAAAGTCATCTTTCACAATCTTTTGATTCAGAAAAAATTGTAACGAAGGCGAAGCAAACAAATGATGCCCGGCAAGCGTCAGCTCCTTGGCACGCGATAGCACATGAATCAATAACTCTTCAGCAGCAATCGATGTTTTGTGCAGATAAACCTGCCAATACATCAGGCGCCTTGCCAACAGGAATTTCTCGATAGAATAAACACCTTTTTCCTGCACAACAAGCCTTCCCTCAAAAAGATCCAGCATACGGATAATCTGTGCTGAACCAATAGAACCTTCAGTGACGCCGGCATAAAAACTGTCACGCCGCAAATAATCGAGCCGATCCATATCCAATTGACCGGAAACTAACTGGTGAAGAAAATATTTGGGATAAGTCCCTTTAAAAATCGAAATAGCCATAGGCAGGCAGGCAGGCATCTCACGGCTGATTTCCTCCATCATGAGTGATGAAATTTCCTCATGGGAAATTCCTGATACCAGGCTATTTTCCAACACATGCGAAAAAGGAGCATGTCCGATATCATGCAGCAGAATGGCCGCTAAGGCAGCCTCTTCCTCTTCAGCGTTGATATCAGCGCCCATCCAGCGTAGTTGGCGGATAGCTTCACCCATCAGGTGCATAGCCCCCAATGAATGTTGAAAACGTGTATGTTGCGTTCCCGGATATACAAAAGAAGAAAGACCCAGTTGCTTGATCCGGGTCAATCGTTGCATATAAGGATGCTGGATAATATCATACAAGGTTTCGGTAGGAATGGAAATGAACCCAAAAACAGGGTCATTAATAATTTTGCGTTTTTTTGTTTGCATCATGAACCCTTTCTATTGTTATTGTAATTCAATCGCGTGATGCTATATAGCCACGCCAACGGTCAAGCAGCAATCGCATGTCTTCAGGCAATTCACTGTCAAAATAAAGCGATTCGCCAGTACGGGGATGCACAAACCCCAACGTCTTGGCATGTAATGCCTGTCGTGGACAAACCGCAAAGCAATTGAGCACAAATTGTTTATATTTTGCAAAAGTGGTCCCTCTCAAAATTTCAGATCCGCCATAACGTTCGTCATTAAACAGCGGATGTCCGATATATTTCATGTGTGCACGAATCTGATGCGTTCTGCCTGTTTCAAGACGACATTCCACGAGCGACACATACCCCAGACGCTCCAATACCCGATAATGCGTAACAGCCGATTTACCATGCTCACCTTCCGGATACACTGTCATTACTTGTCGATCTTTTTGGCTTCGTCCAATATGCCCTTCGATGGTACCTTCGTTTTGTTCAGGGATTCCCCAAACAAGCGCCTGATAAAGCCGTTTAGTGGTTTTATAAAAAAACTGTTCGGCAAGCTTTGTTTTTGCCGTTTCATTTTTCGCAATCACCAATAAACCGGATGTGTCCTTATCAATACGGTGCACTAAGCCTAAACGGGGATCATTGGCATCGAAGGCAGGGTCATCCTTGAAATAGAAGGCTAACGCATTAAGTAATGTACCGTGGTAATTTCCATGTCCGGGATGTACCACTAAACCGGCAGGTTTGTTGACCACCAACAAATCAGCATCTTCATAAACAACATCGAGGGGTATAGCTTCAGGGGTGATGGTAACTTCATGAGGAGGATAAGCCATCACAATCGTAATTACCTCGTCAGGTTTCACCCGATAATTGGCTTTTACCGCATTGCCATTGACCAAAATAGCTCCGGCAGCCGCAGCTTCCTGAATCCGGTTACGGGAAACATGCTGAATACGATCAAAAAGAAATTTATCAATCCGTAACGGAGTTTGTCCCCGATCCACTACAAACCTGAAGTGTTCGTACAGTTCCTGTTCCGTATTTTCTTCCCACGATTCAATTTCTTCTTCCTGTTCGTCTTCCAAAGATGATATCATAAGTTGGTGTGACACATGTTATCACTAAAAAAACTTCTCGATGTCTTTTTTCTTCTTCGGCTTCTGTGGCTTTTTATTATTTAATGCGGCAGAATCAGCAGCATTGGGATTGATTTTACTTCTTGTCAACCATATGGTCACCGGTTTGCCGGCAGGAATAGAATCACCCGCCTCAGGCAATTGCTTAAACACCACAAAATTTGCTTTATCCTGATCTGAAGAGGGCTGTTCGTCAAAATTAATAGCACCAAGTGTCAGCATATCATTATTGACCAACGAAGTTGCTTCTTCAAGATTCATATCTGTCAGATCAGGCATTACCAACAATCCGTCTGCAGGTAATGCTTTTCGTCCTACTACCAGCGTAACTGTACTTCCGGCGGGTATTTGTTGCCCTGGAGCCAGGATACGTCCCTGATATTTAATATCCATCACCAAATTATTAAAATCGGAAGGTACATATTCCACACTTCCAACATGCAGACCCATATTTTCGAGTAAAGCCTGGGCAGGACGTAGCGACAGGTCACGTACATCAGGTATAGGAGTTCCGGGCGGACGTCTTGCATTGATCGTCAGGTAAACATCACGATAACTCTTAACGAACGATCCGGGAGTAGGTTGTTGCTCAACCACCACTCCGGGTTGTTTATTGGGCTGAAAAACAGAATCAACAATCTGGTAATGTAATTCATCATTAGCTAACAGATTCGAAGCATCATCCAAACGCAATCCTACCAAATTAGGCACCTCGAGCGCTTCTCCATGATGCGTATAAATATTGAGCCATAAAAGGACACCAACAAACAGAAGCACAATGATAACACATGCCAACACTAGGTTTTTAAGCAATAAACTACGCGAAAAGAAATGCACAAACCGCGAAAATTCCTTCTTATCCATGTTGTTACGACAAAGATTGATAATGAGTACAAAAATAGTGCTTTTTTCGGAGTAATCGAGCCTCCTGCCGAATTCTTCTTTTTCATTATCGTATCCGATCGGACATAGAGGACAAACGCACCTTTCATACCCCTCGAAACAGGAGAAACGAATTCATAATAAATCACAAAATATATCTGATTAATAAAAATATTTCATAAGATACAGGAGTCAAAAGTTGAAGAAATTACACTACCTTTGCAAACCACAAAAGAATGAGTGTGAGTAGAAAATGACGGAAGAAAATGCAACATCATCTATAACATCCGCTTTTGACAAGAAAAACAATACTTTTTCCCCATCAGGAGCCTGTAAACAGCCGATGCAACGAAAAAACAATCTCCGGCATCTTTAGACGAAAACAAGTGATATTTACGATGCAAAACACATTGTTTGTCACACAAGACATTTATTATACCTTTGCAAAAATTTTGACGAATGGATTTTTCTGCTCAACAAATTGCGGATTTCTTACAAGGAGAGGTGGTTGGAAACCCTGAAATTACAGTCAACAACCTTTCAAAGATTGACGAAAGCGAACCAGGCACGCTCACATTTTTGTCCAATCCGAAATACACCCACTATGTTTATGATACTAAAGCAAGTATCATACTGGTCAATAAAGATTTTACTCCCGAACAATCTATTTCAACAACCCTTATAAAAGTAGATGATGCTTATCAGTCATTAGCTAAATTGTTGCAGCTGGTGAATAGTGTAAAACAACAGCAACGGGGCATCGACTCACTGGCATTCATTGCCAAATCGGCACAAATAGGAGAAAATCCCTATGTTGGTGCCTTTTCTTTTATTGGAGAAGGAGTAAAAGCAGGCAACAATGTCCAGATTTATCCACAAACATATATCGGCAACAATGTAACACTGGGTAATGATGTCATTATTTATCCGGGTGTGAAAATCTATGCCGATTGTGTCATCGGAAATCGTTGTGTGGTTCATGCCGGAACTGTAATTGGAGCTGACGGATTTGGTTTTGCTCCCAACGACAACGGTGGCTACAATAAAATACCCCAAATCGGAAATGTCATATTGGAAGATGACGTTGAAATTGGTGCAAACACTACCATAGACAGGGCAACCATGGGTTCGACCCGCATCCATAAAGGAGTAAAACTGGATAATTTGATACAGGTAGCCCACAATGTGGAAATCGGACAAAATAGTGTGCTGGCCGCTCAAACGGGTGTTGCAGGATCGGTAAAAATCGGCGAAAACTGTATGTTCGGCGGACAAGTCGGGATATCAGGACATTTAACTATTGGCAACAATGTCAAATTAGCAGCTCAAACCGGTGTCATCAGTAAAATTCCCGACAACGTTACATACATGGGTGCACCTGCATTTTCACATGTTCAATACACTAAAGCTTATGTTGTTTTTCGCAAACTTCCCGAATTAGACAAAAGCATTGACGCATTAAAAAAAGAAATTGAAGAGTTGCGTAAAAATATCCATTAAATCAGGACAATCATCTAATCAACATGCCAAATCAAAAAACTTTACAACGTGGCTTTACCTTAACAGGCAAGGGATTACACACAGGGTTAGACATTGAATTACACTTTCTTCCGGCTCCCGAAAATCATGGTTTTATCATTAAAAGAATTGATTTAGAAGGTCAACCAACCATACCAGCTTTGGCAGAGTATGTAACACAAACTACACGCGGAACTGTTTTATCACATAACAATGTTCAGATCAGCACGATTGAACATGCAATGGCTGCATTATTCGCATCCGAGATAGACAATTGCCTCATGGAGGTAAATGCAGCGGAATTTCCAATCCTCGACGGAAGTGCAAAACCTTTCATTCAAAAGATTCGGGAAGTTGGTATCGTTGAACAGGAAGCGGAGAAAGAGTATTTTATCGTTAAGAAAAAAATCGAATACACCGATCCGAACACTCATTCATCCATAACCATCCTTCCGGATGATCATTTTAGCATCCAAACCTTAATCGGATTCAATTCTTCTATTTTACATAACCAGTATGCAGTACTGGATGATTTGTCGCTCTTCGCCACAGAAATTGCATCCTGCCGTACTTTTGTCTTTGTCAGAGAACTGGAGGAGCTTCTTAAAATGGACCTCATCAAAGGCGGTGATCTGGAAAACGCACTGGTAATCTACGATGAAATCATTGATCAGAAAGAACTTGACCGAATAGCCGACCTGCTCAATCATCCACATAAAAAAGTAGACGAACTGGGATACCTGTCAGAATTGCAATTTGACAACGAACCCGCACGACACAAACTGCTGGATGTGTTAGGCGATCTTGCCCTGATCGGGAAACCTATCAAGGGAAGGGTGATTGCTACGCGTCCGGGACACAAAACCAACACCTCGGTTTCAAAACTTATCCGTAAGGAAATCAAACGTCAGGAAGTACCCCTGCCCGATTATGATCCTAATGGGGAACCATTTCTGGATATCAATCAGATCAAGAAAATGCTGCCTCACCGCTGGCCTTTTCTGATGGTTGACAAAGTATTGAACATCAACCAGACGGTCATCACAGGATTAAAAAATGTCACCGTCAACGAAACTTTCTTCAACGGGCACTTCCCTAAGGAACCTGTTATGCCAGGTGTCCTTTTGGTGGAGGCTATGGCGCAGACCGGAGGATTATTGATCCTGCATCAGGTGGAAAATCCCGAACTTTATTCCACTTATTTCATGAAAATTGACGCGGTGAAATTCAGACAAAAAGTGGTTCCGGGTGACACTGTTATTTTCCGCCTGGAATTGTTATCGCCTATCCGTCGCGGTTGCGCCACAATGAAGGGATATGCCTTCGTAGGTGAAAAAATTGTATGCGAGGCGGAATTCATGGCTCAGATCACCAAAAATAAATAAAAACCCAATAACCTTAGGGAAACCATACGTTCCATTCATACCGGAAAAACAACGCGAAAAACATTCATTAGTATTCAAATTCGTATCAAATGAAACAACCGTTAGCATACATTCATCCGGAAGCAAAAATAGCTTCGAACGTAGTCATCGAGCCATTCGTAACCATTGATAAAAATGTCGTTATCCTTGAAGGATCTCACATCGGATCGAACGTGACCATTATGGAGGGCGCACGTATCGGCAGAAACTGCAAGATATTCCCGGGGTCGGTCATCAGCGCCATTCCCCAGGACCTGAAGTTTCAGGGAGAAGATACAACCGCCATCATCGGGGATAATACAACCATCCGCGAATGTGTCACCATCAACCGCGGAACTGCTGCAAAAGGACATACCATTGTCGGGAAGAACTGCCTGATCATGGCTTATTGCCACGTAGCTCACGATTGTACAGTAGGTGACAATGTCATCATGTCGAACGCCACTCAACTGGCAGGTGAAGTTACCATAGGCGACTGGGCAATCATCGGAGGCGGTTCGCTGATTCATCAGTTCACCCACATCGGGGCACATGTGATGATTCAGGGTGGATCGAAAGTCAATAAAGATATTCCACCGTTTGTAAAGGCAGCCCGCGAACCGATATCCTACTGTGGCATCAATTCGGTTGGACTGCGCCGCCGGGGTTATACCAACGAACAGATCAGGGATATCCAGGAGATCTATCGTTTCCTTTATCTCTCGGGTATGAACAACAGCACCGCCATCGAACATATCGAAGCCGAACTGCCGGCAACAAAGGAACGCGACGAAGTGATCCTTTTTGTACGAAACTCGCCACGGGGCATCATGAAAGGTTATTTCGACTGATCAGACAATTTCAAAACGGATATACAACATATCAAAAGCCGCATCGACATTTACGTTGAAGCGGCTTTTTTATTGATTCGTACTTTTTAATAATTTCCCTGATGTATATTGACATAAAATAAATTTATTTATCTTTGCCCCTGTAAAAAGACACAACGATATGCTGACACCGAATCTTATCAAACAGGAATGGATAAAAAGCATCCGCTCGCAGGGATTTTACAGAAATGCCCTGGCAAGTTTCTTTATAGGGATTTTTGTATTATACATATGTGGATTGCTTTTCTTTCTGGGATTTTCCCTGAATAAAATACTGGAGAAAGTGCCGGGGGAAGACACCCCGATGCAGTTGTTCAACGGAGCCATGATCTACTTGCTGCTGGGAGGACTCACACTACGGTTTCTGATGCAGCAGTTGAACACTATCAACCTGCCTTCGTATCAGGTGCTGCCATTGAAACGCTCTACCCTGATCAATTTCCTGCTTCTGAAACCCCTGGCCAGTCCTGCCAATTATGCCTTGTTATTGGCAGTCATCCCTTTTGCCATACGCTCGGTGGCTGGCTATTACAACGGCATGGTAGCGTTGCGTTTTGTGGTGGCTTTTGAGCTGATGGTGTGGTTCAACTCACTGTTGGCAGCCTTCCTGAAGCGCAAATTCGGGGGTAATCTTCTTTCGTTCTTCATGGTGCTGGGCATTATTGCCATCATTGTAACGCTGGAATATTTCAGGGTATTTTCGCTCTTCGCCCTGTCTAAGGCATTGTTCGGATTCATCGTACTCAGCCCCGTAGGATTGCTGCTGCCACTGCTGGCCGTAGCAGTGGCATTTATGCTCAATAAATGGTTTTTTGCTCAAAACTACTATCCCGAACGATTCAACCGCAAGTTGCAAACATCCAAGACTGCCACAGCCGACCTGGCTTTCCTGAACCGCTTCGGTATCATCGGAGAACTGATTTCGGTGGAAGTCAAGCTGATGCTGCGCCACAAACGGACACGAAGCATGCTTTTCTTATCCATCATCTTCCTTTTTTACGGATTGCTCTTTTATAACAATCCGCACCATGCTTACGGTTATGGCATGTTATTTTTCATTGCCATGTTTATGACCGGCATCCTGATGTATATCTACGGGCAATGGTCGATTAGCTGGGACAGCACGCATTTCGACGGGTTGCTGACAAAAAATATCCCGGTACCCACGTATATCAAAGCTAATTACTACCTGATGCTTGCCTTCAATGTCATCTGTTTTGTACTCACGACCCCCTATTTCCTGTTTGGATCAACCATCGTTTATATGCATCTGGCAGCATTCCTTTTCAATATCGGGGTCAATATTTACCTGTTGCTGTTCCTCGCCACTTATAACACCAAACGGGTTGACTTGTCACGTTCTTCGGTGATGAATTACCAGGGAACCACGTATAAAAGCTTCCTTATTGTATTGCCCATCATGTTTCTCCCAATGTTACTGGTCAATGTGATCGCCTTCTTCACATCTATTGGCACAGCCCTCTGGACACTTGCCATTCTTGGCATCATCGGACTGGCGCTCCGCAATCCACTGATCAATCTCTGCGTCAAACAGTTCAACAACCGAAAATATGTAATGGCAGAAGGATTCCGCGAAAAAGAATAACCGACATGCCGCTCCAGAATACAACACCAAAATTGCATATTCCCATGATACAAGCTACCAATTTGCAAAAAGCATACAACAACGTAACCGTTTTGAATATCCCCACCCTTACTGTTGCCCGGGGTGAAAGTTTCGGACTGGTAGGCAACAACGGTGCAGGTAAAACCACCTTTTTCCGTCTCGTCCTTGACCTGATAGAAGCCACTAACGGCGAGGTTATGATTGACGGACAAAAAGTAGCCCGCAACGATAGATGGAAAATGATTACCGGGTCTTTCCTCGACGAAGGTTTCCTGATTGATTTCCTAACACCTGAAGAATATTTTACGTTTGTGGGAAAACTATATAACAAGTCCGAAGGAGATATCGCCCAGTTTATCGAAACAATGCAGGATTTCTTCAACGGAGAAATTATCGGGAAGAAAAAACTGATCCGTGAATTCTCTAAAGGCAATCAGAAAAAAATTGGCATAGCAGCAGCGCTTCTGGGTGATCCTCAGATACTGATCCTCGACGAACCTTTCACAGCGCTCGATCCGTCATCGCAAATTCGTCTGAAACGTTTTCTGATTGATCTTCAAAACCGGTTAAACATGACCATGCTTATCTCAAGCCATGACCTGAACCATGTGACCGAAGTCTGCCAACGCATTGTTGTCCTCGAAAAGGGAGACATGGTGAAAGATCTGCAAACCAACGAAGACACACTGAAAGAACTGGAAGCCTATTTTTCCGTGTAGCATATCTGCAAAATTTGAATGCTTCCACGCTCTCCGATCATCCAATAAAAAAAGGATTCCCCGCTCTGAGGAATCCTTTTGTTTATACCTTTATCTGATGTTGGTTAATGTTTGCTCAGGTAGTCTGCCACCCCTTCTGAGGTTCCTTTCATCGCATCTTTGCCCTTGGTCCAATTTGCAGGACAAACCTCGCCGAATTCTTCAAAATGCTGTAAAGCGTCAACCATACGCAATGCCTCATCCACGTTGCGGCCCAATGGAAGGTCGTTAATCACGCAATGACGTATAACACCCTTTTTGTCGATCAGGAATAATCCGCGAAAAGCAACAGGATCACCTACGGAATACGCATTCCCTTCATCGTCATAGTCAATGTCAGAAGCCAACACGCCAAAATTTTCAGCAATTGTTTTCGAGAAGTCAGCCACAATAGGATATGTTACGCCTTTGATGCCTCCATGGTTTTTGTCCATTGACAACCACGCAAAATGCGAATATTCAGAATCAACGGAGCATCCGATTACAGCCACGTTCCGTTTCTCAAACTCAGCCAGTTTTTCCTGAAAAGCATGCAACTCTGTCGGACACACAAAGGTAAAATCCATCGGATAGAAGAAAAAGACTACATATTTATTGCCAATAAACTGTTCAAGTGAAAAATCGCTTACAATTTCTTTCCCGTTTACTACCGCCGGTGATTTGAACAACGGCGCTTGTTTGCCAATTAATGATCTCATAAATTTTGAATTATTTACTTGTTAAACAATGAATTTGACGTAAATATACTCATTTCAAACGCAAAAAACAACACGTAAACATTAATATTCAACAACAAAAATATTTTGGAAAATCATTCAATCTCTTTTTGCAAGAGCTGCGTTAATTTCCATAAAGAGACAAACAGGTTAAATTGAAAAGTTTACGATACCCTCCCTGTCAAAATCACAATTCGACCACTCACTATCAATGGTGGCACCACACTTACGGTAAAGAGCCAGCGCATTTTCGTTCCAGTTGAGTACCTGCCAACGAACCCTGTGACAATTTTCCTCCCGTGCCACATCAAAAACCGCACGTAACAATTGCGTCGCAATGCCCTGTTTACGATATGTCTCTTTCACATACAAATCATCCAGGTAGAGTGATTTGCCTACCCAAGTATAATAAGCAAAAAAATAGAGGGCAATAGCTACCGGTTGATGTTGGTCGTTTTCTGCAATCAGGCAACGGAAGAATGCCTGTTCTTCTATCATCTGTTCCACTGTATTGGACACTTTATCTCCGGCTTTCTCAAAAACAGCCAACGCTTTTATCATCTCCAAAATAGCAGGGTAATCATCCTGTGTAGCTTTCCGAATTGTAATCTTCATTATTTGAATCTATTAAAAGTTTCTGAGTTTATGTACAAAGATAACTTTTTTGCCCGATATTAACGAGATTACCCATTGTAAATAGGCCCTTCCACACAAATAAAGAAAACATTACAACCTGATTACGTCAAAAAAGCACTACCTTTGCATTAGATTTCAAGAAAAGAACTTCTCTTTTACACACTGTTCAATTTAACACAATGAGCGACCCTATAAAACATGAGTGCGGTATAGTACTTCTGCGATTATTAAAGCCGATGGCTTATTATGAAAAGAAATATGGCAGCCAGAGATATGGACTCAATATGCTCTATCTGTTGATGGAAAAACAACATAACCGCGGACAGGAAGGCGCCGGCATCGCTACGGTAAAACTTCATGCCAGCCCCGGCGAAGAGTATATTTTTAGGGAAAGAGCTTTAGGAAATGGTGCTATCAGTGAAGTATTCAATGTTGTGAATCAACAGCTTGCTACCTTTAATCAAGGGAATAACAATGGTAATCATATAGAGAAAGCTCCGTTTTTAGGTGAAATTTACATGGGGCATTTGCGTTACGGAACCATTGGCCGGTCAGGAATTGCATATACACACCCTTTCCTGCGTCGGAACAACTGGAGAAGCCGAAACCTCTGTCTGGCCGGAAATTTCAATCTGGCAAACGTCAATGAAATATTCGATCAGATCGTTGCCGAAGGACAACATCCACGACATAATGCAGACACCTTCATTATTTTAGAACAATTGGGAAATATGCTCGATTCTGCTGTTGAAGAGCTTAATGTTTCTCTAAAATCTCAGGGATTCACTGGAGAAGCACTCAAGGAAAAGATAGAACATGATATCGACATTGAACCCATTGTAAAAGAAGCAACCAAAATTTGGGACGGAGGTTTTGTAATCACCGGAATGACCGGAAGCGGTGATGCTTTCGTTTTCCGCGATCAATGGGGAATCCGTCCGGCATATTATTTTGCCAACGACGAGATAATCGTTGTTACATCGGAGCGTCCAGCCATGCAAACCGTCTTCAACCTGAAAACAGACGATATTCACGAACTCCCTGCCGGAGCAGGAATGTTTATCAAAAAAGACGGTTCCTTAAAAATTTCACAACTGCATACCTCCGACAAAATCGCACCATGTTCATTCGAACGCATCTATTTTTCGAGAGGGAGTGACCGCGATATTTACCAGGAACGGAAAATGCTGGGCAAATTGCTCACGCCACAAATTCTCGAATCCATCAAATACGATCTGGATCATACAGTTCTCTCATTTATTCCCAACACAGCCGAAGTGGCTTATTATGGCATGATGGAGGGATTCGACAATTATCTGAACCAGCAAAAAACGAGCGCAATCCTGCATCAAAAAAAGTCGCTCACGGAAAAAGAAGTAGAAGAGATTCTCGCTAAAAGGGTACGCACCGAAAAATTAACGGTAAAAGATATCAAGCTAAGAACCTTTATTACGGAAGATACTAACAGAAACGATCTGGCAGCTCATGTTTACGACGTAACATATGGCATTGTAAGGGAACACGAAGACAACATTGTGGTCATCGACGATAGCATTGTAAGAGGGACTACCCTGAAACAAAGTATTATAAAGATTATCAGCAGGTTGAATCCTAAAAAGATTATCATTGTTTCGTCCTCACCCCAGATCCGTTACCCGGATTGTTACGGCATCGACATGTCCCGCTTGAGCGAATTCATCGCTTTCACAGCAGCCATTGCGTTGCTTAAAGAACAAGGCAGGCAAGCCATCATCGATGAAGTTTACCGTAAAAGCAAAGCACAGGAAAACCTGCCAAAAGAGAAGGTTGTCAATTATGTCAAAGAAATTTACACACCGTTCACTGATAAAGAAATTGCAGCAAAAATCAGTCAACTGGTACGGCCTGACGATTGCCACACTGACATTGAAATTATCTATCAAACGATTGAGAACCTGCATCATGCATGTCCAAACCATAAAGGAGATTGGTATTTCTCGGGAGATTATCCTACCCCCGGAGGAAATAAAATTGTCAATCAGGCCTTTATAAACTATTACGAAAATAAAAATACACGCCCGATAAAATCGCCGGGGGAATAAAGTCGGATCATTATTTTGCATACAGTATTGAAGTACCTTATGAAATTGCCGGCATCAGGATTGCGATTTAAATGAATATTTTCAAAACTATAAAACAGGAATAAATATGAAACGAGCACAGCTGGCTTGCACACCACACCGTAAGATCATGCCGGCATGTCAATTCCATACATCCCTGAAAAAATAAAATTACTATCGTATGAAATTCACTAAAATGCACGGAGCCGGAAACGACTATGTTTATGTAAATGGTTTTGTCGAGACCATTGAAGATCCGGCTTCCCTTTCCATTGCAATTAGCGACAGGCATTTTGGCATAGGCGCCGATGGATTGGTTCTTATTCTGCCATCGGAAACATCTGATTTTCGAATGCGTATTTTCAATGCTGACGGTTCGGAAGCCGAGATGTGCGGAAACGCCTCGCGTTGTATCGCAAAATATGTATTCGACCACGGGATGACCGATAAAACTTCGATCACACTTGAAACGCTTTCAGGCCAAAAACGGTTAGACCTCCAACTTGCAGAAGGAATTGTAACATCTGTTCGCGTGGACATGGGAGAACCGATCTTATCGTCAAAACAGATTCCGGTTCACAGCGACGAAGATGAGATTATCGACTTCCCTATTGCGCTGGACGGAAAGAAAGTCAATATCACGGCGTTGTCTATGGGCAATCCTCATGTTATTATTTTTGTTGATAATGTGGATGAAATTGATTTACCAAAAGTAGGGCCTAAAGTAGAGCACCATCCGCTTTTTCCAAAACGAACCAATACTGAATTTGTTCAGATATTATCTCCTGACCATTTAAAAATGCGCGTTTGGGAGCGGGGATCAGGTGAAACACTGGCATGTGGAACGGGAGCATGTGCAGCTACTGTTGCCTCTATCCTGAATGAAAAAGCAGAACGAAGAGTCACGATGGAATTAAAAGGAGGAACTTTATTCATCGAATGGTCAGAAGCTGATAACCACGTCTATATGACCGGGCCAGCGACCACCGTTTTTGAAGGAGAATATTTCCCGGCTTAAGACCACATCCAAACTGCAACTTATCAAAAAAAACGAAACAGTAAACTACAAGTATATATGGCATTCATCAACGACAATTTCATTATTCTGTCAGAGACCTATTTATTTTCAGAAATTGCACGTAAAGTAGCTGCATACAAAGAACACAATCCAAGTGCAAACGTCATTCGCCTGGGCATAGGGGATGTCACCCGCCCATTAGCTCCTGCCGTTGTCACTGCACTTCACCAAGCCGTTGACGAAATGGGACAAGCCTCCACTTTCAGAGGTTACGGGCCTGAACAGGGATACGACTTCCTGCGTCAGACAATTGTCAGTCACGATTTTGAAGCACGTGGCATCTCCATAAGTCCTGACGAGATCTTTGTAAGCGATGGAGCCAAAAGTGATACAGGAAACTTTGGCGATATTCTCGGCAAAGATAATATCATCGCAGTTACCGATCCGGTTTATCCCGTTTATGTGGATACCAACGTTATGGCAGGCCGTGCCGGCATGCAGGACGCCAGTGGAGCATGGAATAACATCGTTTATTTACCATGTACAGCCGAAAATCAGTTTGTACCGTCATTGCCCGACAAACATGCTGATATCATTTACCTTTGCTATCCCAACAATCCGACTGGGACAACGTTAAAACGGGATGAACTGAAGAAATGGGTTGATTATGCGAGGGAACAGGATTCCATCATTTTGTTTGACGCCGCTTATGAAGCGTTTATCAGCGAACCGGATGTCCCCCATTCCATTTACGAGATTGAAGGTGCCAGGGATGTAGCCATTGAATTCCGCAGTTTCTCAAAAACTGCCGGGTTCACCGGTCTGCGTTGCGGATATACTGTCGTGCCGAAGAATATAACCGCACATTCGAAAAACCACGAACGTATTCCGCTCAACCGTCTGTGGAACAGACGCCAAACGACAAAATTCAACGGGACAGCCTACATCGTACAACGGGCTGCTGAAGCCGTTTATTCTGCTGAAGGACAACAACAGATCAAAGAAACAATTGCACACTACATGCATAATGCCACTTTAATCCGTGAAGGCATTGAGAAAAAAGGCATTGCAGCATTTGGAGGAGTAAATGCTCCGTATATCTGGCTCAAAACGCCTGACAATATCTCATCATGGCAATTTTTTGACCGTTTATTAAACGAAGTCAATGTTGTAGGTACACCGGGGGTAGGATTTGGCCCACACGGCGAAGGTTATTTCCGCCTGACAGCATTCGGAAGCCTTCAACAAACCACCGAAGCAATGCAGCGCATTGCCGGCTGGAAATTATAATACGCATACATCCGTATGCTGTAAGACTCTGAAACAACAAAAAATTGCATGTCCACTTTTTTATTTGACAAAATCATCTTTGGTCCGGTCAAAAGCCGGAGGCTGGGCGTTTCGCTTGGCATCAACCTGCTGCCTACAACAGCAAAAGTTTGTTCTTTCAACTGTATATATTGCGAATGTGGCTTTAATACCCCCGCCAAAGGGGCGTATATTCCCACGCGAGACGAAGTGAAAACAGAGCTTATAGCAACGTTATCGGCAATGAAAGAGGCAAATCAGCCTCTGGATGTAATCACGTTTGCAGGAAATGGAGAGCCAACCATTCATAAAGATTTTGCCGGCATTATTGATGATACGATAGCAGCCCGTGATGCATATTTCCCCGATGTCAAAATCAGCGTATTATCAAACAGCACTCAGATAGACAAACCTTCGGTATTTGAAGCACTGCAACGGGTAGACAACAACATTCTCAAACTTGATTCAGCTGTTGACACAACACTCAGGTTACTGAATCAACCGGGATCGACTACCGTCAATGCGGCTTGGTTTATTGAGCATCTGAAAAAGTTTGAGGGAAAACTCATTATCCAAACAATGTTTTTACATGGGAAAACCGGAGGACAAACCATTGACAATACAACACCGGAAGAAATTGGAGCATGGCTAGAAGCGCTTCAACAGATTAAACCGAAACAGGTCATGATTTATACACTCGATCGTGAAGCGCCTACTCAGACACTGCAAAAAGCCACGCACGAGGAACTCACATCCATTGCACAACGTATAAAATCACAAGGATTTGACGTATTAATAGGTGAATAATCCTTTAAAAAAATTGAAGGGATAAGACACCATTATACTATAAACATTTTTTTGTATATTCGTGCCCTGATTTGAAGCAGTTTGGGTTATTGGGTGAGAGAAGAATAGTTATACACATAACACTGAAAATCATTGATTTAATATCAAAAACTGCAAATTACAGAACTTTATTATTATCCCTTAATAGACACTATTCAATGGCAACATTAGAACGAATTAGACGTAAAGGAGTATTTTTGGTGGTAACCGTAGGATTAGCCATGTTTGCATTTATCATTGGAGACTTTCTGAATTCCAGCCAGTCTTTTTTTGGTCAGGAAAAGATGAAAGTCGCCGTTATTGATGGGAAAACCATCAAATATCAGCAATTCCTCGACGATATAGATCAATTGACTGATGTATATAAGATTGAAACCGGTCAAACAGGGAGTGATGAAATGAATGCACAAATCAGGGCACAGGTTTGGTCAAACTATCTCAATTCTACTCTGATAGGAAACCAGGCTAGTGAGTTGGGGTTGACTGTCCCCAAAGCAGAAATGAATGATCTGACTATCGGTGATCATATCAGCCCTCTTATTACCGGTCGTCGTGTCTTTACTGATCCACAAACGGGAACTTTCAGCAAACAGGCTTTACTCAACTTCTTAACAGGATTAAGCCAGGCCGCTCAGAAAAATGATCCGCAACAAGCTGACCAGGTTAAACAGTTTGAACAATATTGGAATTTTTGGGTTAAAATGGTAAAAGATAATGCCCTGCAACAAAAGTATGTCACACTGCTTTCTAAAACGATTACCAGCAACGCGCTGGATGCAAAATATGCTTTTGATCGTAATGAAATTTCCGCGAACATGACTTATGTAATGCAGCCGTACTATACAATCCCGGATGCATCAGTAACTGTCAGCAACAGCGAAATCAAAGACTTGTATGAACAACAAAAGGATCGTTACAGACAAGATGCCAGTAACGACTTCAAATACATTTTAATCCCCATCAAGCCATCACAGGCTGACTACAATGCCGTTGCTCAAAAGATTAACGGCTTGAAAGCAGGCTTGGCATCTGCTACTGATGTCTCAACCATCATTAATGACAATTCCGACTCCAAATACGTTGACGTTCCTCTAAGCAAAGATGAAATTCCTCCGTTCCTTCAGGATTTTGCAATGAATGGCAAAACAGGGGATATTTTTGGTCCAACATTGGAAAATGACACTTACGTCATGGCAAAAATCGTAGAAGCTAAAACCATGATGCCTGATTCTGTCAACATCCGTCACATCTTTGTTGTGGCACAAACCGATACAGCAACAACTTTACTTGCTGACAGTATTCAAAAAGCAATCAAGGGAGGTGCTGACTTTGGAGCATTAGCAAAAAAATATTCCCGCATTCAACAGACAGCAGCTAATGGCGGCGAAATCGGATGGGTTCGTGAACCAAATTTACTTCAAATGGGCTTCAACCTGCCTCTGGCAAATAAGATTTTCAAATCAGGCATAAACAACATTATTGTTGACAAAGAACCGCAGGGCATCCAGCTTATTCAGGTAACAGCACAAAAGAATGTCGTTCCAAAAGTAAAACTGGGCGTTATCACTATGCGTGTTGTATCGAGCGATCCTACCCGCGAACAGTATTACAATCAGGCTAAACAATTTGCAGCAGCTGTGACATCAATTTCAAACTTTGATGCAACTGCAAAAGCACAAAATCTGGTAGTTCACCCGGCCAATCAGGTGGATCCTAACGCACCACAAATCGGGATGATTAAAAACTCCCGCTCGATAATTCGGTGGGTAAACGACAACAAAGTAGGCTCTGTATCAGACGTGCTGGAATGTGGAGCAGAAAACGACCAGTTGGTGGTTGCTGCCATTGTTGCAAAACACAAAAAGGGTTATCGTTCTCTTGAAGCTGTCACACCTGAGTTAAAAGCTCAATTGATCACAGACAAAAAAGCACAGCTTATGATGAAGAATATTTCGGCCACTATGGCAACAGCCCAAACATTACCCGCTCTTGCTGCTTCGTTGAAATTAAAAGTTGATACAGCAAACGATGTGAATTTCTATAGCAATGGAGCTGGTTCATTAACCAACGAACCTCTTATCGTCGGAGCTGCTACTGCCAGCCAGCCGAACAAGCTTTCAATGCCGTTACAAGGCAAAATGGGAGTCTATGTACTGAATGTTTCGGGTATCCAAAAGAAACAAGATGCGTTTAGTGTACAAAACGAAGAACAATCACTTGATGAGCGTCAGGCTTACATGTTACCGTATCTTATGTTCCAGGTATTGAAAGAAAAAGCAACCATTACAGATAATAGACAGAAATTCTTCTAATATGCTATAACCATAGAATAAAAAAGAGAGTGCTTGTTGAAGCACTCTCTTTTTTATTTTGTTCATGTCTCGTCCTGAAATAGCGTTACACAAAAAGCGTAAAATAATGGAAGAAATTAAGAATCAGTATGTAAAGCACACTCAAAAGGATTATAGCATGTCCTTAAAATTATCGATTATTTCAGAGATAGAACGAGGAGATATCTCAGTCACATCAGCTACGAAGAAATATGGTATACAGGGAAGATCCACAGTTGTTGGTTGGCTCAGAAAATATGGTACCTTTGATTGGGAAAATCAAACGCCGAGTAATATGCCAAAAAGTAAAGATCAAAAGATCCTTGAATTAGAACAAAAGATCAAGGTTTTAGAAAAGCAAAAGGCATTTCTAGAAAAACAGGCAGAGCAATCTGATATGAAAGCAGCTTTCTTTGACATGATGGTTGATATGGCAGAAAAAGAGTACAATATCTCTATCCGAAAAAACTCTTTACCCGAACAGTCGACCGATTCAGCCAAGAAAACAAAGTGAGCAAAACCTCCACCTGTGGATTGCTCGGGGTAAGTAGACAGGTTTATTATCGTTATTGTAGGTCAAAACAGAAGAAACAGGACAAGGCAGAGCAAGTATTAACAATGGTTCGTCCCATACGGAAAAATATGCCCCGAATAGGATTCAGGAAGTTATATTATCTTCTTTATGAACCATTAATAGAATTACATGTTGGCCGTGACAAGTTTCTATCTATACTAAAGGCTAATCAGATGTTGATTAAACCAAAGAGAAATTATCGTATAACCACAGACTCCCACCATCGTTTTAGAAAGCACAAGAATTTGGTGGCAGATATAGAACTGACCCATCCCGAACAGGTTTGGGTATCGGATATAACTTATATCGGGGGCAGGGACAGGAACTGTTATCTGGCATTAGTTACAGATGCATATTCCAAAAAGATCATGGGTTATGATGTTTCTAATAGTTTGTCCACTGAAGGTTCTTTGAGAGCATTAAACATGGCCATTAAACAAAAAAAATATAAAAACAAACTGATCCATCATTCGGATAGAGGATTACAGTATTGCAGTAACGATTATCAAAATGTATTGAAAAAGAAAAAGATTATACCAAGTATGACTGAGCATTATGACCCTTATGCCAATGCGATAGCTGAGAGGGTAAATGGGATATTAAAACAGGAGTTTTTTCTGGAGGATTATCTGGTAGATATCAAAACAATGAAATTATTGGTAGAAGATGCTGTTCATATTTACAATACACAAAGGCCACACTGGTCGTGTTACATGAAAACACCTGAACAGATGCACTGCCAAAAAGAAATAAAAATTAGAAATTATAAAAAGCAAAACCTTATCAAGGCTAGCCTTGATAAGGTTTGATAAAAAGAGTATTTTTGTTCAATAAACCTGTAACGGTTTTTTAGGACTAGTCATCAGCAGGAGATCCCATTAAAGCACCCACACACAGTAAACCAACGAAGCGTTATCTGCGGCGTGGTTTCCTGTCCTGAGAAGCAAATTTCTGCCCTGAACGGGACTTATTATCTCCATGTGTGTTCTCTGGTTGAGCGCGGTCTACCACCAGTTTACGCTCCAATCCTTTAATCTTGTTTAATGAACGGATAACCAAATCAGCATCCGATTCACGGACTTCAATAAACGATATCTTGGGAAGAATGTCTATTCTCCCGATATCAATTCGTTTTGGGACATATTGATTGATGATTTCAATAAAATGAGGAGGCATCATCCCGTCCATTTTTCCGTAATTGACGAACAACCGGGCAAATCCTTTTTCTCCCCGGACTTTCCCCTGTCTTTCGGATGTTTCAATCGGAACATCCAATTCATCAGCATCGCGATAATATTCAAACATCCGATTAAACTCCATTGAAATTAATCGTTTAATGACATCCTCTTTAGACAGCCAGTCAAGTTTACGGTATGCAACAGGGAGCAAATCGGCAATCTCAGCTTCATTGACTTCCACCTTTTCTATCTTATCAATCAAATTAATTAATTGCTTCTCACAAATAGCTTTGCCCGTCGGAATGACACCTGGCTCAAACTTCTTATTTATCTTTCGCTCAATATCGTGAAGTTTATGCCTTTCCTTGCTATGAATAATAGCAATGGATATCCCTGTTTTACCCGCACGTCCGGTCCTCCCGCTGCGATGAGTATAGGTTTCGATATCATCTGGCAAACCGTAATTAACCACGTGAGACAGATCATCCACATCCAATCCGCGTGCAGCCACATCGGTAGCCACCAGAATTTGTAAATTCCGTATGCGAAATTTCTGCATCACATAATCGCGTTGCTGTTGAGACAGGTCACCGTGCAAGGAATCTGCATTATATCCATCGCGGATCAAAGCATCCGCGACTTCCTGGGTCTCCTTTCGGGTACGACAAAAAACAATGCCGTAGAAGTTAGGATAATAATCCGCAATACGCTTCAAAGCCAAATACTTATCTTTAGCATGTACTACGTAAGCACGGTGCTTTACATTATTAGTACTCTCATTCCGGTTGCCGACAACAATCTCTTGGGGATTGTGCATGTAGGTTTTTGCTATGCGGGCAATCTCGTTCGGCATAGTAGCCGAAAAAAGCAGAGTTGTTCTTTCCTGCGGTACAGCAGCTAATATAGCATTAATACTCTCAGTAAAGCCCATATTCAACATCTCGTCCGCCTCATCCATTACAACATTGCGAACAGCATCCAGTTTAACAGTTCCCCGTTTCATCAAATCAATCAAACGGCCGGGCGTGGCGACAATAATATGAACGCCTTTTTTCAATGAGCGGATTTGACTCTCTATACTTGAACCTCCATAAACCGGAAGAACTTTCAAACCTTCCTGATATTTCGAATAATCAATCAAATCATCAGCAATTTGCAAGCATAATTCGCGTGTAGGACAAAGAATTAATGATTGAGGATGCCGGAATGACAAATCCGTTTTTTGAATGATAGGAATTCCGAAGGCTGCCGTTTTACCAGTCCCTGTTTGTGCCAGTCCAATCACATCGTGTTCACTTTGTAATAAAACCGGAATTACTTTTTCTTGGATAGGCATTGGGGTTTCGTAGCCTAATTCATTGATAGCCTTTAGAATGTTACTATCAATACCCAACTCTTCAAATGTCATTGTAGCTATTTTAAAATTCGTGCAAAGGTAGCTATATATTTCCATACAACCCCTATCAAAAAGAAAATTAATTGATTACATCCATCGGACAAGACATTTCACGGGATGATATGCAAATATGCAGGCAGCTATAGTATATGCTCCCGAATGCTTTTTCCCGATATAGTATCGCATAAAATAACAAGGGTGAAAGGGGTGGAAAACTCCAACTCCTTTCACCCCCAAGGTTAACAAAAGATACCCCTTAGCTATGGCTATATTACAATGGAACAGAATAACCTAACGAGATCAAAAGATTCCCAATATGGTTACTCCCATCCTGAGCATATCTTTGAACGTTAGTTAACCCATAAGCGCCTCTGAAATCCAGTGTAATTGCACCAAACCCCACACTCTGCGAAAAACCAATGCCCCCGGTCAAACCAAAATTAAATGTATTGATTTGGCTGGTAACACTTGTACTGGCATCAAATGAAACGGCCTGGCTTGAAACAGGTTGCGTTCCTGCCTCATCAGCATAAACCATGCTTGAGCCACCCGTAACCTGTTTTGCATTCAACCGTAAGCCAACATACGGACCGAAGTCAATATAAAACTTCGATGTCTTGCTTAAAGGAAGAATATACTTGGCCATTACAGGAAGCTCCAGATAATTCAATACAGATTCATTGTTGTAATTTGCATAAAAATAGGTACCGGCAGGTACTTGCGGATTAATTGATGAAGCATCTAACGCCTGCATCCCATCCCTTTTTCCACCTTCACTTGAATAGAGAAGATCGGCACGCCATGCAAAATGCGAACTTGTGTACCAATTGAACGTGACACCAAAAGCACCTCCGGTACGCGATGACCAATTGGCGCTTAAGGGATTGCCGCCACCCCCGGTTAAATCAGGGATGTTTAGCCCACCAAAGGCTCCTAAAGTGAAATTTGATTCACCATTGTTCAATTCTTTATTCGACATAGATTGAGCCATCACCCATGTCATTGAACAAATCAATAAAAACGAGGTTACAAATAATTTTCTCATACTCAAAAAATTAAAATAAACAATCAATGCTCATTGATCACATTTTTATCAAGCTCAAGAAATTTTCTGTTGCAGGGGGAGTCGTCGTTCTCTATCGCCCATACTTCCTCAAAAATACAAACCTCATGGGAGTAAATCCTATTGATCTACTTCATGACTGACAAGGTTCTTCTCCGATTTCAGATATTTCTCTTCAAAAAGTTTGTCTGTCAATCTGCTTAATTCGTCATCAAAATCTTTCATCATGGCTTCATACATCGGATCACTCAATACGGCTTCTGCATCTGCATCTTCACCTTTTGCATCCGGCGTCAAAATATGGTGTTTAAAATTGTCATAATGATCACGAATCGAACAGGACATCAAACCATTCCCCCGGTGCTCAGGATCATCAAAGCGGTATTTGTTTTGCCAGGCTCTTCCATTCCTGAACATCTTAGATTGAATGGCATCTCCCAGATCCTTCCCGCTTGCATAAATATCTTTAATATTATCTTTGTAGTAAGGCACAAATACACAAGGCATTACGTTTCCATTCCAATCAATATAGAAATAGCCGCCAAAGCGTCCATAAGCAATGCAGCCGCTCGACAAAGAACCGGAATTCCAGAAATCAGCAATAGGATAATGTTTTTCATTAAGCAGTGTAGACCATTTCTCATATAACTTGACCCGTTGGTCAGGTTGAATCATCAGATCGACCACATCCTTCCCCTTGCCGATAGGCATTAACTGGAACTGCCACATATAAGTCGCGCCCTCTTCATTGAAGAAATAATCATAAAAATCGTCCTGCATCAAAATATCAAAGTTTTGACTGGTGGCTGTCACCGAAATACCAAAAGGAACACCTACTTTTCTTAGGTTAGCCATTGCTTTCAAAATATGGCTATAAATGCCCTTCCCCCGCCTGCTATCCGTCTGTTCTTCCCACCCTTCAACCGAAATAGCGGGAGTCACATTCCCAAGTTTCGCTAATTTTCCGGCAATAGTTTCATTGATCAGGGTTCCATTTGTGTAAACCAGAAAAAACGTGTCATTAAACTCCTCAAATATATCGAGCAACGTTTTTCCGCTATCTTTATACATGAACGGTTCGCCCCCGCTAATAGTCATAAAACGGCTTCCGAAAAGGTCGTGATTTTCTTTGACAATACGTCTCGCAGTTTCAAAATCCAGCTTTTCCGCAATAGCAGAGTCAGCCGAAGCATAACATCCTACACAATGCAGATTACATCCTTTGCCCGGTGATAAAACAAGAAAAGTCGGAGGATACTCGCCATGCTTCTCCTTGAAAGTTTCTTTGGCAGTGTTTAGCGTAGCATAACGGTCGGGGCTATAGGAATCACCTACAAATACCTGAGCCATCTTCTTTACCACATTTGGGTTAATCACCCTTTTATCCAGATTCTTCTTTGCCTGATGTAAAATGCCGCTTGCAAAGGCAAACTGATCAAGCTTCTCCTGATGTAGCTGCTCTTTCCCCAGGTTCATAATGCTATTGTACAAATACTTGTCCAATTGTCTGACAGCTACACTGCGTAATGTCCTGTTAGCTATCACCTGATTCACAGCTTCTTTGAAAATCACTTGCTTAATAGTTCCCATCGTCGTTTATATTTAGAAAATTGAATATCCGGATGAAACATTGTAAGTATGTACTTACAATATATATCATGAACCAACTTTACAGAGACAAAGCACAGCAAATATATTCACTCATTTGTGTTTTCATTCCGGTATTACATTTTTTGAATCAAAATAGCCACGTTTTGATATTTATTAATCTCTGATACTCTCCTTATTTATATCAACTTAGCAAAAAAGTTAAATACTAAATTAAACATTGACACTCACTTTTGAACCTGCTATAGATAGACAACACAGCATATATTTATACACAAAACCATGTCGCGATAAAATATTTCAAAGAATGGATTATGACGATCTTGATCATACCTCACTTATTTTACCCGGCAGGAAGCGTATGAATTCTATACAAGCCGGTAAAAATATGAAGCAATTATATTTTTATATATTAACACATAAGACACTGCAAAATATTCGATATTGAGTCAGGCTCATCACATAATAACCACAATGCACTAAAAAATAAAGTTATATCAAGATTTTGGTTGATGGGAAAGAAAAACGGTAAAAAATACAACTTACCATCTAAATGATAAATTATAAGATGATGACGTTTCTAAAAGAAATTAGTGGATAGGTTCAAATCTTTTTACATGTAAGTAGTTACTCAACAGCAACTACTTCGAAAACTATTTCCGCAACATCTTAAGCAAAAGCTCCAGCATTTGCTTGCAAAAATCAGTCTGATAATAAAGACCACCATTGAGTGCCAGTTCGATATTTAAGGTAACAGGAATGCCCAGATAAATTAAAGGGACACGGTCAATGTTGGCCTGATCATCCCACATCCCTATCGCTACCCCATCAAGAATAATTTTACTCACCAGATTCCGCTGAATATTAAATATTTGCTGCAAACTGCTTTTCAAAGCCGAATCGTCGCTATGCAATGCCTCCGAGAATAATAACAGGGTAATACCTCTTTTTTCGGCCAAATATCGGATTGTTACACACAAAAATTTCTCCAGTCTTACATCGGGGGACAATGATGATACGGCGACTTCACGTAACTGGTTTATTAACTCACGTTGAACATCTTCCAAAATTGACAAAAGGATATCCTGCTTGGTAGCAAAATGACGAAAAATAGCACCTTCACTCATCCCGATATGTTTAGCAATATTTTTTGTCGATAAAGACTTCAATCCTTCAGTAAAGATAATCTCTAATACCGCCTGTTTTATCTCATCCTGCCTTACTTCAGTCGTTTTGCGTGCCATTTTGTTTGCGAGTATTTGCTTACGAAGGTAATGTAAATCAAAAGAGGTATCAAGCATTATAATATTATTTAACACTAACATTGCTATAAATATCAACATCTTTGTAATTTACAAAGAATAGAATGGACATTCCCTCAAATTAAATCCAGTCAGAAGATGCGTTATCTTGTAGAATTCTAAAGGAATAATTATTAAGACAACGGAGGACAGAAAATCTCAATAATTACACGAATTTAACTAAACAGTTAAACAAACATCAATATCTTTGTAGAGCTAATTAGAGATTATATTAAATAACATATCTCATTCAATCCCCATATAAATCTTTCATGAATCCACTACTAAAAAGCGTCAAAACAGCCTCATCAAAATTACTAAACAGATCATTTTGGCAAGATTACCGGACTAGCCTTATTGTATGGATTGGAACCGGATTGTTTATTGCTATAAAAGGAGTAGTGACTCACAGTGTACACAACAATTATCTCATATACAAATATGTATTCTGGCATGTAGTAGAGAAATTACCTCTATTTCCACCCTATCCCCATCTATATCAAGATGTAAATAACTATGGCCCTCTCTTTGGCGTTATCATAGCTCCGTTTGCTTTGCTTCCCGATTGGTTGGGAGTGCCGTTGTGGGAAGCCTCGCTTGCGCTCCTTCTGTTTGCTGCAATCCGGCAACTACCGCTCAAACAATGGCAACATGCTGTTATTTTCTGGTTTTCTTACAACTCACTATTCACTTCCCTTACCAATGTTCAGTTTAATATTGCCATAGTAGCCCTGATTATACTCACCCTGACAAGTACCCGCAAAGAAAAAGAGATATGGGCGTCACTATTCATTGTCATCGGAACGCTTGTAAAACTATATGGCATTGTCGGGCTTGCTTTCCTGTTTTTCTCCAGGCGCAAACTGCGCTTCATTGGCTGGTTGATGGTGTGGTTCATTGTTCTGGGAGCTTTGCCTATGGTAATTTCCTCTCCCGAATACATCCTCAACCAATACGCTGCCTGGGGGCATGAACTCATCTTAAAAAACAGGGAAAATACATTCTCACTCATGCAGGACATGTCCGTCATGGGGATGATTCGCAAGACAACAGGACACTTTGAATGGTCCAACTTCCCCATGCTGGCTGTTGGAGCAATATTATTCCTGGTCTCATATTTACAGTTTAATCGCTATCGTCAAGCAGGATTCCAAATGCTCACGCTGGCATCAGTACTGCTTTTCACCGTCCTGTTTAGCACCAGCACCGAACCGAACACATTCATTATCGGCATAGTTGGAGTTGCAATATGGTTTGTTATCCAACCACACTCCATCACCAGGTGGCAATGGATATTGCTAACACTTGCCTTCGTGTTTACCAGCATGCCGTCATCCGACCTGTTTCCTGCCTATTTGCGCAACCACTACATGTTTCCGTATGCGCTCTTAGCTCTTCCATGCACAATTATATGGTTTACAATTGTTTATGAAACTACATTTTTGAAACATAAAACCTATAACATCACATGAAAACAATCAGTATTGTTATCCCGGCTTATAATGAAGAAAATAATATTGCTCCCTTAACGACTGCAATAAAGAGTTTTTTTCCACATCATCGGTATCAATACGAAATTATTTTTATAGATGATGGTAGCACTGATAATACACTAACTCAAATACAAAAGATAGCACAACAAGACAAACATGTCTTTTATCTTGAGCTCTCCCGTAATTTTGGACACCAAAACGCATTGAAAGCCGGGATCGATTATGCTACCGGAGATTGTGTCATTACAATGGATTGCGACATGCAACATCCACCACATCTTCTTAATAGTTTAATTGAAAAATGGGAAGAAGGTTATGATATTGTTTATACAAGACGTATAGAAAATCAAAACACATCTTTAGTAAAAAAGGAATCAGGGAAAATATATTATCACATTTTTAATTGGCTGGCAGAAGTCAATATTGAGAAAGGAACAGCCGATTTTCGCTTGATGGACAGACGTGTAGTCGAGATATTCACCGGGTTTAACGAAAATGATCTTTTTATTCGTGGCTTAATTCCATGGTTGGGATTCAAGCAAACTGCTATAAACTATGAACCCAATGAACGGCTCTCGGGAAAAACAAAATACTCACTTCGAAAAATGTTCCTTTTGGCAATCAATGGCATAACATCATTAAGCATCAGACCATTATATGCAGCAATTTACTTAGGATTAACCATCTCCCTGCTGGCAATTTTGGCTATTCCATTCGTAATTATTAGCTTTCAACCTCATCGACATATTATTTTTATCTGGGCATCAATCCTTATTGCAATTGCTTTTTTTGGAGGGATGCAACTTACTATCTTGGGGACAATTGGACTTTATATTGGGAAAATATTCTTACAGGTAAAACACAGACCCTTGTATATAGTTAGAAAAACAAACATCCCTGATCATCAATAAGATTATACACCGGTTTTATGCACCTTTTATTAAGCTTTGATATTGAAGAGTTTGATACACCAAATGAATACGGGAAATCCCTATCTTTTGAAGAGCAAATGATACCTTCCATACAAGGAACAAAGCAAATTCTCGCACTACTTACGCAAAAACAGATAAAAGCGACCTTTTTTTGTACTGTCAGATTTGCACAATATGCCCCTGATTTAATAAACGAAATGGTAAATGCCGGACATGAAGTGGCTTCTCATGGCATTTCACATTCTACCTTTACGCTAACAGATTTAGCCGATTCCAAACAAGCACTTGAACTTATCACACAGCATCCTGTCTATGGCTTCCGTATGGCTCGTATGATGAAAATCGCCCCTAACGAAATTGAAAAAGCCGGTTATCATTACGATTCGTCGCTTAATCCAACTTTTCTTCCCGGACGCTATAACCACTATTTCCAGCCGCGCACAATTTTTCGGAATGAAAATCTATGGCAAATTCCTGCCTCTGTAACCCCATATTTGCGGATTCCTTTATTTTGGTTATCCCTTCATAATATGCCCGTCAAACTGTATATCAAACTATTGACAAAAACACTACAACATGATGGATATGCAGTCATCTACTTTCACCCTTGGGAGTTTGTTGATTTACACCAAGCTAAATTTGGACTTCCCCATTATATTTGTACCCATTCGGGAGATCCTTTTACCTCGCGTTTAGCTACGGTCATTGATCAAGCAAAAACACAAAACTGTGTTTTCATGACCTTTACCGAATATATAGCTAAACATCAACCTATACAATAAAATTATGCCTTTTCGTAGGTTCCTCAATAAAACAGGGCGTTAGCTCTGCGAGTGGTTCACTCTGCTTTGAATCTCAATAAAACATTATAATTCTGCTTCCTAAACTTTTAATCACATATTCATATATAATAACCCATATATATTCCATACTTATTCCATAGATAACCCATAGATATTTCATAGTAATATATTATGAGATATCTATAGCTAAATATAGGATTAGCTATGAAATAAATAGTTATAGACAACAATTAAATATTAGGCAGTCCCATTCATAATCCTCTTTTAAGATCGTGACAACAGGAAGCAAAATTATGTCAGAGAACCGTCATAACCATCTTCTGGCAATTAAAAACCAGAGCATTATTCCCTTGCCTTTTCAGAAAAAACATCTTATCTTGCGAAGGTTTCAGCAGCAATTTTGAGCAATCACTGAAACGCATGACAGTCAATCTGATTTTATGATATAAACCTATATACAATGGAAAATCGACGCGTCAAATGGGGAATTTTAGGGACGGGACGAATTGCACACACATTTGCCCAGGCATTACAAGTTGTAACAAACTCTGAACTGATAGCCGTTGGATCCCGGAACAAAGAGAAAGCAACTCAGTTTGCTTCTGAATTTAAGATATTAAAAGCGTATGGAAGTTACGAAGAACTCATAGGTGATCCCGAGGTTGATGTGGTATATATTGCGACACCACACAATCTGCACGAAGCAAATACCATCCTTGCTCTCAATCATCATAAACATGTACTCTGCGAAAAACCGATGGGAGTCAATCGTAAAGAGTCCCTACGAATGATGGAAAAAGCCAAAGCGGAAAACCTATTCCTGATGGAAGCCCTGTGGAGCCGTTTTCTGCCCAATATTATTAAAGCAAAAGAACTCGTCGATGCGGGGGAGATTGGCGAAGTAAAACTATTAACCGCTTTCTTTTCCATAAGATCGGTAAACGGGCCGGAACATCGCCATTTCAATATTGATTTATGTGGTGGAGCCATCTTAGACATTGGCATTTATAATATTTTCCTGTCCCTGTTTCTACTGGGGAAACCGAAAAGTTTTACAGCTATGGCAGGCCTAAGCGAACAGGGAGGTGACAATAGCAGCAGCTATACATTCAAATATGACAAGGATGTGCTTGCCGTCATGTATTCCTCATTTATGGGAGAAGCACCTATTGTAGCCGAAATCATTGGCACAAAAGGGAAACTTACCCTCGAACATGTGTGGTTCGCCCCGGGCAACATAAAAGCAACTTATCTGGATGGAAGCGAAAAGATCTATTCATTCGACATAAAAGGGAATGGTTATGAATACGAAGCGGAAGAGGCAGCAGCTTGTATCCTGGCCGGAAAGACACAAAGCGAACTATGGAGCTGGACCGATAGCCTGCAATTAATGGAAATGATGGATGCCATCAGAGCGCAGTGTGGAATTGTATACCCTAAGCACGATTTATAGACAAATATTCCTCACCAGAAAGATCCATTTTTGTGACAATATGTTAGTCCTGTTTGATGTAATAACGTGAGCTGTAACAGGTAGAGACCAATCATTCAAACCAATCTAATTCGTTAAATAACAACAAAGGAGATGCATTTGAGGTTGGATCTATCTATCTTTGAAATATAGAACTATAAAAACTCTATTTTTAAGCTGAAAACACATGTTCCAACAGAGACATGTTACTACCAATGCAGTATGTCAGTCGTAGCACGCATACCTTACATATTGAAATAATATAAATCACATTGTCATGAAAAAGCTTATTATCCTCAGTCTTATCCTTTTCTCAGGACAACTTTTGTTTGCACAAATGTTAAGCATCGGTGTAAAGGCCGGATATGAAGCAGCTTCCGGCTATAACGAAATGAAAGATTTAAATCTTTCCAGTAATGTAGTCAACGAATTAAAATCAGGCTTTGCGAATGGTGTACAAGTTGGAGGATGGATGCGGATCGGAGCCAAGCAACTCTATCTACAGCCTGAGGTACTCTTCGATTTTAAGAAAGCCAGCCAAACCGTGTATGTAGACAATACACCCCTGCAAAGCTCATTCAAATCCAATACAATAGAAGTACCTGTATTGTTAGGATACAAACTCATTGACTTGAAAGTCCTGAATTTGCATGTAACTACCGGTCCCCGGTTTATTCTCAACGCGGGGTCTTCCATGACACAAACAAATAGCTGGGGATCCTTTAGTTCAAGCCTTACCCAACAGGTCAAGAGCGGGAACTGGGGATGGCAATTCGGTGCAGGATTCGATATTCTGGCCTTAAGTATTAATGTGGATTATTGCCATTATTTCTCACCGGCTACATCATTCACATTAAACGGACAAACATTCAGCACCAGCAACAGCGGACATGTCATTTTTCTCTCTCTGGGATGGAGATTATTCTAATGACGCAATATTCACAATTAGTTATTCCAAAATCTTGAGTTTGGCATACTTGAGAAGCAAAGCACGTGTGCCGTTATCTCCAAAATCGATGTTAGCCTTCCAGTTGCCGTCCATTTGTTCCAAAGCCAGAACGACTCCTGTGCCAAATTTTTCGTGATAGACCTTGTTTCCAATTGTCACGCCTCCACCTGATTGGTATACGGTATCAGAAGATGCTTCTTCTTTGGATGCGCCTGGTGTTAACCGTTTCCAGGAAGAAACAGGCCCGGATGACATTGATGGACGTTGCGGAGGCATATTCTTATTATATACTTCCAGCGGCTTGGGTTGCTCAACATGCGCCTGGCGGAAATCAGCTGGCAGATCAATCAAAGCCTGGTCAATATCTGATAAGAAGCGGCTTGGATGGGTAAAGTTCAACTGCCCGTTTTTAAATCGACTTTTTGCATAGCTGATATAACAACGTTCCTCAGCGCGGGTTAAAGCAACATAGAACAATCGCCGTTCTTCCTCAAGTTCGCGGTCGGAAGAGACATAACCGGACGGGAATAAGTCCTCTTCCATTCCTACAATAAAGACGTTACGAAATTCCAATCCCTTTGCGGCGTGAATGGTCATCATGGTAAGTTTATCCGTTGATTCGGCGGTATCCATATCCTGATCGGTCAACAAAGAAACTTCAGATAGAAAATCCGTCAGACCAATTTGCGTTTCACCTTCATTCACTTTTTGTTCGCAAAACTCATGAATTCCTGTCAGCAATTCCTGAATATTCTCACGCCGGCTTAGCGTTTCCACAGCATTATCCTCCAGCATGTCTTCATTAATTCCTACCGTTTTGATGATCTTTACTGCCAGTTCGTATGCATCCAGTTTTTGGGCTTCGACTGACAGCGAATAAATCATATCATGGAAATTGAGCAACTTCTGAGCTGTTGGTTTATTTACAGGCAATTGAAAAAACTGAGGATCACCAATGACCGACCATAGAGATACCTGATTCTGTCTGGCAGAATCGCTAACCTTGTTTATAGTTGTTTCGCCAATGCCACGGGCAGGATAGTTGATGCAACGCTTCAGGGCTTCACTGTCAGAAGGATTTACAATTAGCCTGAAATAGGCCAATACATCGCGAATCTCCTTTCGTTGGTAAAATGACAGTCCACCATAAATCCGATATGGAATATTTCGCTCACGGAGAGCCTCCTCAAAATTCCGGGATTGAGCATTTGTCCTGTATAGAATGGCAAAGTCGCTGTATGGGTCATGTTCCTGATAATAAAGGTCAGCCACTTCTTTTGCCACCAAATATCCTTCTTCCGTATCTGTCAGCGCTGATATCAGTTGGATTCGTGTCCCTTTATTCTTTTCTGAAAATACATTTTTTTGAATCTGCGCTTTATTCTTCTGAATCAAGCTATTGGCTGCCGCAACAATATTTTGTGTCGATCGATAATTCTGCTCTAATTTAAACAGTTTGCTATTAGGAAACTGGCTTTTGAACTGGAGAATATTATCAATATTTGCGCCACGGAACGAATAAATACTTTGCGCATCATCCCCCACAACGGCTATACGCTGATGGATTTCAGCCAAACGTTTTACAATGATATGCTGTGCCAGATTCGTATCCTGATATTCATCAACCAGAATGAATTGAAACCGGCTCCGATAATCGTCCAAGACTTCCGGAAAATCACGGAAAAGAATATTGGCGTAGAGCAACATGTCATCAAAGTCCATTGCATTTGCTTTACGGCATTGATAGGCATATTCGGCATAAATGCGGCTAAATTGCGGGATCCGTTGAGCTGCATCTGATTTTAACAGATCAGCATATGTTTCATATGAAGAAGCTGTAATTAAATTATTCTTGGCATACGAGATACGGCTTTGAATTAATCCGGGTTTATACACCTTATCATCCAGTTGCATCTCTTTAATGATTGATTTCAGGACACTACGGGAATCAGAAGCATCGTACACCGTAAAATCTCTGGTAAATCCAATTCGTTCTGCTTCGGCTCTCAGCATTCGGGAGAAGATGGAGTGGAAGGTTCCCATCCAAAGCCATCGGGCACGTTCATGCCCTACCAAATCTGCAATACGTCGTTTCATTTCACGTGCAGCCTTATTGGTAAATGTCAAAGCCAAGATTGTGGAAGGATGATATCCATTCAACAATAAATAAGCAATCTTAAACGTGAGTACACGCGTCTTTCCAGACCCGGCTCCGGCTATCACCAACGAAGGCCCGTCATTATAAACAACAGCTTCTTTTTGATTTTCATTCAATTGATCCAACAATGCCTCTAACGATATCATACTTCCGAATCAGATAAAATAACAGACAAAGATAGCTTTTCACAGCGCTCTGTCTGTTTATATTTTTCAGGACTAAAGGTAACAAAAGTACCCAATAAATAAAAAAATAAGGAGCAAACGATATCGTATGCTCCTCTCTTATGCTCAGAAAAGTTTATAATCAGAAAGCATTAATTATCGTAAGAAAATCGGCTGCTTTTAAAGAAGCTCCTCCGATTAAGCCACCGTCAATATCCGGTTGAGAAAACAATTCAGCAGCATTTTTTGCATTGCAGCTTCCGCCGTAAAGAATAGATGTATTTTCTGCAATTTCTTTACCAAATTTTGCAGCAATAAGACTACGTATGAAAGCAAGCATTTCCTGGGCCTGTTCAGTCGAAGCCGTAACGCCAGTACCAATGGCCCAGATGGGTTCGTAAGCTATGACAATTTTCTTGAAATCATCTGCACTCAGGTTGAAGATTGTTTCATCAAGCTGTGTTTTTACGAAATCATTTTGAGTATTTGCATTCCGTACTTCCAACGCTTCTCCACAGCAATAAATCGGTGTTAATCCATTCTCTAAAGCCAAAGCCACCTTACTATTCAGAATTTCACTGGTTTCGCTGTAATATTCACGGCGTTCAGAATGTCCAAGAATAACATATTCTGCACCGGTAGATTTCACCATTGCTGCACTAACTTCACCCGTATAAGCTCCAGATGCCTTATCTGCACAATTTTGAGCAGCAACACCAATATGTTTGGTATCTATCGCAGATGCTACGGAAGCCAAGTGAATAAAAGGAGTTCCGATAATTACATCACAATTAGTGGTTTTGCCACTTAACGCACTGTTCAATTCTTTAGCTAACTCAAGTCCTTCCTGCAAGGTTTTGTTCATTTTCCAATTCCCTGCTACAATGTTTTTTCTCATTTGATTGATTAATTAGTAGTTTGATAATAACTATTTTTTGACTGTTTATATTTAGTCGTAAGCCATAGGCGGATAACCCAAAACAGAATGATATACAGTACCGCAAAGCCCAGTGCCTCCCAGGCTGAAGGAATAGAAGGTGTCTCATCATTCGGATTGCTGCTTAGGGGATCTGTCAAACGGGGCAATGCATCGTTTGACCATTTATTTAGCACCGTCCCGTGATACAGAAGTATCAACCCCGGATTAGAACGTATCATTGTTTTTAATGTCGTAGGATCAGTAGTACAAATTGGAAACCCGACTTTGTTGACTTGCTGGAAATGAGCTATAACGTCACTAGCTGAACCCGTAAGCATGTAAAAAGCATAATGATTCTGTTGAGCAAACTGGTAGATATGTTCAATTCTTGCAAGATGATTTGTCGACATTTGATCCAAATCATATGATACCAACAAAAAAAGATACTTATTTAAGTTCAATATACTGTCTGTCAGATCATTCATATTAGCATCGCGAATGGAAAAATCATGAATGGCAGGAGTAAATCCCTTTTTAATCAATCGCGTATGTTGTGCTACAAACGTCCACGTCGAATCTGGATAATTCTCTAAGGAAAATTCTTTCTGCACTCCATTTTTTTCTAAAGTAAATGTCGTCGAATAGACATTTGCCTGAGCTCCAGGAGGAACAGCCATCTCCTTCGGAAGATTTTTTCCTATTTTGTAAGGACGAAAATCGATCATTGGCAAATAATGATAATTAACATGTGCAAAAGCCATGGCAAAAATCAGGGAATATCCCATTAAAACCCATTCCGCCTTGGGTTTTAAGATCACTGTATGATAACGCATTAAAATAAAGATGGCTATTACCAGCAGCGATAAGATTATGTTTTTATCGAAAGTAGCCCAATTGCCAATCACCAAGGCATCTCCAAAACAGCCGCAGTCTGATACAGGATTTTTCAAAGCAATCCAAAGCGTTAATGGCGTCATTACTATCATAAAAACAGCCGCAGTGATCATTGTAATTTTCAATCGAATACCAGCAAGTAGATTTAATCCGATCAATAATTCAATAACAGACAACGCAACCGCAAATACAAGGGCCGATCCAGACAAGCGCTCCAATCCCATCACCGCAAAGTAATCCTGAAATTTGTACGCAGTACCTAGCGGGTCAATCAATTTGACAAAACCCGAAAAGACAAAAACTACACCAAGTAACCAGCGGAAAATTTTTAACAAATTGGTTAGTAAAGAGTTCATGATGAAAAGTTCGTGCTATTTGTCTTTTGCATATATAATCATTCCGGAGACTGAATTGTTGATTCAGAGTCAGGCTCAAATTCAAGTTTGATCAAGGCGAAAACAGCATAGTTGATCATATCAGCATAATTTGCATCGATACCTTCAGATATCAGAGTCTTTCCTTTATTATCTTCAATTTGCTTGGTACGGTAGAGTTTGGTTAGGATAAGATCAACATATGAAGCAATACGCATTGAGCGCCATGCTTCACCATAATCATGATTTTTAGCCATCATCAATGCTTTGGATTGCTGAGTATAAAAATCATAAAGAGTTAAAGCATCCTGTGGAGATAAATCAGCCTCTTCGGCATATCCTTTTGCCAATTGAATCAATCCGATTACACCATAGTTAACAATCGCAATCCATTCATTTTTAGCACTTTCATCAATCATAGCTTCCTTTTTCGTTTCAAGCGAACGAATCCGGCTTGCTTTGATAAACAATTGATCGGTAACTGATGCAGGACGTAAAATACGCCAGGAACTACCGTAATCCATCAGCTTTTTAGAAAAAATATCACGGCACTGACGAATAATTACATCGTATTGCTGATCGGTAGTAAGCATAAAATTGATATTGAAAAGAAACAAGACTGGTTATTTCTTATGGTTCAGACAGAAACCAAATCCAATCTTCTGATTATGATAGACCATTAATGATGTTCAAAGGTACTCAATTTTTTGGGTTTGGACAACTTCAGCAAAACCATGACAGAGCAGATGCAAGTAAAAAGCCGTCTATCCAATTGAGAATAGACGGCTTGAAGAACAACAAGCACAAAGTGCTATTTTTTTAATTTGCAGCCTCTGTTGATGCTGTTGCAGCTGCGGCAGCAGCTTCTTTGGCAGCCTCAACAGCCTTAGCAGCAAGCGCAGCCGATTCTTCAGCTTGTTTTTTTGCCAAAGCTTCAACTTTAACCTGATTTTTTGCCACTTCTTCTTCGTGACGTTTTTTGCTTTTTTCTTGCAATTCAGCAGATAATTTGTCTTTCAATGAATCCACAGATGCAATACGAGCGGATTTCCATGCAGCAAATCGTTTCTGAGCTTCTACTTCATCAAATGCACCTTTTTTTACGCCTCCCTGCAAATGCTTCATCAATAAGACACCTTCATCCGAAAGAATATTACGAGCTGTATCCGTTGGTACTGCGCCAACATTTACCCAATACAAAGCACGATCAAAGTTAAGATCAATCGTTGCCGGATTTGTATTAGGATTATACGATCCGATTCGCTCAATAAATTTTCCATCACGCGGTGCCCGACCATCGGCGATAACAATGTGATAATAGGCATATCCCTTGCGGCCGTGTCTTTGTAGTCTGATTTTCGTTGCCATTGATTGTTGAATTAAATAAATAAAATAAAAGCCTAAGTGCTTTTTCTCGAAAAGCGGCACAAAGGTACGCTTTTTTTCAATTGGTTGTATTTGTTTCTCAAGATTGCTCCCTTTTTTCTATTGGATTTATCAATATTGAGTCGTCTTAGGTAAAATCAAACTACTAATAGATAAAAAAAGGTTTGCAAGCAATAAGCTCACGAACCTTTTCTTCTCTATTATTCAATATGATTAATTTCTGACTATCTTCTGTGGTATCTTCTTTTTGCTTTATGCGCTCTGGCCAAACTTTTTCTAAAATTAGAAGATGGAGTTAAATGAGCATATTCATAATCAAAAGATCCGCGCTTAGTGATTTCGTAAGTATCGTGCCATGGTGTTCCATCTGCAAAGTCAAATATCTTTTCCGGATTAATAGCATTACCCAGATAACGTACTTCAAAATGCAAATGTGGTCCTGTGGAACGCCCTGTACTACCTCCTAATCCTAAAACATCTCCAGCTTTAAGATATTCATTTTCACGAACCAGTATCTTGGATAAATGTCCGTAAATTGTTTCCAGTCCATTATCATGGCGAACAACAACATAGTTGCCGTATCCGCCCGGTTCATAACCTGTAATACGAACCCTACCATCAAAGGCGCAACGAACAGGATCACCAATATTTAACTTCAGATCCGTTCCGTAATGCATGCGATGAAAACGACTTCTCCACCCAAAATGCGATGTAATCCATGATTGTACAGGAGGAACAAACTGCGAAACATCAATCTTAACAGAATCTGGCAGTTTGGAAACAGGCATATGATATGGATTTATTCTACTGTTTGTCCATGATTCGTAAATACCACTGGCAGGAATATTCGAATCATCTTCAGTAGCATTGGGATCCTCTTCTTGTTGCATCTTTTGCAACATCAAAGCATTTAAAGCATTAATTTGGCGTTGCACGTCATCTACAGCGGCTAATTGTCGAGGATGCGAATAGTGGTGCCTTACGTGTACTCTTTTCTTAGCAAAAGCATGAGGTGCAAATCCGTAAGAAAACAGCCAAATAAAGGAGAAAAAAATCACTTTCTTCATAGCTCTCGTTGTGGGTTTATCAATTCAGTTCATCTGGTGCATACAACGCAGTTGACATCACCGTTTTATAATCAAAAAGTTCTTCCGGCTTAAAAAACCGGTCTATCTCTATTTGTGCAGTCGCTAATGAATCTGAAGCATGAATAAGATTCTTCAAAGCGCTGATACTATAATCTCCACGAATTGTCCCCGGCGTTGCATTACGACCATTTGTAGGTCCCACCATTTCACGAACGAGTCTGACAGCTTCTTTCCCTTTTACGCACATCGCAATTACTGGCGTTTTTTGCATAGCTTCCTTGAGTATAGGGAAGAAAGGTTTACTAACTAAATGGGAATAATGTTCTTCTATTAATTCGTCCGAAAGGCGGATCATTTTCATTCCAACAATAAGTAAGCCTTTTTTCTCCAATCTGGAAAGAATTTCTCCAACCAAACCACGCTCTATAGAGCTAGGTTTCAACAAAATAAGTGTTCTTTGCATGGTATACTAATTCGATATAATTCTAATTTCAGGTCAAAGTAAGAAATAAAAAATGATATCTCCAAATTTAGTGAACCTTTTTTAGCTGATTTTTTTCCAGTCTATAGTGCCTTTTTGCATTTTTTGGAGTTGCTTTTTCAATATTGTATGTTCAGGACGTTGCAATAGGGGGTCTTCCTCAAGCATTTCCATGGCTATTTTTCGTGCAAATTGAAGCATTTGTCCATCTCGGGCTAAATTGGCAACACGTAAAGTAAAAGGAATTCCGCTTTGTTGCGTTCCTTCAATATCTCCGGGTCCTCTAAGCTTCAAATCTGCGTCTGCAATTTCAAAGCCATCATTCGTGCGGGTCATAATCTCCATTCGCTTCCGGGTGTCTTTTCCGAGCTCAAAAGGAGTCATAAGTATACAATACGACTGATCACATCCGCGGCCTACTCTTCCTCTCAACTGATGAAGTTGTGAAAGTCCGAATCGTTGGGCACTTTCAATGATCATCACCGATGCGTTAGGCACATTGACACCAACCTCAATAACAGTAGTAGCAACCAGAATTTGTATTTTTCTTTCTGCGAACTGGGTCATTGCGGCTTCTTTTTCGGTTGGAGTCAGACGTCCGTGTACCATACCTGCACTAAACTTAGGGAATCGTTCTTTAATCATATTGAATCCATCGGTGAGATTTTGAAAATCCATCTTTTCCGATTCTTCAATAAGCGGATACACGACATAGACCTGACGTCCTGCCGTAATTTCTTGTTCTATAAAATGATACAACGCACCTCTCCTTTTTTCATAAAAATGAAGCGTTTGGATTGGCTTCCTTCCCGGAGGCAGCTCATCGATCACAGACACTTCCAGATCCCCGTACAACGTCATGGCCAGGGTACGGGGAATGGGAGTGGCAGTCATAACTAAGATATGAGGAGCCAATTCATTTTTCATCCACATTTTAGCCCGTTGGGCAACGCCGAAACGATGCTGTTCATCTATAACCACTAAGCCTAAATTGGCAAATTGTACTTCATCTTCCAACAAAGCATGGGTTCCAACCAATAAATGAAGTGACCCTGCCCGTAATTGCTCATGCAATCTTACCCGGTCTGACTTACGCGTAGAACCTGTCAGTAAACCAACTGTAACATTCATTTTTTGCAAGAAACGACTGATGGTCTCAAAATGCTGTATTGCCAGAATCTCTGTTGGGGCCATAATACAAGCCTGAAAGCCATTATCCATTGCAATGAGCATCACCATCAAAGCGACCAAAGTTTTGCCACTTCCCACATCGCCTTGTAGCAATCGGTTCATCTGATGTCCACTCCCAACATCGGCTCGTATCTCGCGGATTACCTTTTTTTGAGCATTTGTCAGTTCAAAAGGCAAGCAATGATGATAAAACGTATTGAAATAAGCCCCTACGTGCGCAAACATATAACCTTTCGATTGCATGGCCCGCTGTTTTGCTATCCGTAAAAGAGAAAGCTGAATATAAAAAAGCTCTTCAAATTTAATGCGCTGTTTTGCCTTAGAGAGTCTCTGTGCATTTACAGGAAAATGCATAGTGCTTATCGCCTCATGCAAAGGCATCAAAGTGAATTTTTTTATCAAATATGACGGAAGTGTTTCGGGAATTGGTTCTAACAGATTATGAAGCAATGTAAACATGATCTTCTGAATCGCCTTTGAATTCAGAAAATTAGATTTCATCTTTTCTGTCGTACCATAATAACCCTGCAAAATACTATTTGTCTGCAATGTATTTTGGTCAACTGACTCAATTTCAGGATGAGCAATAGAAAACCGACCATTGAAAACAGTCGGTTTCCCAAAAATAATATACGGAGTATCAACCTGATATTGTTTTTGAACATATTGAATCCCCTGAAACCAAATCAATTCCAATGACCCTGTTCCGTCAGCAAAACGGGCAGTTAACCGCTGGCGACGACCTTCTCCCTGCCTTGAGAAATGGACAATACTCCCTTTCAGTTGCACATATCCAACGTCATGTTGCAATTCGGCAACGGAATAAAACCGGCTTCGGTCAATATATTTATACGGGAAATAATAGAGTAGATCTTCGGCTGTCTTTATTTGCAGTTCATTTCGTAATAATTCGGCCCGTTTGGGGCCAATGCCAGGAATAAACTGAATATCGCTTGTATTGAGATCAATCATGCCGTAAGAAAATGTCTTAAGCAAAAACCATTTTACAACTTGAGCCCAACCATCTTTATCACAGCAGAACGAACCGTCAATCCTGATAGATAACGGACTATCATAATGCTGAAAAATTTCGTTTATTTTTTATCCAACGAAAGAATCCATTCTGCAACTTTCAAATCTACCGGATTGGTAATCTTAATGTTCCGACGCTCTCCTTCAATTATATTTACTGCAATACCAAATGAATCAACCAATGAAGCGTCATCTGTATAATTATCCGGTTGCGCTTTGCGATAGGCCATCTTTAAAACAATGGAATTGAAAATCTGAGGTGTCTGGACAGTGAAAAAGTCATTCCGATTGACACTTTTTGTTCCATGGTTGGTACGCTGACGAATAGATTCTACAATTTCAGATGCCGGAACTGCTGATCCCATTTTTTCAGCCACATCGAAGCATCTTTGAATCAAATCAATGCTAACCAACGGACGAACTCCGTCATGTACAGCAATAAGACCTTCCCCCTGCACCATTTCTACAGCATGCGACACAGAATCATAACGGGTATCTCCACCCGGTACGATTTGATGGGGTATTTTAAAATGATATTTTATGCAAAGCTTCCCCCATGTATTAAAATGTTCCTGAGGCAATACAACAAATATCTTCATACCAGCGTCAAAACGGGCAAAAGCTTCAATTGAACGCATCACAACAGGCATTCCATCCAACTCCAGAAACTGTTTTGGGAGTTCCGTTCCCATTCTGACTCCTTTCCCCCCGGCTACAATAATTGCAAATCGCTTCATAGTGTTTTTAAGTTACATAGATATTATCAAATACAACTGAAAATATGGCATATTGCCACATGAATAGCAGCGAATATCTATAAGATTGTATTAACGAGGCAAACTTAAACAATAAATTTCAAACCACGAAGTTTTGACAAGATATACAGTAAGGGAAAAGAAAAAACAAGATTAACAGCAACTTTCACGTAACAGCAATGACAGTTTCGCCATACCGTTTAATATTGAAGTGCGATAAACTATTCGTCCAATAACATCATAAAACAAAAAAAATGAATTCTGAGAGCTAATTTCATGTATAATTAATTCACCCTACTTTCTTGCTATTCCATTTCCAATTGAATTCACAGAATTTTTTGTACGCAGGAAATTTTCATCCGGTGATTAGCCATTTTATATTCCATACAATAAGACTTCCTCATTCTTAGCTTGCCGGGAATGTCCTATTCCTGACAAAAGGCCAGTACTATCTTTAGAAAAATATACAATAGTCCCTACTTTACGAGACCATGCATTCTAAGCCATCTGATACAGGCTTGCGGCCAGGATGATTCTGTATCATGTGTCCAGTTTGCCAATCCAAAACCATGCCCTCCTCTTTCATATAAATGAAGCTCACAGGGAATCTTATATTTCGTAAGAGCCAATGCATAATCGATACTGTTCTGCACTGGAACCACATTATCGTCCAGCGATTGTACCAAAAAAGCCGGAGGGGTATTCTGATTGACCTGCAATTCATTTGAATACAACTGTACCAATGCCGAATCCGGATGCTCTCCCAGCAAATTAATACGCGAACCCATGTGAGTAATTTTTTCCCTCATCGAAATTACGGGATAAATTAAAAGGGAGAAATCGGGTCGCGCACTGACTGAATCTTTCATTTTATAAACCTTTTGATTATAATGCGTTGACAATGTAGAAGCGACATGTCCACCAGCGGAAAAACCCATGATACCTATTTTGTGGGGATCAATGTTCCATTGTTTCGCATGGCTGCGCACGATGCGCATCGCCCGTTGGGCATCCTGTAGCGGGCCAATGGTTTTATCGACCATAATTGCCGAGTCGGGCAGGCGGTATTTTAAAACAAAAGCCGTGATACCAAGCGTATTCATCCACTCTGCAACCTGCGATCCTTCATGCTTGATGGCCAATAGACTGTATCCCCCGCCAGGACAAATAATAACTGCCGTACCGTTAGCTTTGTCTGCCGGTGCAGGATAATAATCAAGCGTAGGATCGGATATGTTCTTTTCCCATGTAAAGTACTGATTGGAACCGATTTGTGCTTTATAGGACGGATCAGGTTTTGAGTTCGGAACTCCATTGGGCCAGAGTTTAATTACATTGGTTTGAGCTGTTGCGGCACTAAAAGAAAATATCAACGCAACAATAATCAGATTCAGTTTAAATGTGACTACTTTCATCTTTTCTATTTATTTGAATTGTGTTCTAAATCTTTCGCTATAACGTCTGCCATGATTCTGGCGCCTTCTACATCGGGATGAATCCCGTCAAAGAAATATTGACCATAGGGTTTCATTTGGTCGTGGAGATCCATCACATGAAGATGATTTTTTTGAGCGACGTTTTTTATTATAGGGATGATCCATTTGGTTAATGTAGAATCATTAATCGTCCATTTACTTTTAAATGCCGGAACAGGCAGGCAAAGATAAATCGCTGGCCTGGGATGTATCGTTTCAAAAGTATCTACCAACGCCTGATAATCCCTGGCAAAGCTGGTCGAATCCCAGTTTTGGGTTTTAGTATCATTGGTGCCAAGCTGAATAATAATGATATTGGGCTTATATGCAAATACATCGTAAAACTCCTTGCATGTCCAATAGGGGAAATCTCCATGTTTCCTAAGCGTGGTGGCGCTTCGTCCCAGATTCATTACCGTATAACCCTTTCCTAAAATGCTGTCGAGCTGAACCGGATAGGAGGTTTTACTTTGGCATGGCAATCCATACCCTTCGGTGATGCTATCGCCTACACAGGCAATTTTTTTCTCTGTTGAACAGGAGGAAAATAAAAGAACCAATAGTGATAACGCTAAAATTATTCCGTTTGCATGTTTCATTTCAAGTCTATTTTTAATTTACCAAATTACGATATGCAAATTCATTCCAGAGATTTGAGAAAAAGTGATTTGCGGCCATCGGATCCGCAAATCACTTCCAAACTTCCTAAGAATCTTGATGGATTGCTTCCCTGCAGATACTACAATAAAAACCAAATAAAGGACTGTTTTTTCTGCATCCGACAGAGGCAAAGATACAAAATTTTGATTTATAGAATCTAACTTCTCTCGACAGATGTATATTCTCTTCATATTTGTAACAGAAAACTCTTTCTTCCTAGTTCGATATATCTTTACTTCTCATTAGCCAAGAATATGGCACTACTGGGTTTTCTTCATAATCAAACCAGTCGAAATCGGCAGGATTGACATTAGCCTTTCCATTGCCCGAGGCATACATTCCTATATAAGTACCTATAAACCCGCCTATTTTTTCAGTAGACAAATCTTTAGTTGTGGCTGAACCAACAAATTCTGCTTTATTTCCTTCTTCTTGTACCCAAAAACTGTATTTAAAAGCAGTAGCTCCAATTCTCAAAATAATGTCCCCATCAGGAATTTTTTTGTAAGTCACACTTACAGCTTTATTATGCAAATACTTTCGTAACATAACAACCCGTTTGCCGTCAAGAAGTGTTATAAGAAAATCATAATGATTCTGATCATCACCTCTTACCACTAAACCCGCTTCTTCATTTGGGGTAGTAGGAGTAAAGCTAATCTTCGTCGAAGCAACCATATTAAAAGCAGTTTGGCGACGGCCAATAAAAGCCGGAGAATCCTGATCTTTAAGACTTATTCTTGAGCCGTACAGACGTAAGAACCCAGGTCGTGCCGTTAGCGACCAATCGGCCGAATATGGATTACGGATAAAATTCCAACAAAGTCGAAGTGTAGTACGGCTAAAATTATCGCGTATTGGATCCTTCCCCCAACTATATTCAGGAAGATTAGGAACAACGTATTCTGGATTCACGACCCCATTAGTTCCCCCCTTTGGCCAGCCATCGGCATTCCATGTAACAGGTGCAAGAAAAGTTTCACGACCCAAATGATGATAATGCCCTCCCTGTGGCCTGATTCCAAGACACACTAACCACCAGCTACTATCCGGAAGCTGCACTAAATCGGCATGGCCTATTGCCTGAAATGGATTATCGAAATCGTTTTTATTGGAAATGACGGGATTTATTGGACTTACCTCATAAGGCCCCCAAGGAGACCGACTCCTCTGTATTACTTCCATGTGCTGATAACCCGTCCCGCCTTCGGCAGACATTAAGTAGTAATATCCGTTTATTTTGTACAAGTGCGGCCCCTCAGGACTTGAGCTACCTGTTCCATGTGCAATTACTTTAGGAGCTTTGTAGAACTTGCCTGTAGCAAGATTCAAGGTTGCCAACAAAAAATTACCTTTATTATCAGGGCAAACGTAGTAGACGCTGTCATTTGCAAATAATAAAGATGGATCAACTCCCCAATTATTAACCCAATGAGGATCCGACCATGGTCCTGCAGGATTTGTTGCCGTTACATAAAAAGCTCCTTGCGAACCATGTCCGCCATAATTGGTACATGTAACATAAAAAGTGCCATTGTGATATCGGATTGTAGGGGCAAAATTTCCACCTGAGGAATAAGCTCCTCCCAGAGGACAATTGCTTGTACGCGACAAAACATAACCAATCATTTTCCAGTGTACTAAATCTTTACTATGGTAGATTGGCAAACCAGGAAAATACTCAAAACTGGAAGTAACCAGATAAAAATCATCGCCAACCCTACAAACGCTTGGATCAGGATTCATACCTGTAAGTACGGGATTTTTGAATGTTGTTTGACCCATGGCTCCACTTATCAATACAACAAGGAAAAAGGTAACGAATGCAATATTTTTCAACATCATAAATTATTAAACTTGAACTTTTTAAACTTTATTTCGATATAAACATTATTATCATTTATTTATCTGCCAGTAAAGCTATTTAGTTGATGTACAATGACTGCTTTTTACTGACAATAGATAAGACCCTCTGGGAAGAGACGACAAATTCACATTGATTGGTATATGCCCGTCATGATTTACAACAAAAGCTTTGATTTGTCGACCTTCCCTGGTCAAACACAACTATATCGCCCCAACCACCATTTTAGAAAATCGGGACAACACCATCAAAATCAAACTCAGTAATATCCTTTGCATTAAGAAATGACCACAGGAACGTCAACACAAAAGGAAGAGTGTTTTTTATTTAAATTAGAATTGAAGGGGTAAACATAGAAGTAAAACCATAATAGCTATAGCTCGTGCAAACCACTCACCTATTGACAAGTAGCTGGTAGAAATCTAAAAAATACTCATTGGCACGGACTCAGTACTTCTGACACATGGAGACTTGAATTATTGCTTGTTACTGTTTCTATGGCAAATTCTCTTTCTCTCCGATTGTTATCGGAGAGAAAGAGGTTGAGATAAAGCTTTTAAGACTTAAAAAAAGGGATTCTTGCAATATTTCATTAACTGATAATTAGGCACTTTATATTATCAATTCGATACTGCATTCTGTATTGAATCCAAAAGCTGTTTATTCTGTACGGCACCGGTATTCCTGTTAATGATTTCACCGGTATCCCATATAAACGGCAAAGCACCATGAGTTAATGCCGAATGACAAACATAGCTGTACCAATGACCACGAGAAGCTAAACTAAGCTTCAAATTATCGCCTGTCAGACTACTATTTGGCGGAAATGCACCCAGCTCACCCACTATCACAGGAATACCTTTGTCAACAAATTCTTTTTTCATCAACGAAAACACGCCATCCACATAAGGTTCTTCACCGTAAGTTGCATTATGCGACAGGTCAGTAGTGGAATGATAATTTTGTCCCCAGTAAAAAAAAGCTGTTGTAGGATCAGTATCCAAACAGAAATTAAAAGGAGCATAATAGTGAAACTCTAACATCAATCTATTGGGCACATTGTCATGGGGCATACCAGGCAAACCACCGGGTGTGAAGTAATCAGCCAAATCGCTGGAAGTATTTGGAGCTTGAATTATCAACGTACGATACGCATTTCTACCACCGGTTGAACGCACCGCATTAATAAAAATCTGATGATAGTCGTATAAATTGGTCACGGTGGGCAAAGTGAAAGAAAAATTAGCAGTATTGCTAGATGGCTCATTGGCACTGGCAAACATGAGGTGCTCATCAAAACCTCGCATTGTTGTAGCTATTTGCTCCCAATATGCTTTTTGCTTGGCTTTAATAGTATCTAACTGAGCACCGGTAGCGTTGCAGTCCAACCATCCACCATCCCAGTGAATATTAATCATCGTGTACATTCCATCATTGATACAATATTGCACTACTTCCTTTACCCTGTTGAGCCAAGCCGGGTCTATTTGTGCTGTTGCCTTGTTGATGATGTGAGAATAATCATATGCGATAGGAATTCGAATGGAAGTAAAGCCGGCTTTTTTTAGAGAATCAATGTATAGCTGCGTGATCACCGGATTGCCCCAACCGGTTTCGCCGCCTGGTGCTTCCATTGTATTTCCTATATTTATCCCTAACTTAAACTTAGCGGCCAATTGAGCAGCCGTACTACCCATTCCTGTTGAATCAGGTGCTATCGGTGATGTGTTATAAGATGGAAAAATATTCGCAGCTTGAAAAACTGTAATTCTTCTTTCTTGTCCATTTGTACTGATGATATTTAAGATTAATGAACGACTTAATGACGAATTAGCCGCTGCGGTCAATCGAATAGTGTCATTACCACTATTTCCTGATATCGGGCTTACATGCAACCATTCAAATCCTGTTGTATCAATGCTCCAGGAAGCATTGCAAGTAAACGTAAGGGACTTGGTTCCACCTGTTTGAGGTATCGTATCTGTTGTATTAGAAATGGTAAGTTGCGGAACTGGCTCTTCATTTTTACAAGAATTGAAAAGCAGAAATGAAAGCAATATTCCTGCAATACCAATAAATAATTTATTCTTCATGTATTTATTTTTTAAATGTTTTTTAGAAAATGGTACGGGATCTATGTCCCGTACCCTCATTATTGGTTACTATTTAATTTTTACCACTCTGACATTATCAATGGCAGCATAAAAACCAGTTTCAGTTGGTGAAGTACTGAAATTATGAAGGTAAATACTCAAACTTGTATTACCGGTACTCCCCAATAAATCCGTTAAACTTGGAACCGAAGCACCCTCTCCATCACCCAGTGTTGGATCGCTTGCCCGGAATGCAGACAAAGGAATGGTCACTGTTCTCCAACCCCTGGTGGAAAAAGCTGCTGTACTTGAAGCAGAGATTTGCCATGGTTCATAACGAGCTATATAGTTACCGGCAAAACCACTTACCAAACAAAGAGTACCACCATTCCAGGGGTGAGGAACACTTATTTCAAATTGAATTGCCCAGTTACCAACAGGATCCGAAAGATTAGCTGTCGGTACCCATTGATTAGCTCCAATCGGGAAATTATATTTACCATCACCCGATGTTCCATCACCACTTTTCATAATACCAGTATTATAAGACACAAACATACTGTTGTCTGTCCCCAATACTCCATCAAAGTCAGATTTTACGGCAATCCAACCGCCACTGTTTGCGACACTATTAACAGTAAGGGAAACGCCTCCCCACCATCCCCAACCAAAATAATTACCCCACTCCATATTAGCTAACATGCCGTCAGTTGATATTTGAGTATTAACATTGTAAACGGTAGAGGCTGTGCCATAAGTGCTCACGATTTTAACTGGTGCGCATTGCGAAAGCGAAGGTGCCACAAACCCAACAGAAGAACCATTGGGAGCTTCTTTAAAGCTTGTAATACTTGCGCCGGCAAAACTTAAACTTTGAATACCATTCAAATTCGCTCCATAAACATATACTGAATCGCCTTCCGAAGGATTTGCATTAGAAACGCCTGAAATTATTGGTACTATAGAAATATCATAAGTATAAATACCGGAGGCTGCTGTAACTCTTACATGCCAGGGCATTGGCTGCGTGATAGCCGGAAGCTTGAATCCTATGCGACTACCATCTTGTGCCGTTGTAAATGGCGAAATGGTATCTCCTGCAATGGTTACGTTTTTAATCAAATACAAATTGGTACCATAAATATAAACCGAATCACCTACTACATCACTTGCAGACATTGAATTGCCGGTGATGGTACCCGGAAGTGAATTTACACTTAATTTAAAAGTAGTTGTACCGGCTGTGGTAATATATGTTACAGTATTGAGATCGGCTGCAGATACACTGTTAAAGGGTATTGACGAAGGGATTTGAAGTACAGCCTTGTCATTTGCAAACAGCTCATAATTAAATTGTGCAGGCACTCCGTCAAAAAGAATTGCAACAGCATTTTTTAAATTTTGTCCTTGAATGACAATCCATTGTCCGGGTATTATACTTGTTACCAATGTATCATTGGGGGCTGCTGCATAATTGCGAATGCTTGTAATTACCGGGGCTAATGCCAGGTTGTCTTTATTACAAGACGACAAAGTGATTAAAGCAAACGTCATGCAAAGAAGGATGAAACTATTTATCTTTTTATGTAATGTTCTCATAAAGCTAATTTTTAAGGATTAATAATATGGCACCGGCGCTTCGTCTAATTTTGGATCTGATGTAACCTCCGATGCCGGTAATGGCAAAGTAAAATTGCTAATGGTTGCCGGAACAATATCTATCGGACCTCCCGCTGAACCTGCCGGAGTGGGCGTAGCAACGCCATTTGCATAGCTAAATGTTATATTTTGCTGCGCATTAAGCATATCAATGGCTTTTTGAGGATTGTAATACGAAAGCCGAACTAAGTCTGTCCAGTACTGACCTTCTAAAGCAAGTTCAACTCTTCGTTCTTTCATAATGGAATCCATATTGATTACTGTCACCGGATCCAGCCCTGCTCTTATACGTACTTTATTAAAATAGGTCAGTGCATCTGGATCAGAAGTAGTTGCATTATTACCAAGAATTGCTTCAGCATATATCAAATAAACATCAGCTAAACGGAGAAGTGCATTATCTTCGATAGATGAATTCTGATCCATCGTTGGAGAATTATTATCTTTATCAGTCCCAACGATGTGTTTTTTCATTGCAGCACCGGTTGCCGTATAACCGCCCCCTGCAGCATTTAATTCCGGGTAATAGTCTCCGGGAAGCATAAAGGTCGCTTTGCGCCTTACGCTATCTTGCGCAGAATAAAGCTCATATAAAGCGTAGGTTGGGGCTAAGGGTGTCCATGCGCCTGTTTGTTGAGGCATAATGTCGTTACTGGGTGAATAATGCTGCAGCATATTCCCATCTAACCAACCAACACCAGGTGCCCATTGCAATGCAAATAATGATTCCTGATTGTTATTGTATTGCGTTTTGAAAAGATTGGCGTAGTTTGGCAGTAATGTCAATCCACTATTTTTGCAAACATTGCCTGCATATTTTTTAGCACTATCCAAGTATGCCACATTACGAATACCTCCACTTTGTCCAAGACCTGCCATTGTTAAATACACTTTCCCCAACATGCCTTGTGCCGACCAGGTGGTTACCCTACCGGCAACATCCGTAGCAGGGAGGTTTTGTGCTGCATAAGTCAAATCGTTAGCGATAAATTTATATACATCACTAAGAATATTGCGGTTAAGTAAAGGATTTTTTATCAGTTTGGAGTTGTCCTCGATAATGGGGACTGCCCCAAAAAGTATCGCTAGATTATAATATGCCATTGCCCTGATAAATCTTGCTTCCCCTAAGGCAGCATTTTTATCACTTACAGCTATATTCGGAGATCCATATTGTTCAATTCCGTTAATGGTTGAGTTGCATTGTGCAACCGTATTAAATAACCCTGTCCATGCGCTTTGCAAAACACTGTTCTGTGCAGTAATAGTACGGGTTGCCAATTGAATATAATCTCCAAACCATGAATAATAAAGATTTCCGGATAGTATATCGCCTAATTGCAGATAGGCGCTGTAATTCCAATTACCCCAAGTCGCCCCTCCATATAAATTGGCGGTAGCCAATCTTAAATCAGCTTTAGTTTGATAAAAATTATCAGAACTGATTTGTGATTGCGAAGGACGATCTAAAAAACTCTTGCTGCATCCGGCAATTGTTGCTGCAAATAGTATCAGTATTACTATTTTATTAAATGATTTCATACGTATATGTTTATATGATTGTTTAGAAGTCATCCTGTTATGACAGGAACCGGCTTATAATATTATAATTCAAGATTAAACCCTAAAGTATATACCCTCGGCTGTGGATAATAGCCACTATCCCATCCGGCTTGAAGTGGATTCCAGGAACCTATTTCCGGATCCATTCCACTGTATTTTGTAATGAGGAAAGCATTGGCTACGGTAACATATAACCGCAATGACTGTAAATGAACTTTTTTCATTATGTTTTCCGGTAATCTATATCCGAGTGTTATGTTTTTACAACGTATAAAAGAGCCATCCTCAATATACAAATTACTGGGGCGCTCATTTTCATTGGTATTGTCGTTTCTCAACCCCACGATGTTCGTATTAGGATTCGTAACATACACGTTATTCACATCGGTAGCCGAACCGCTGGGATTTATCAATGCTAATCTTGCATAATTCATTACCGAAGTAAAATAGGAAGTGTTATTTTGGGGATTTGTTTGAGCGATTGCTAATTCGTTAAATACTTTATTCCCGACACTTCCCGCAAAGAAGATATCTAAGTCGAAGTTTTTATAAGTAAAAGAGTTGTTAAATCCAAACTGGAATGTAGGTAGCGGAGAACCTAAAAATTTTTGATCTTTTGAATCGATAACACCGTCACCATTCAAATCCTTAAACATGCGGTCGCCATACCATATTCCACCACCTGCGGGAGAAATAGGCCGGGGGTTACCATTCTGGTCAACAGGCAAAGCATGCGTTTTGAAATCCTTTGCAGTAGCGAAAATCCCATCATACACGTATCCGTAAAATGAGCCAATAGGCTGTCCTACAACCGTTTTTTCCACCACATAGCCGTTATAGGTTTCACTTAAATTGGCAGCGGCTCCACCGGAACCCAAACTTACTACTTTATTGGCATTGTGACTAAGCGTAAAATCAGTTCTCCATGTAAAAAGACTATTATCAATATTTGTCGAGCTGATTCTAAAATCAAAGCCTCTGTTTTGAACAGAACCCACATTTACATAAGGAGCATTGAGTGCACCGGGCGAATATCCGGTAGTAGTACCTGAATATAATGGAAGCGGAAGCTGCAGTAAAAGTCCATCTGTTCGTCTATTATAAAGATTTAATGTAAAGTTAATTCTCGAGTTTAAAAATGCACAATCCAGCCCTAAATTGGAATCCTTTGTTTTTTCCCATTGCACATAAGGATTGCCTAAATTGTTTTGAAATTGAGCAACACCCGATAAGCCATTGGCTGCCGATGCAAGTTGTGTCACATATGTGTTGCCCGGGATGTTCTGATTATTTGTTAACCCATAACCTATGCGCAGCTTCAAGTCATTGATAAATCTTATATTTCTAAAAAACAATTCTTTATTAATTCTCCATGCAAATGCCTCTGAATAGGTAGCTACCCAACGATTTCCTGCAGGAAAATTGGAAGAGCCATCTCCACGCACATTGCTCGTCAACAGATATTTATCATCCAAATTAAGATTAACACGGCCAAAATAAGATTCCAAGGCAGGACCCGACTGTTTAACACCGGTATTACTTGCCGTGGTGGCATCTCCACTATTAATCGAAGTTACATTGTTGGATGGAAAATTTGTGCGTTTTGCCGATACACTGGCAGAAGTGCTTAATTGCGCTTCATGTCCGACCATTACGTTGACATTGAGTTTTTTAAATGCATGATTGTAAGTTAAATAATTCCGGACGTCCGTAGAATAATATTGACCGGAATAATATTGGGCAGAATTGATATTATTTACCGCTTTACCAAATTGATACGTAGGCATAAACTGATCTTCTGTTGAAAAATCAAAATTGCCGGATACCTCATTTCTTAAAGACAAATCTTTTGTAAATTGAATTTCAAGATATATATTACCAAAGAGTTGGTTTCCTCCTTTCGTGTCCTTAACTAACAACGCCATTCCAACAGGATTATTTACTTGGTTCACCCAACCGCTTGTATTGGTAACGCCACCCCAAGAGCCGTCGGGATTTTTCACAGGAATATCCGGAGTTAAATTCAATGCAGTAGAAATTACATTTGAAGTGGTAGAATTTACATTTTCATCTGTATGTCCCAACTGAATACTTGTTCCTATTTTTAGCCAGTCAGTGGTATTATTGTCTAAGTTAAATCCTACTGAATATCTTTTGAATTCTGAGCCTAACGCTATTCCTTCCTGATCAAAATAGGAGGCAGAAAGCATGTATTTTGTTTTAGTATCTCCACCACTTAACGTTATTGTATTGTTACTCATAGGCGCTTTGCGAAACAATTCCTTTTGCCAATTGGTACCTGTTCCCAAATATTGAGGATTAACAAATTCAGGTCTGGCATCAAAACCCCAAACCTGGGCCCTGGCGTTAAGCAGCGTTGCAAATTGCTGTAAATTTACGGTTGGAAGTTCTTTAGGAATTTCTTGATAACCATAATTAAAATCGTAAGTTACCCTAGGTTTGCCAGCATGACCTCTTTTGGTTGTAATAACAATCACTCCGTTAGTAGCCTGCGATCCATAAATGGCTGTTGCAGAAGCATCTTCCAGCACATCAATTGATTCAATATCAGAAGGATTGATCGAGTTCAATGGGTTCGACCCACCACCGGGATCGCTGACAGGAGGGATTATAACACCATCAATTACATACAATGGAGAATTTGAACCACTAATAGATGATACACCGTGTATCTGCACCGAGACACCTCCACCGGGTTGCCCTGATATTTGCTGTATCATTACACCTGCAACTTTCCCTTGCAGTGCCTGGTCAAAAGTGGTAGGTACTGTTTTGCGAAGGTCGTTTCCCGTAATGGAAGAGATGGAACCGGTAAGATCTTTTCTTTTCTCTTTTCCATAGCCAATTACCACCACTTCGTCCATTTGCTTAGCATTTTCTTCAAGCATAATCAACATATCACCCGATGTAACCCGTACATCTTTAGACATATAGCCAACATAAGAAATATGCAAAACAGCATCCTTCGCCACATTATTTAGGGTAAATTTACCATTAACATCTGTAATGGTTCCCTGAGTAGTTCCTTTGACGGCGACAGCAACTCCAATAAGGGGATTTCTTGAAGCGTCGATGATTTTTCCCGTCACTCTAACCTGAGTTTGCGTTACATCAAGATTGCCTGTTTGTGCAAAAACAAAGACAAACATTGACAGAAACGCTACGATCAAAATGATTTGTTTCTTCATGTAATTAAAATTAAAAGATTAAAAATTCAATGCCAACAATTTTCACGGCTAAACAGTACAACTAGTTGGCAAGTAGTACTGTTGCTCCCTTTTTTTATATTGGGCGGTTATGTAATATACCCTCTTTAATTGATCAAGAAGAAATACTGCATACGATCTGACAGTTTCTCATTAAACAAAGCGATATTTTCATTCCATCCAATTGACTGCATCTTGTCAGGCAAAAGCAAGAACCTAATGGTCCTTCTATTAATCAGGACAAACTGCAATATATGTTTCACTGAGAATTAGCAAAGCAAGAAAATATATGTATATCGTAAAGCATCTACTCCCCTGCTTTGATTTTACCAGAAAACATGTAAGTTCGTTCAAAATCAAATTAACATTTCAAGTGGCATATACTAATATTTTCATTACAAAAATATCTGCAATTTTGCAGGATCATGGTATCCTTTTGTTTCAGATAACTACCATATTTGTTGCATTTTCATACGATCACACATAATAGAAGCAGGATAAAAACACACATATAAAACTACATACCAGAATATTAAAACAAACAGAAGCAAAAATATACTTGTAATTAACATACAACTATTCTCGTGAATGCAAGCTTAAATCGTTGTTTCTACATCGATTAATATTCGGCGCACCATTAACAATTCTTCGAAGTATCAGATTAAATTTTTCATGCCAATCAGGCTTAAGAAAAGCAGTCAATAATAAGCCTCGTCATACAATTTTGTTTTTAGACTCCAGCAAGGATCAAAAAGGTGGATGATGTCAATGCCTGAAAAAAGTTTTTAAGGAGCAGTAGTTTTGAAGATAATTTTCAGGTTAAAACCTGGATATACAGTTTGGAGTTGAGTCAATAATTTTGCCAGTTCGCAGGCCGCTTCGTTGAAGCGGGGAGTTGATAAAAAATACAAGCGGATAGTTCATGTGTTGTTTTGATAATCCGGTATTATATCGGCTGGGGTTTGGGGTACTTGTTTTATAAACATTCTCATTTTGGCCCTTCCCCATGTTAGATAGAGCTTCACTCTCTTTTCTCTTTTCTACGCTAGTTGCTGCTCCCTTGTTTTTGATGATTAAACCTGTTTCCATTAGTTTTACATGATGTTTTGTTCATATATGATAGGTTTCCTTCATCATGTAAGGTGTCATAGTAGTTTTCCCAACTGTTTTATAGGCTTTGCAAGCTCAATTCCGCGAAAACAAGCTGACATTGGCAAAATACAGTTTAAAGTTGGCAAGTGTAACCTTGTATTGGCGAGATACGGCTTGCATTGGCGAAAAACACATTGATTTTGGCGAATGTAAGTTCACATTGGCGAAAATCAGGTTGCAGTTGGCAAATGCGTCCTTACTTTGGCGAGAAACAACATGAATCTGGCGAATGCAGGCTTACATTATGACTTTGCAAGCTTACATTGGCGAGAATCATCTTGCAAACCATGTACCTGACTTCCTTTTTGCCTTGTCGTAAAAAGGAAGTAAATAGGGGCTTGTAGTACTTGCGAAAGGTGAAATAACACTAATCATTCTGCCTTGGATTTTTCAGACTACGCAAATATTCAGAAGGTGATATTCCAAATTCCATTCGGAAGTTTTTGGTAAATATTTTTGGGGAATTAAATCCAACGGCATAGGCAATCTCCGCTATTTGCAATTGACTTTTCTCCAGTAATTGACGACCTCGTTTTAGACGAACGGTACGAATAAATTCGGCAGGTCCTTTGCCGGTAATATTCATTAATTTCTTGTATAAATGACTACGACTCATTCCTACTGCATACCCCAGGGTCTCAACAGAAAATTCTGTATCACTCATATTTTCCTCAACTACTTTGATCGCTTTTTCTATTAACTGTTGATCTAATGAAGTAATCGTTATCTCGCTTGGAGAGATATCCACCTTTTCACTAAAAGCAATATGGCACTTTTCCGTCCATTCAATAAATTTACGAACACGTAGCTTTAGAATATTAAGATTAAATGGTTTAGTTATATAGTCGTCTGCCCCCAGCTCTAATCCTTCTATTTGAGATTCTTCAGCCGTACGGGCAGTCAGCAGGATGACCGGAATATGAGACCAAAGAATATTCGTTTTGATTAGTTTACAGAGCTCTGTGCCACTCATATTCGGCATCATTACATCACTTACAACAATATTTACATCGTACGCATTCAATTGTTCCATTGCTTCCTGTCCGTTATGCGCAGTCAATACAACATACTCATCAGAGAGGCTATCTGACATAAAATCACAAAGGTCTCGATTGTCATCTACAAATAATATTGTTGCCTTAGTTGGAATTTTAGGGCTTTCCGGTTGATCCGGAACCTCCTCTTCAGGGATTTGATTTGGGATTGGTTCCCCATCGGATGCATCGGCCTCAATAAAAGGAAGCGTAAATGTAAATACACTTCCCACAGGCACATTATCAACTACCGAGACAACACCCCCATGCATGCGTACATATTCGTTTACAATATGCAGGCCAATTCCACTACCTGTTTTTTCTTGTCTGTCTGGAACCTGGAAAAAGCGTTCAAAAATATGTTGTTTTTCTGCGTCACTGATGCCAGAACCTGTATCAGAGACACTAACACTGATATTATCTTGCTGCCGATGCATACTGACAATGATATTTCCTCCGTCCGGAGTATATTTAAAGGCATTGGAAAGGAGATTAATTAAAATTTTTTGGACTTTATCTGAATCGAATTGCATAGATAAACTTTCCATTTCTTTTACCAAAGTGAAGGTTATTTGTCGGTCAGCGGCATAAACCTGAAATGAAGAATATATCTCATTGATAAGATTCACTATGTCACCGTTCTTGAGATGTAATGTTTCGGCTCCAACATCTAATTTCCGGAAATCCAACAGAGAATTTATGAGTTGTAATAACTGCTCTGCGTTCTTGTTCATTGTATAAAGTTTTTTATGAAGTCTTTCATCCGAAACTTCATTTAGCAACATCTGGATTGGAGTCATTATAAGTGTAAGAGGAGTACGTAAATCGTGACTGATATTGGTAAAAAAACGCAATTTCATCTCATTAAGACTAATTTTCTGCTCATGTTCCAGTCGTATACGTTGCTGTTCCAGTTTTGTTCGGTGATGCTTCTTAGCACGCTGGATAATATATATGACAAGTACACTGAACATGAGAATATATAAAGCAATGCTCCACCATGACCAATAGAATGGCGGTGTAACTTTGATATTTAAAACAGTTGGAATTTCATTCCAGGTACCGTCACTGTTACACGCTTTCATTAAAAGGCGATAATTACCGGGAGGAAGCGATGAGAATTCAATTTTGTTTTCTTGCGTTGACATCCACTGATTATTGAACCCTTCCAACTTGTAAACATATTCTACTCTGTCTGCATTAAGCAAATCTCCCGTAGTAAAATACAATGCAATCAGCTTATCATCATATCTGAATGTGAGCGCTGTGGTTTGTTCCAATGAACGTTTCAACAGCTTGTGTCCGTTATAGAGGGAATCTACCTGAATAACATGACCTTCTATTTTTAATTCCGTAAAAGTTATTTTGGCAAGCGGCTGATTCTTTTCTGACATTTTATTTGAATTGACAAGGGTGTACCCATCTGCTCCTCCCAACAAAATATCTCCGTTACGTAGTTTGCAAATTGAATGGCTATTGAAATAGTTATTTTTCAGTCCATCTTTAGTAGAGTAATTTCTGCAAGTAAAATTTAGATTACCATACTTATCTCTTGTTTCAGAAAGGATTGATAGTCCGTTACTTGTTGTTACCAGAATATTCCCGTAATTATCCTGAACAATGCCATGAATGATATTATCACACAATCCACTCGCTTTATCAATATAGTATAGAGTGTCTTTCTTCAAATCCCACACGGTTATGCCTTGTGCATGTCCAAGCCATAAGTTTCCTTCTCGATCTTTATATACATTTGAGATAAATGGTTGTTTGAATTTTTGTGTACCTCGATTATTCCCCAAATACACTTTTTGTTTGCCGGTAATGATATTTTTCACATAGAGGCCATAAGTAGTCCCAACATATAATTTATCTCCGCCGTCATAATACATATCCAGTGGATTGTCGATTTCTCCGTCAGGACTCTTCAGAAAGTCAAAAGCCCTATTATCAGGATTCAGGCATTGAATTCGCCCATTTAAGGAACCTACCCACAAAGTACTATTACAATCTTCTTGTAAATTCCAGATATTGTTATTTGCTAAACTGCTATTACTAGCACTCAGTTGGGTAAGTTTTCCATTCTCATAACAAAACAGACCATGTTGATAAGTACCGATCCACACCCTGCCTTTGCTGTCTTCAAGCAAAGAGACTATGGCAAAGTTAGGCATCGGAAGTTTCTGAATTGAATTAGATATTTTGTCCTTAACAAATAGCCCCTCTCCATCTGTGCCAATCCATATATTCCCTTTTTTATCTTCTAAAATAGCATTAATGTTTCTACATTCATGGAGTTGTACATTAATAATATTCTGAAAACTCTCATTAAAGTAAGAGATTCCCGTCTTGTTATGTCCCAACCAGATTGTCCCGTTATTATCCCGATAAATACAATCTACATTATCAGAGGCAATGGATGTATATAGATCAGGATCGTGTCGAATATTAGTTAAGGTTTTTTTGTTTCTATCATATAAAAACACCCCTTTGTGGTCAGTACAAATCCAAACATGGCCATTTTCGTCGTCAAGAATACTTTGCACAACATCATTTTGGGTGTTTATGGTTGACCTTAAAATCACTTTCCTCCATTGTTGAATTGAATTTTCTCGATAATAAAGCAAATCGGATTTATCTGAAAAGATCCATAATCCGTTATAACTATCCACATAAATCCTGTTGTAGCTATTTTCTATTTTTTTTTTGACAAAATCAGGCAATTTAATCCATGTTATTTTACCGGTTTTATCCAACTGCCACAATGATCCGCCTTTACTGATTACATAAAGGCTTTCTCCATCATCACTTAAATTCAAAGTAGTAATGTCAGATTCTGGGAGTTTTACCCGAAATACTTTCAGCGTTTTTTTTCGTGTGTCAAAGTAAAACACTTTTTGATCACTCAACACCCACAAATCGTGATTTCTGTCAACATATATTTTATAACTGTTACCTACCGAAATAGATAACTTCTGTAAAAATTTGGGGATATCAGTAACAAAACAGTCTTTATCACGATCGTACACCATATAACCAAATCCAACATCTATCCAGATATTTCCAAGACCGTCTTCACTTAATCCTATAATATCATTTGTTAAAAGTGAATTTGGTGTATTAGGACGATTGGTATACACTTTGAATCCATAGCCATCATACCTGTCCAGTCCAGATTCAGTACCTATCCACAGGAACCCATAACTATCCTTTAATATTGCATTTACATGACTATTAGAGAGCCCATCATCTGTTTGTAAATGATGGAATACATAGGAAGACTGCCCGTTAACCTGCAGATTATAAAACACAACAAAGACAAGAAGGAATAACTTGCGTATATTATTTCCCATAGTATGATTTTTAGTTGGTCCTCAGGATACAGAATTCGCCTTGACTTTTGAAATCTTAAATACCAAAAGAAGGGGAAGAACATTTTTATGAATATCATTCACATCTTAAAACACATTTCCCCCATGATATACTTAGTACTGGACAAAGATACGATAAAATCACACTCCTCTTTGAATCTTTAAATATACACTATTTTGTTTGAATTGCAGACTGCACCTCAGGATATAACTTACAGGGTTTTGTCCGGATCATAATCTTTGCTGTTGATAGGTCATCGGATGTTGCCGACAAAATTAAAGTTCCGGGCGTCTTGTCTGACTGCACAATCACTTGTGCCAAGCCGTTAAATGCTTTTCGCCGCCACGTTAAAGCAGGCGTACACACCTGAATAGTACCCGGATCAGTATTCAAAATTTCATACTGGTATTTCTTCTCAAAAGGAATTGCGACAACCGTATAGATGTTTTTCCCCTTATGAAGAATCGCATGATTAATCTCATAGCGTACAACCGGATCATTCCTTTTTATATGGCTAGCGATAAGATGCCCGTTGATATAAACATTCTCTGTTTCTCCAAGGCTTTTTGGCCACAAAGCAATGGTTGTATTTGATTCATAGGAGGACAAATAAAATTGTCCACAAATAATGCATGCTTTGAGAGAATCGTGCGGCTGTATGTTGTAGTCACCCTGGGCCGTAGTCAATGAAGGCCAATATCGATCATTCCAAGTCTTGATAGCATCAGGATAATCTTGTTGTGATTTAATTAATTTGAACGTGAGACTATCAATAGTCACAAGTTGATTGTTTTCAACAAACCGGTCTTTTTCGTGTGAAGAAGGATCTCCATTGCCAACGCCAATAATTTTTCCAGGCCCGGTCAGATGAAAATAGATCTCATTATCAGCATCAGGCACGAATCGGGCTTTTGCATCATTCATCCGAACCGTAATTACTGAAACATCCTCACCATCGGCTTTAATGACAGACCGATCCGGAATAAGCCGAATGGCAGCCGGAGGTCCGGACGTTTGTACACTGTCGGCAATAATTTGTTTTCCATTTTTAAATCCAAGCGCTAACAAAGTCCCCGGTTCATACGGAACAGTCCATGCCAGATGCGAATTTACAGGCATTATTTTGCCCCCCAAACTCTTATGATTCAAAAACAGTTCTACCGAATCACAGTTGCTATATGCAATGATCTGAATCGGCGTACCTTTTTTTACATTCCAATTCCAATAAGGAGAAATGTGCAAAACAGGTTGTTTTCCCCACCACGATTTTAGGTAATAAAAAATATCTTTGGGGTATCCACACATATCCAAAATACCAAATTGCGAAGAGACCTGTGGCCAGCCATATGGAGTAGGTTCTCCCCGGTAATCAAATCCCGTCCAATAGCATAAGCCAGCCAGGAAAGGCCGTGCAGCATAAAATTTCCATCCTGATTCTGTTCCGACATTTTGCGGCATCCGGTTTGTCGGCGCCATATGTGCTGTTGAATCATTCGTAATATAAACGCCCCGTGTCCCAATCGTATTACTTTCTTCCGTACCAATGCCCGACTGCCAGGGAAATTTAGCATGGTGTTCGTCTATATTACCTTGTACAATATAATTGTAACCCATTACCTGGGTGACCATTCCGATCCCATTATCCCAGCCGCCACTTACAGCAGCGGTAAAAGCCCGGGAAGAATCCAATCGTTCGGCATAGTCCTGCATGGTTCTGATAACTCGGGCTCCCTTTATATTACCCTCAATAGCCCATTCTTCATTACCTAATGACCAGAGAAATACACAAGGATGATTGCGATCACGGCAGATCATCTCCCTTAGTTGATGAAGTTGTTGTGGATTCGTCCCTACTTCCCTGTTTTCATCAATCACCAGCATTCCCAAACTGTCACAAGCATTCAAAAAAGCCGGTGAAGGAGGGTTATGGGAACAACGGATGGCATTATCACCCATCTCTTTTAATCGTTTGATACGGAAAACCTGCATGGCATCGGAAACTGCAATGCCTACTCCGGCAGCATCCTGATGATTATTTGTCCCTTTGATGGTCAGATGTTTTCCATTAAGAAAGAATCCCTTATCCGGATCAAAACGGACAGTGCGTATTCCAAATGATGTTGTGTAACGATCTGTAAGCGTATCATCCGAAACAACCTGTGTAATCAGTTTGTACAGATAAGGAGAGTTAACGTCCCACAATTCAGGATTTTTAACGGATAAAACACAATAAAATTCTTTATGTTCACCAGGTTTTAAATTCAGGTTAGCGATTTTTCTTGTTGCAATGATATTGCTTTTAGCATCAACGATCGTCTGGGTAATTTCAAACACGCTGGTTTTTCGTCCATCGTTTGCAAGCGTAGCCCGCGCCATCACATCAGCAGAATGCTTTTTAGTAAGGGTAGAGGTAATAAAAGTACCATATTGAGCCACGTGAAGCGGCGAGGTGATATTCAACCAGACATGGCGATAAATACCTGCCCCCTCATAAAACCAACCCTCTTCTCTGGTTGCATTCACACGAACCACAACCACATTGTTCCCATGATAATTTAGATAATCGGTAATGTCATAGGTAAAAGGTAAATATCCGGAACTATGATGCCCAAGATAAAAGCCATTTACAAATACCTTTGCATCACGGAAAACTCCATCGAACTGGATAGAAATACGTTTGCCAAGATCAGTTTCCGGGATAAAAAAAGTTTTGCGATACCATCCTATGCTGGTTTCCGGAAAACCTCTCCCAACTGTTTTGTACCCATGGCTTGAACTTGCCTTAGGACTAAAAGGCATTTCTACTGCCCAATCATGCGGAAGATTTAATAACCGCCAGCAACGGTCATCAAAACCAGGAGATGCGGGTCCATCACCATAGCCGGCTTTGGCCAGATATGAAAAATAACCTGTTCCAAAATTGAAATCTTTCTTTGTATCTATGGCATTTCCAAATGCAAACCGCCAACCAAAGTCCATAAGCAAATGCTCCCTAATAGAAGAGGAATTGCCTTCTTTTGCCTGGTTTTTTCCAAAAGAAAATGCTGTTGCCAATAACAACATACCCACAAAGCAGATAATTCCTTTGAACGGGTGCATTTTATACATATGTATCTTTTCTAAGTAGATGTTCATAATTAGTTTATATAAAATATTTAGTTTTACTTTGCGTTCTATTATTATGGTAGATACGATTAGCAATGGGAAAGATAAAGAAACTGGAATTAACGGAAGCCCAACGAGGGGAACTGGAGCATGGCTTCCGCAAGGGCGCGAGCCACTGTTTGCGCATGCGTTGCCGAGCAGTTCTTCTCAAGGGGGATGGTCTGTCTTCAGCCAAAGCAGGCGCACAAACCGAGATGAGTTTTGTATCGGTGAATTCGTGGGTAAAACGCTTTTTATCAGAAGGTATTGCCGGATTGGAAACTCGTTCGGGTCGAGGTCGGAAACCGATCATGGATTGCTCAGACGAACAGGCTGTGCGCACAGCGATCGAACAAGACAGGCAGAGTGTGAGCAAAGCCAAAGTCGCTTGGCAGGAAGCTACCGGGAAAGAGGCGAGTGATCTGACCTTCAAACGTTTTTTATCAGCATTGACGCAAGATATAAGCGTATAAGGAAACGCCCAAGGGGAGTCCCCTCGCCGCAGCTTTATCAATACAAGTATGAGAAGCTGCAAGAACTTGAACAACAGGAAAGAGAGGGACGTATCGCTCTCTACTATGCCGATGAGAGCCATATTTGTACCGAAGGGTACGTCCCCTACGGTTGGCAGTTGCCAGGAGAGGATGTAGGCATTGTCTCCCAACGAAGTGCAAGACTGAACATCTTTGGAATGATTGACCGAAGAAATCATTATCAGGGTTTTACCACCACTGAGAGTATCACCGCAGACAAGGTTGTCGATTTCCTCGACGCCTTTTCGTTTCATGTGCGTGAGCAAACCTTTGTGGTACTGGATAATGCGACCGTCCATCGCAATCATAAAATAAGGGAGTTGCGTCCGGTCTGGGAGAAAAGAGAACTTTTCCTTTTCTACCTGCCGCCATATTCCCCATACTTGAATATCGCTGAAACGCTTTGGAGAATATTGAAGGGAAAATGGATCAGACCACAGGACTATGGCAGTACAGACACACTTTTCTATACCACCAACAGAACGTTGGCAGCTATTGGAAAAAGTATGTTTATTAACTACTCTCATAGTGTCGCTTAATTTTGATTACTTACTTATTTGTCAATTTCTCCTTTTGCCGCTTTTTCAAAGAATTTGCCGCAATCCGTCAATTTAAATGTCTTCCACGATTCAATCATGCCGGGAGTCCATTGAGGATCATACACCCACCATATCCAGCTTATGCCTCTCCCTTCAAGATATTGAATAATTGCCTTTCCATAATCGCCATTATCTTTTATACTGCCGTCTCCCAACGTAAAGCCGATTTCAGTAGCAATGACCGGATATTTATTGGCGGCGAATCCAAAATCTTCTTCCCATTTCGGGACATACGGCGGCGTGCGTTTGTGTGGATAAGGATGGGTGACATAGCCAATTCCCCCGTCATTGAAAGAGCATTTTCATGAATATCATTCACGTTTTAAAACACATTTCCCCCGATATACTTAATTCATGACAAATATACATAAAAAGAGAAATAACGTACAGGGGATATCTCGTTTAGATAGTCGCTCATTAAAAAATCACTTTGATACTATGTGCTTATTTGATTAACAGATTTTCTGTTCTCTAGCCGGACAGGCGGGTAAAAATGAATGAATGATCGAATAACTGAGTAACACAAGCCCCTGTTCGCCATAGTATGTAAAGGATTCGGTGTATGACCTCAGCCTACGTCGAACAGGAGTTGTAATCTGATTTGTTTGTTTATATCTATAGTGTGTTCAATGTGTTAATGATATCCATTGCGGTTTCTTGTTCCATAAACCCTTTTTACTTTGCAAAAGAATTCGGATTCTTTGGTAAAAACATCGATTCTTTTTGTACATATTGGCTCATTTCATCTTTAATTCAACCCGTTCTTTTAACTTTTTCTGGTTTCGGAATAGCACAACTTCAGTATTTGTTCCGATCACCGACATACGGGCTGCGGACAAATCATCCAGGTTGTTGATTTCCCTGTTGTCGAAAGACAGGATCACATCATTGGCCTGCAAAAAACCGGCTGCCACTGATCCGGCAGTCACTTTAACTACAAACACGCCCCGAGTGCTGTCCATGCCCGTAGCTGAACGTTCATCAAGTGAATTAAGATTCTTCACTTGAGCCCCCATGAAATCTATTATTTTATCAGTAGCCATTTTCTCACTTACATGTACTGAAGGTATAGGTATTTTTTTTGCCAGGGCTTTCAATCTCGGAGAAACAACTCCAAAATTGTCCATTGCAAAATTTTTGAAACCAACAGAAAAAGCTATCGATCCGGCTTTTAATCGGAAATCACCTGCCCGCGGATTGACAAATTCAAGTCTCCCACACACCGAATGTTTATCGATGCCCCTGTCTTGCGCTGCCTTAAGCGAAGCCGAATCAGGAAAAACATTATAGTCAACTTCTTTGCCCCAACTTTCCACGTTAATAGGTTGATATCCCATCGAAACGATATTGTGCATGAATATATCATTGCAGTTTTTAAACCATACATGAGGATGAAAAGTATTGTTTATCATAATGTTGTTTTCTACAACACGATCGACACCTTCGCGAAGTTTGATACCTCCATTCAGACACAGGTTGTTACGGATGATATAATTACTAGAACCGTCGTCCAAATCGATGTCCCAGCCATGATCACAACGCATACGGTTGTTTTGAATGGTAATCGGTTTCACCACATCCAGCAGGGCGAGATTAAAGTTTTTTTCAACAATCGAATCCAACACTCTCTTATCGGCGCGCCAATAACGGTCGCGTCCCCACGAATTAAACGATCCATGGTCACCGCTTTCTTCCACAGTATTGAACACATCGTTATATTCGATTGTATGACCGCCCCAGGTTCCCTCACTAACATTGATGCCGGCACGTGGCACATCGTAAATAGTGTTATGACTTACGGTAATGCTTTGACACATGGACAATTCTACTCCTGCCGATTGTATTTCTACCTGTCCGAGGTTGAACATCAGGTTATCATAAACTTCGCATTTAGCAGGATAGTTGTTCGTTTTAGGGCCAGGAGTACAATCCAACTTATCGAGTGGAACAAACTGGTAATAGTTGAAGCATGGTGAACGCACGGCTTTCGGATCTCCAACAAAGCAAATTGCACTTGCGCCAATATCGGAAATCAGACAACCTGACACGGTGCAATATCGATTAAAATCGCTAAAAAACACCGCATTGCCACCCAAATTATGTAGCGTACAATTTTCAAGGGAACATTTCTCCGCACCCTCAAAAAAGACAGCGCCACCACGATATATTGTCCAGTCGCTACGTAGTAGTGGTTCCTTATTTTCCATAAATGTGCGTAAGGTTTGTGTAAGGGTCAACCCTTCTACCGTGATGTTCTGAACCGGGTTAGCAGCCGAGCCTCTGAACTCAAACAGATGAGCAATCTGCGGCGTTTCAAATTTTGCTGTTTTGAGATTCAATCCTTTAGGAGGATAGTAATACAATATTTGGGTCTTTTTATTGTAGAACCACTCGTTCACAGTATCCAGCTCCTCAAAAATATTCTCCACAAAAAGGTACTTTTTAGACATACCCATCGGACGATTGTTTTGCCATCCTCCTTCAAGCGTAAGATCTCCTTTGTCATTTTTCCCAGTGATAAGGTAGTGGACATCGCCCCATTCACATGGATGCAAGGCATGTACATATCCTCCTGCAGGCGATTTCCAGCGGGCAACCCGTTCCTTGGAAATGGCATCGGCGGACGTTCCTCCAAAAAAATGAGCAGCAGGGTTGTAATTTGGATACCGCGCCATATGTTGCAATTGTCCGTTGACAAACAATTCATCAAAAATCAGTTTCTTTTCCACTTTTGCCTGCCAGATGCCGTTTTTATAAATCGTCCATTTCAAATGTAAAGCGACACTCCCGCTAACGGTCACTTGCTGATTTTTAAAATTTCTTATTGTGAGTGACACGTTTTTTCCCGGGGAATCTTCGGAAGTAAAAACAATCGGATGGTTTAGGTAATACGTGCCACCTTTAAGATATACTACAACTTTTCCCGGCGTTTCCCTGGCAACATCTACAGCCCTGCTTATTGAAGCAAAAGGCCTGGCTTGTGTCCCCTGATTAGTGTCATTGCCTTTGGGAGAAACAAAAAAAGTTGTTTGTGCCTCAACGTTTATGCTTAGCAAAAACAAGGCAAAAAATACGTTGAATATTTTCTTAATTACCTTCATAGTGCCAATTATTCTGTAATTACACCGATTTCGGCATATCCTATATTGTTATCTCCCTCTGTATTATGCAAAGCCCTAAATTTGATATAACGGGCTTTTACCGCCGGAAAATTTTTGATTTGCCACAATGGGTTGTTTTTTATATTCGAAAATTCTCCCTGACTGATCAGATTCCATTTTTTATTATCCTGCGAAACATAAAACTGGTAATTGGTAATGATGCCACCCCCCCATTGGTTCTGATCTGGTAGATATCTGAAACCACAGAGATTTTCTTCCTTACCTAAATCGATAACCAAATCAACAGGCAATTTTTTGTCACTGCTTTGATGCCATGCAGTAGTTGGATCTCCGTCTAATATTGCGTATGCTTTTTCATCGTTGATTCCAATAATCTTCCAATCCTTTCGGGAAATGTCGAATGTTTCCTGACATACAGGGCTACTTTTACCTGAAGTAGGACTGTATGCAATCGCCTTCACTTCCACTTTCCCTTCTGTTGGAAAAGGACCGGTATATGTTTTTGATTTCGGGGTTGGGTCGCTTCCGTCCAATGTATAGTAGACAATCGATTCTTTATCTGCCGGGGTTATTATTATGTCACCGGATTGATTTCTAATAATAGAAGGAGAAGTCAGGATTTGCGGCGCATCATAAATTCCAATATTGGAAATTAAAGGACAACATTTCGAATCGGTAATATTGAGACGCACTTTTGTTGCCTTTATGCTTGGAAAACAAAGAATACGTTTATATCCGATTGTTGTTGCTTTGGCTACTTCTTTCCAAGTGTTGTCAACAAGAGCCTCAACTGTGAAAGCTTTCACGCGTTGTCCCAAACGGATATATTCCTGCACTAAAAAACGGTTAAAAGTAGTTGGTTTGCCAAAATCTATTGTCAATGAGGCTTTTGTTACACTATCATCAGTAGCCCAATACGTGTTTTGATCATTGTCAACAGCTTTGTCAGCTCCATATTCTTCGCTGTTACCTCGAACGTTAGAGGCAGTGGTTTTCATATTTTTCGCCAAATCAACAGCAAATGCTTCCTTAACAGCTTTGGCAAATTCCAAAACAGCTTTCTCATCCCGTTTATTAATTAACCCACTGGGCATAATAGGAAAACTAAGTAATAAATTGGCATTACGGCCAATCGAATGATAATAAATATCCATAAGCTGTGGCAATGTTTTCACCTTGCTGTCTTCACTTTTATGATAAAACCATCCTGGTCGAATGGAAGTATTTACTTCAGCGGGCACCCACGCATTCCCATTTTCCACACCATAATGTAACATATTATAAGGTACATCACCTGTACTATCTAACAAACTCCAGTTTGTTGCGCCGACTGAACCTGCCTCGGTTCCGACCCAGCGCAAATCAGCACGATCTCCTCCATCATTCCAGATTACTATATTCGGTTGTAGTTTACGAACCAGTTTGTAGGTATTTTTCCAATCGTAATACGTTTTACGATCAATCATCCGGGTTTCATTTGTGCCGCCATACCAACCCGAACCTCCATTTGCACCATCAAACCAGATTTCAAAAATAGGTCCGTAGTTGGAGAGGAGTTCTTTTAGTTGATTTCGAAAATAAGTGATGTATGCAGGACTTCCATAGTCTGCGCTATGTCTATCCCAAGGCGACAAATAAATACCCAGTTTTAGTCCGTATTTTTTACAAGCTTTGGCAAGTTCGCGAACCACGTCTCCTTTGCCATGTTTCCAGGGAGCGCTTTTCACAGAATAGTCTGTATACTTTGATGGCCAAAGACAAAAGCCACAGTGGTGTTTTGCCACCAGAATAATCCCTTTCATTCCTGCTTTTTTAGCAATCCGGGCCCACTGGTCAGGGTTTAGTCTTTTAGGATTAAACAACTTGACACTTTCATTTCCATATCCCCATTCCTGATTGGTATAGGTATTTAATGAAAAATGGATGAATGCATAATATCCCATTTCCTGCCATCGCATTTGATTTGCACTTGGGACAGGACCACATGGGAGAGGAGGTGCCGTTTGGGCATAGCTAAAGCTGATTGAACACACTGAAAGAATGATTCCACACAACAAATACTTAATCATACTCCTAATAATTTATCTGTTTAATTTCTATAAATTCCGGCTCTTCCGGCGTTATCGTAAAGAATACTTCTTGATCTTTCTTTCATAGGAATCTCTTTAAGGGTCTCGCTTATGTTCAAATATAGTGGGGGGGGGCAATCCGCCTTGACATGACACCTGAAGGGAACCTCCGGCCCTTTTTGAATGGAAAGTTTGTGGATCAAGTCATTCAACTTTTATATCAACTTCGTCACTTTTAAGCGATTCAGAAGAAGCTTTTAATCGAATTTCACCGATTTGCTTATCGGACTGAACAATTACCAGGCAATATCCGTTAAAAGCTTTACGCTGGCTGGCTTTATCGGGTTCGTGGCTACTTGGGTTGCCGTTACCGGTACCAATGATTTTACCGGGACCTTCAATAGAGAATTTTACAAGATTATCGGCTGTAGGCACTACCCTACCCTTTGCATCTTTAATCGCTATCCTGATCACCGAAACATCACAACCATCAGCTTTGAGTGTGCTACAATCACTGTTTAATGCAACCTGTGAAGGAGCAGTCGTAGTTTCTACAATATCCTTGGTTACTACTTTCCCTCCTTTATAACCCCAAGCTTCTAATTTGCCGGGTTCATACACAAGATTCCAAATCAATTGATGGAAAGGAACTGCTTTTTGTTTTCCTATACTTTTTCCGTTGAGGAACAATTCCACTTCCTGGCAGTTGGTATAACAGTGCACTTGAATACTGTCTCCCTCTTTCCCTGGCCAGTTCCAATGAGGAAATATATGAACTACCGGCTTATTAGTCCATGCTGCCTTGTACGCATAATATCCATCTTTGGGGAACCCACAAATATCCATAAACCCAAACTGAGAAGTGACGCACGGCCATCTATAAGGCGTAGGTTCTCCCCTGTAATCGAACCCTGTCCAAACAAAGGTTCCACCAAGGTAAGGATACTTCACAATATCCGCCCAGTCTTCACCAGGAAAAGGTCCCCAGTTTGGTTCCCATTTAGTGAGGTTCGACACATAGCCTTTTCCCCAATCATTGGCATATTCGCCACGTGTAGAGACAAAACTTGTAGACTCAGTGCAGAATTCTATCCGGTTAGGGTATTTTTGATGATCTTTCACATAAGCCATTCCCTTGTCACCATAGTTGTAACCCACAACATCGAGTACATCGCAATATCCGTTTTCGTTGCGTCCATGATTCATTGCTGCTGTCACGGGACGGGTAGGATCAATTTTGTGAGTGGTTTCTACCATTGTTTTGAGGATTCTCCTGCCCATTGTAGTTCCTTCAAGCCATTCTTCATTTTCCATGCTCCACATAAAGATTGAAGGATGGTTACGGTCACGATACAACATGGTTTTCAAATCATTTAATCCTTCCTTACTACTCGACAAAAGACGGTTCTCGTCTAAAACGAGCATTCCCATACTGTCGCACATATCAAGTAACTCCGGTGAAGGAGGATTGTGCGAACAACGGTAAGCATTACTTCCAACTTCTTTGAGCAGTTTTAATTTGTACCAGTTTATTTTGTTAGGAAGTGCAACGCCAATACCTGCAAAATCCTGATGATTGCAGGTTCCTTTCACAGGGTAAAGTTTTCCGTTAAGAAAGACACCGTTGCGATTGATCACGATTGTCCTGACACCAAAAGTAGTCTCATATGTATCAACGATTTTTCCATTCGTAGAAACTTCTGTCAATACTTTGTACAGATTTGGAGTTTCGGGAGACCACAGCATGGGTTTGTGGATAGCACCTGTCTGTGCTATTTCAGTTGTGCACAACGGTGCAATAGTTTGTGACGAGGTTTTTGTATCCAGAACAACACCTCTTTTATCAACAATTTTCGAAATAAGCATCACTTTTTTAGCTACATCGTACTCGTTTTTTAACGTGGTTTTAAGGCTCACTGTCGCTTCTTCTTTCGAAATATGCGGGGTGGTTATATAAGTACCAAACCTGGCTACATGCAACCTGTCGGTTACAATAAGCCAAACGTGTCTGTAAATACCACCACCTTCATACCACCAACCTTCAGGTTGCCGGGCATCAACTCTTACCAGAATAACATTTTTACCTTCATTGCCATAGCGCAAAAAATCTGTCAAATCGTAATTCGATGGAGTATAGCCGCTTGAATGATGTCCTAAAAGATGTCCATTCACCCAAACGGTACTATTCCTGAAAATCCCTTCAAACTCGATGGATATTTTTCGGCCTTCGTCTGATGCAGGTATTGCAAATTCTTTCCGGTAAAACCCAATACCGGTGGGCAAATATCCATTGGCTCCAGGTTGGCTACCCAAATTATCATCAGGTACAAAAGGGCCTTCCACCACCCAGTCGTGCGGAAGGTTGACCTCTTTCCAATCACGAGGATAAAATACCCTGGCACTGTTAGTATTCGTATAATCAATAACGGTATCTGGCTGGTTAAGAACCGGCACGTTCACATCCGTTATCCCCCCCTGGCCTCCGGCTTTGACAACATGTTTCATTGCAATGTCGCCTTTGTGAAATTGCCAATCGAAATCAAAATTTTCTCTGACCCTTATGCATGCACCGTTTTGCCGGATACTTTGTCCGTCCCCTTTTGCAGGATTCAGTAACAACAAGACAACTACTATCCTGCAAAATGTAATCCATCCATTTAATTTCTGGTTCCTTTCCATCTGGCAGACGGATTTTGCTTCGTTCAACATGAAAGCTTTACATATTTTCATTGGCATCATCATTATTTCGCCCAAGCCTCTCCTTGTGGTGTCATACGCCATTTGAAATAAGCATTAAGTACTTTAAGCGATTTGGCATTAGGCACCGGGCCAATATGCGGTGTCGGGCCAAAATACATCACCTTGGGATTGCTGTTGGTAAAAGCAGGCCATTCAGGTACACCTTTTCCATTCGGATTGCCATACTTCGTAAAATTAATCCAGTATGTGCCCATCGCTTTGGAAATCTCCAAATCGGATTTTGTCGTCTGAGTATTCGACGGGTCTATATGCTGAAACACATAGACAACATCCTGTGCATGCGGCGAGCCATCACCATATTTGGGTGAACCCTTAGGATAATCCGGATGTTGGTCGAAAAAATAGTAATATACTTTTGATTTTCCTGTTTTGGACTGAAGCCGTGCCCATGTCCAGTTATGCCATCCAAAAGCGGCATCGCGTGAAAGGTTGCGGGCAGTTCGGGTAACTGAATGTTCACCACAAGGATACGCCTTTAGCAATGCACAGGCAAATTTTCCATACCGGGCTTTGACCCACTTTATATATTCCCGGGGTGTCCTTCCAGGCATAAAAGACAATCCTTCATCAGAATTATAACCGATAAGCACTGGGACGTCGTTGTAACTCCCGGCTTTGTACATTGCATACTGACAATCAGGGATGACATACCCGTCAACAACAGGCCACGAACATCCAACGTCCCAACCCATAGGCAATTTATCGGCATCCATTTTTCTAAGTTCGGCAATGGAGGTTGCCCCGGCTTGATGAACATACGCCAGGCCTTCATCCTCAGCCTGCTTGAGGGTTTTCATATTTTCACCGGGATAGGTCTTCCCTCGCGTGGGTCCAAATGAGCCACCACTTTGTGAAATAGCACCACGAAAAAGTCCTTTTGCCAAAGGAGAAGCGCACAACATGCTAACTGAAATTCCACCTGCCGACTCTCCGAAGATGGTTACTTTTTTCGGATCGCCACCAAATGCGGCAATATTCTTTTGTACCCATTGCAATCCGGCAATCTGATCGAGCAAACCATAGTTACCCGAAACATGATGAGGGTTCTCTGCACTTAGTTCAGGCTCTGCCAAAAAACCAAGCGGGCCAACCCGGTAAGCAATACTGACAAAGACGACTCCCTTTTGGGCTAGTTTTTCGCCATCGTACCAGGACTCGGCTGTTGATCCGGTGCTAAACCCGCCACCGTAAATCCAGACAAGTACCGGCAAATGTTCATCGTCCGATTTTGCAGGTGTCCATACATTCAGATAAAGGCAGTCTTCGCTTTTTCCTGCCGGTGGGTTGCCGGTCTGCATCGGCGAAGGGGCAAACGTGGTGGCTTGTCGAATGCCATCCCATTTTGCTGCAGGTTGTGGAGGCCGCCATCTTAAGTTGCCCACAGGCGGCGCGGCAAAGGGGATGCCCAAATAAACCGTCAATCCATTTTCGAACTTCCCTTGCAATAACCCATCCTCCACTTTCACAGGAGCTGGTTGTTGGGCATTACTGGGTATAACAATAAGCAACATAAAGGTCGCAACTAAAAAAATAATACGGCTCATCGCTATATTGAATTAGGGATTAATCATGCTATCACATTTAAGATAATCGTTGTACTTCTTCTAAAAAACCTTCTTTACAAAAAACTGAATACTCGTTGGATTTCGAGAGCAACTCATAATATTATCATTCTCCTCCTCGTTTACAACGCAGAAGAAAATACGTTTCAGTATTAAACATCTATTATCCGTCCGTCCATGTTTCTCAAAACCACTATCTATTTTATTGGTTTATACACAAAATTTTCAAACCTAACTATCCCGTCACCCATGGAACAAAGACCAATTCTTACACTTAAAAATCCCCCGAACGCATTATGATTATAGCAAGAAGTGTCAAAAGAATTTTCTATTTTATTCCACCGTTTTCCATCAAGGCTGTAATACATATCTACGATGCTGTTTATAACCTTTAGTCGAAGAAATACGTGATCCTTAATAACTGCTTTTTTGGCAACAAACTGCCAACCGCGAAGATCAGCCAAAATATTTCCTTGTTCTGCTAATATTCCTGATTGTGCCGAACTGTTATAAAAAAGCACCAGTCCACCGGTTGCTTTCCCTTGCAGGAACATTTCTACCTGGGCTATGTATGAATGATTCGACGCGGTGCACAACAACGGATGAGAATTGGCAGCCGAATCACCTTCCCCTTTAATCGCCAGGCAGGAATTGACAAAATGGTATCTGCTGGTGTCGTATTCGTCAAAAAATTGCCATTGCGGATGCAATGCAGGCCCATCAAACGTATCGCTTAAAGTAAACTTTGAAGGCAAAGAAGTTCCTTCGGGCCTTTTGATGGGTTTATCGGTTTCGATGCCTTTGGGAACTTTAAACCAACCGTCTTTTGTCCATTCGATAGGTTCGAGTAAGGTTTGACGTCCCATGTTATAATGACCTTTTTCATATCCGTGAAAAACGATCCACCACTTTCCGGTTGTATCTTCGAAAGGTGTGCCATGTCCTTGCGACCACCATGTCTCTGCAATCGACCTGGTATGAATAATAGGATTGTACGGCGAATTCACCCAAGGGCCAAAAGGGGACTTTGAACGAGCTGAAATGACCATGTGGCTGGTAGGAGGGCCTGCTGTTCCACCTTCAGCTACTGTCAGATAATAATAATCACCCCGCTTCATAAGTTTTGGGCCTTCCAGACAGAAACATTCAATACTCCAATCAGAGGGTATCGGCCAACCTCCATATGCAATTTTTAATGTACCTGTAACCGAAAGCCCATCGTCTGATAAAGGGACATACCCTCCATTACTAAAATACAGGTATCTTTTCCCTTTATAGGCAAAGTGAAAGGGATCGATACAGCCATTACTGATTTTCAAATCAACCGGACTGCTCCAGGGACCATTAACTGAACTGGCGGTAACCACATAAATCGTATTATTTGCAGGAAAATAGATATAGTATTTGTTGTCGTACTTAACTAAATCGGGAGCCCAAACCGAACCCACATATTTGTGCAGAGCATGCGTTACGGGCATCCAGTTAATCAAATCTTTGGAATGCCATATTAATAACCCGGGATAATATTGGAAAGATGAATTGACCATATAGTAATCGTCCCCAACACGTAGTATGCTTGGATCGGGATAATCTCCGGCAAAAATTGGATTTACATAATAGCTCTTGCCTTTGACATTGGGATGGGTCTGATATTGAGCATTGGCAAACAAAGGCAACTGCATCAACAAAACAGCAATTAGAATTTTACTCATCTTCTGTGTTTTAATAATCAGCTTGAAATCAAGATATTTTATAGGATTAACAACTTACTTTAATTCAATAAATTCAGGTTCGTTCGGTGCTATGGTAAAGTTGCCGGAATAATCTTTATCGTAGAGAATACTCTTGGATGCTCCTTTCATAGGAATCTCTTTGGGTGCATCGCTTATATTCAAATACAGGATATGGTTTTTGTCGATCTGTCTTGCCATGACACCGGCAGGAACATCCGGTCCTTTTTGAATGGCAAGTTTATTGATCAAATCATCCAATAATGGACTTAATAAAGCTCCTCTTGCCGGTAAACCGATATAAATGGCCGTTCCTTTACCATACGTATTCGAAGTAATAATCGGGTAATTTTGATCCAGACTGGTTATATATCCGAGTACTTTAGCACCTTTCGGTTGAATTACATCATATTGGGAAGAATGAGTCTCAATATTTTCCCCGTTGTAACTCACGCGTATATGATCTCCTTTATAGGAAAGTCTCGATAATTCATTCATTGCATTAACAAGTTCATAGCTTCCCACCCGGATTCCGAAGACATCATTCAACAAGCCCGGATGAGTACTGGCAAATACCTGATTTGCAGTATCTACCAGAGCTGAATAACTTGTCATCACCACTGTACCTCCATTCGATACAAAGTCACGGATTTTTTTTGCTGTTACCGAATCCATAACGGCCACACCTGGTAAAATTAATAATTTGTATTTTAAATCGCTTCGCCGGATATCAACCATTCTTACATCCATATTTCGGTTAAAAAACTGGTCAAAACAGGTTTGTACCTGATTTTCATGTTGTTCTGAATAAGCATAACTAACAATTTGGCTTGGGAAGGAAAAAGCCAAAGCCACTTCTGCTTTCTCTTTATAAGGAAAATATTTTTCTATCTTCTTAAATTCTGTGGCGATCTTTTTGTATTCGTAATATTTTCTATTTGGAATGCCGTCCCAGTCTGTCATGCCTTCCAGGTATTGTTCTTCACCTCCCCACATACTTTGCCATGTCCATCCGCAAACCATTTGGTTTCCATACATCAATGAAGCATAGGCTGACTTACGGATTGAATTTGGCACAGCATTATGGGACGTAAACTCAGTACACCAAAAAGGATTCGTACTTTCATATTGAATGCGTACGATTCCGAATGCAGCGCCATAAAGGCCGGTATTGTCAATCAGGGAATTCCCCGGATAAAACCCGTCCCCTTCCCGGGTCATTTTACCCGAATAAGCAATGGGGGCATAATCGAAATATCGCAGCGGACTATAATACCAGGCATTAGTAGTCAGCAAAACATTGGGTGCATTAGCATGTACCTTGTTTATGATCTTAAAAAGATATTGGTTGACTTCGTCTGAAATAAAACGTCTGAAATCGAGCATTCTTTCGGGAGGGCCATCTATCTGGCCTGATACGGGAAGTCCAACTTCATCAAAGTTATCTATTCTTCGCGACCAACGCTGGCTTGCCCATGCTTTATTTAAATTATTGACAGTCGTATATTTCTTCTTCAGCCAGATAATAAACCTTTGTCTTGTTGTTTCGGAATAAGAAATAGGGCCATCGCCGGATTCGTTGTCAATCCCGAAAGCCAACAATGCGGGATACTTCGCATAATGCTTTGAAAGAGTATCTGCAAACTCTAACGCATACTTCTGAAACATGGGATCCCCTATGTCATCCATATAACGGTGGTTCGGGTATAGCACTTTGCCTTCCGGGTCTGTTACATTAATGGATGGATATTTAGCATGTAGCCAGATCGGTGCAGGTCGTACTGCTATATCCAGAATTACTTTAATTCCGGCTTTATGCATCATGTCCATAACGCTGTCAAACCAACCGAAATCGTATTTCCCTTCAGAAGGCTCATAGCTATCCCAAGCCAAATGTCCCATACGAACAACATTAAACCCGGCTGCCTTCATTAGTTCAATATCGTGTTTTATTTTTTCAATATTTTTATCATCCTGAGGATGGTAATTCGTTCCAACATATAGTACTTGTGCATGCAATAAACATCCAAAAATAAACAGAAACATGGATGAAAATAGAATCTTGATCTTTGTCATTGTTGTTATCGATTTAGTATATTACATATCAAACAGTTAGAATATGTCGTAACATTAAATAGAAACGTCATTATTCTCTACATAAGAATTTACTGTCTCCCACATTAAACCTAAAATCTTGTTATACAACATTATAACGGCTTAATATGAACATTTTGTTGCCAAACTATTGGTATAATTGCCATCACAAAAATATCTGTAATTTTACAGGATCATGGTATTATTTTGTTGCATACAACTACCATATTTGTTGCATTTTGCTACGGTCATGTATAATTAGGAATAGAATAAAACATATATACAAAACTACAAAACAGAATATTACAACAAATAAAGATCAAATTATATATGATCTATTATCTCTCCATTTTTGCTAGCTTCGACAAAATAAATCAACTCACCAGAAACTCAATGAACATTCAAAATAGCACATAAGCATTCATTGTAAGTCTATTTTAATGATGTTACACCTCATCTACCAATCCATGAAATTTATAACTCAAAGAAAATCCCAGCCTGCTAATTAACAGGAGTGCCATAAACCATAATCTCTTTAATTGAAGCAGGCCTATTGATCGAATCCGTGAAAGTTATCTTCAGAAAACGTACAACGACTTTAGAATCTACATCACAATTGCAATACCTTGCATTTTTGTTCATTACATTTTGAGTAGCTATAGTTGTCCAGTGTTGATTATCTTTGGAAACTTCAATAGTATATGCTTCTGATTCCCCCGGAGGCAGCAACAATTTTATTTCGGAAATCGTATATAGATTTTCAAGGTCTACCTGCCACCATTTTACAGGAGCATTGGCCTCGGACTGCCATATCGTGGTCGTGTCCTTATCATTAGCCTGACTTGCTAACTTCCCTGGCATTTCGCTACTGGCCAGGGTTGGTTTCTGAAAAGCTATATCTACTTTTTGATCTTTATTAGCGGATTCCTTTTTCAGAGTATAACGAACGTAAGGAGGATACACGGTTTTTTGCGTTACTCCTTCGATATAACGAGGAGAACCCTTTGTTTCAATCATAACAGAATCACTTTGTAAACCCGGCGACATTGCCCGGATTATGCTTTGTCCTCCATAATAGGAACGGAACTCAATGGCTGCTTTTCCATCTCTAATATCAATATCCGAATTGTGCTTAAAGGTTATCGAGTTCCCTGTAGGAAATTCTCCTGGACCCGATACAATTTGCAATGTTACATCAGGGGAATTGCTAAGCTGCTTTCCATTTTTATCTAAAACAGAAACAATGAGTTGAACATCATCAGTCCCATTCGTATTGGAAATGGTAGTTTTGTCTGCCGTCAGTTTCAATTTGGCAGGAATACCTTGTATGGCTGGAGGAGGCGGGGGGATATGTCTGTATTTATTGCGGTACCAATACCATATGTTTTTAGGTAGGCGAAAATAGTCAATCATGCCCATCATACCGAAATCCCCGGCCCGGGTACCATAATCAAAGCCACACCATATGGCCTGCCCGCTTCGCCATGAAAATTTTTTCTGCTGCAGATCTCCCCAACCTGGGGCATATTGTCCGGGTCGTTTTGCAATAGTTGAACCATATTCAGTAACAACATTGGGAATCCCGGGATTAATAAATAATCTGGCACCGTCTCCATTATATCCGGCAACATCACCTATCTTGTCTATGTTTCCCCTTTGGCAACCTCCTATTGCTGCGGGACGTGTCGGATCCAGCTTATGCGATAATTGAACCAGTTCTTTTAAAAATTGTCTTACGCGAGGCATGGTACTTGCATCGGTAAAAAAGGGTTCATTACACATGCTCCATACAATTATAGACGGATGATTGCGGTGAATGCGAATCATATCCCGAAGATCGTTCTTCACACTTTCTTCAAAATAAGGCTGATCTTGCGCATTCATTGGATAAGCTCCGGCTCCATCATACCAATTTCCGGTCTCTTGTTGCGTACCTCCGGATCCCCAAAAATCATTCTCTTCCCAAAGCAAAATCCCCAGTGTATCACAGTCATCTGAAAATGAAGGCGAGTGCGCATAGTGGGAACCTCGTATAAAATCCATACCGCAATCTTTGATCATACGAACATCACGAAGTATCCCTGCGTCGGTAACCGCACTGGCCCACCCAGCATGATCCTGGTGAACATCGGCTCCTCTAAAATAATAATGTTTACCATTCAGAAAAAAGCCTTTATCTGCTGTCCATTTTATCCATCTGAATCCAAAAGGCGTTATGTATTTATCGATCGTATCTTTTCCTTCCAGAATAATACTTACTGCCTTATACATAAAAGGGTGTTGCGGACTCCAAAGTTTAGGCGCTTTTATCGAAGTTGTGGTTTGGTCAAACGCAATAGTCGAATCATCCGGGATTATCACACTCGAAGAAACAGTGGATACAATTTTTCCGCAAGGATTTACAATGTCTGTTGTTAATGTATAATATCCTGTTTTATTGCTGTCATTCCTTATTTCTGTTTTAATATTAACAATGCCAGATTTCCTGGAAAGATTAGGTGTTGTCACAAAGGTACCATACCAGGTAACATGTACCTGATTCGTAACAACAAGATAAACATCACGATAAATTCCTCCTGTAAAATTAAAGTCACCATTACGGGGTGCCAGCCGTGGACTCCAGTCATTATTCAACCGGACTGCCAACACATTTCTCCCGGTCTGCACCCAATCCGTAATATCCAGAGAAAAACCCGTGTAACCTCCTTTGTGTATGCCAACCAGATGGCCATTGACATATATTTGTGCTACACGAAAAGCGCCTTCAAATTCTACAAATATCCGTTTGGATTTCCATTGAGCAGGAACATTAAAATATTTACGATACCAACCATATCCAGTATACCAATGCGGTGACCGAAAATAGGGGATACTAAAATTATGTGGTAAATTTATAGTACTCCACGCCTTATCATCATATGATGTCGCTTCTGCTCCGGGATGATCACCTAATTTAAACTTCCACTCGCGGTTGATATTAATCCTTTCCCGCGGTTCTGTGAACGCTTGGTCATTCTGACTATAGAGAAACACAGAACTATGAATAAAAAGCAATAATAACAATGCTCTCATTCTGATTATGACATTCATATTTTTCAAACTTAATTATATATTTTCTCCCTCCTTGTTCATACTGTTAATCAAGGATGATCAAAAGAATTATTTGTTTCTGAACGTGATTCTAAATCCAAGTACTTTCCATGCAGGGAGTACTGCCGGTTTGTCGATCACTAAGGCATCGTCTTGCTGATGCCATCTCACATGTTCCTTACTGCCTAGCATTGTGATGGAAGCAATGGCCTTCTTTTCGTATGGATTGTTTTTACGCAATGACACAATACGGATAGCCCCCGTTGGCTGGCCAAGACAAAAGGCATAGAGAGTCTTCCCCTTTGTGGTAAAGCGTATGTCCTGTGCGCTGTATTGCAGCTTGCTTTCGTTAAACATCCCACTTTTCACTTCTTTGGCGTTGGCCGGGTTTTCCCCATATATTTTCCAGGGGCGTGATCCATAGATACCTTCTCCGTTGGCCGCCGTCCATTGGGCAATGCCATGCAAAATGTGCAGCATATCCGGTTCCAGGTTCCCTTCGGGTGTCTGGACAACATTTATCAACAGGTTCCCGTTTTTACTGACGATATCCACCAGCATCTGGATAATCTCTGTTGCGCTTTTATATTGTTGGCCGGTCCGGTAAAACCAATCCCCTATGGAGGTGTCCGTTTGCCACGGATATTGGCTGATGGTGTCCATCACCCCGCGTTCCATGTCCTGGACAAAGCGCCCCTGCGAGGGTTCCTTGCAGGTATACACGGCTTCCAGTTGCCCATCGTGTTGTGCCATATTGTCATTATAAAAATGGGCAATGAGGCTTCGCCCGATATTCCCAAAAGGAAGGGCGCTGTCAGAGTACAGGAGATCGGGGTGGTATTTATCGATCAACTCCCGTATGCTATAATACCATTCATGCTGCCATTCCGGATTATTCGTCAGCCACCCGTTATCTCCCGGGGCTGCCTTGCGATGGTATAAATCAAAATATTTCGGGTTATTCGCATCATAGGGTACGCCTTTCATCGGGCCTGTGGTATCCATGCTGTGGGCTTTCTGGAACCAGGTGTAACTTGCCCCCAGGTGTTCCGATACACCGAAATGGAGGCCTTCTTTCCTGGCTTCTTTTTCCCAGATGCCTACTACGTCTTTGTGTGGCCCGTAGTTGACTGCGTTCCACTTGTGGAGTTTGGAGTTCCACAGAAAGAAATCGTCATGGTGGACTCCCATGCTGACAAAGTATTTGGCGCCTACCTTCTTGTAAAGGGCCATCAGTTTGGCCGGATCCCATTTCTGTGCTTTCCACAGGGGGATGATATCTTTGTAGCCAAACTTCGAGGGATGGCCGTATCTTTTTAGGTGATCCTTGTAATCAGATGTTTCCCAACTTTGCCCGTGTTGAATGTACATATCCCGGGCATACCAGTCGCCATGTCTTGGTACGGATTGTGGCCCCCAATGTGCCCAAATCCCAAACTTGGCGTCACGGAACCATTTCGGATAGTGATACTGCTTGAGTGACTGGTCGGTGGGCTTGAATTTCCCCTGAGGGTACGGTATGCTATCAAATCCCGGCGGATAATAATCCATTTGTGCCCTCATCTGCGACGAACATAACAGTAGAACACTACATATAATGCTGATGCGAAAAATTTCATTGATCTTCATGTGGCTTGTTTTAATGGTGGCGTTTGGATAATGTTTGTCATTTGATATCCGATTCATAATAATCTTTAGTGTAGATAATTTTAATACTTCACAACAGTGACATCAAAGGATGCCACATGGTCTTCATCCTGAAATTAAGAAAATATAGAGGCTGATTGACATAAAACCAAATTCAAACCCAATTTCATGTTCAACCAGCCTCTAACCTATTATCAACTAATACCAACCAAGCAATTAATGAGAATTATAATAATCTTGAGAAACATAGTTGTAAAAGACCCAATTACTATTGTCAGTTGTAGCCATAATCTGCAATCCATTGGCAGTCAGGGATACAATCTTCAATTTTGCAAACCAATTTTGACCAGTGCCTTGTGATGTAGAATGTATAAGTTGTGCACCAGAAGTCTGCAACAAATTTTGATCCGGCCACAACATAAAATGACCACTTGCAGCTCCTAAAGAAGGTATCATTTTATTATCCGAGCTAAAATTTGCATTACCAATCAAATTAAAAGTCATGGTTCCATAATCTCCTAACGGCATAACCCAACTATACCATGCGGCATCCCATTCCCATGTCGTACCATCAGCGTTTAAACCAGCGAAATATATCGGTCCGCTAAATAATTTACTTGAACCATCAGCAGGATTTAGATCTAACACCCAGGTTTTCGATTTTCCATACCCTCCGGCAAGATCAACCCACATTTGACCGCTTACAGCTGCCGGATCAATTGTAGTGATATTCACCACATAAGGATCCGCTTGAGTAAGGCCTCCCGCGCCTTCAACACTATAATAAATAGTATCTGTCCCGGGAAAAGGAATATCAATCGTATCCACTACCCTGGTTGAATTTCCCATGGGGGTAACCCAATACGGAGTGACGTTAGGCGTTTCACTTGTCAAAATAACCTTATTAGGATTTGAGGGATCCTGAGTCACACTAAATTTTAGGGCACTTTTATCCAATAATGCAGCCATATGTGGGTTATCAGGCGTACATGCCGTAAAGAGCAGACTCAATCCCAATAGCGAAAAGAATATTTTAAATCTGTTTTTCATATCAGTATTGTGTTAATTAGTGAGTAATTACCAGCCAGCATTTTGTTTCAGAACGCCTCCGGACAATGTGATTTGATTTTCAGGAATCTGTTGAAATCCGCGGGTAGCCTCAATATTCGCTACGGTAATGGCTGGAGATGAAGTGCCGTCACTAAGATAAGAGGCAGTAGTATTTGCCACGATGGTAGTTGCTGCCGTTTGAATTCCCTGCCGTAACAAATCCCAATAGCGGATGCCTTCACCTGCAAATTCCAATCGACGCTCATTCATGATGTCTGCCAACGTAATGGAAGTTGCAGCCGTTAATCCTGCACGGGTATGTACCCGATTGAAATCTATTAACGCTTGCCCTGAATTTGTCCCTAATTCTAATTCTGCCGCCATTAACAATACATCGGCATAACGCATATCAAAATAATCCTGTGGTTGTGCCACTAAATAATTGGTATTCGGGAGAGCATTATTTAAAGAATCGCACATCGGGCTATATTTCTTCAGGTAATAGCCGGTATATTCGCGGTTATTGTCACCGGTAAATGCTTTCCCTGTAATAGTAGTATATTTAGTATCCAACCCCTCGTCCGTAATGGAAGTAATGGAAGCAAAGCGCCGGCTGTCTGATGCGCTAAAAGCATTCCATAGTTTCGGATCTACAGTAGCAGCACCCCATCCGTAAGCATAGGGATAAATGCTGGTACCGCCGCCAGCGCCAATACGCATACCGGTCATAATAGCAAAGGGATTTCCGGTAATATTTCCACTATAATTCCCATTCCCGGTATATTTAATCGAGAAAATAACCTCCTTGTTATCCTCGCCGGCATAGGTCACTCCTTTGGCAGCCGAAGCAGCGGGCCATAACGTGGTATAATCGGTTACAAGCCCATAACCACTGTTATCCCTCACATCATCGATTGCTGCCAAAGCATCGGCTTTGGTAAATCCTGCACAATCGGCCTTCCCATAATAACCTGTATAAAACAGAAAGACACGTGCCAGCATAGCTTCAGCAGCCCATTTTGTCGCCCTTCCGTTCACCACATTGGGATAAGGCGTTGACGGTAGATTTGCTGCAGCATATTTAAGATCACTGATGATTTGGGCATAGGTACTGTCAGGACTGGCTTGCGGCACATTCGCCATAGTAGGAACCGTAATTAAAGGTACTTTCTCAAATAAGCGTACTAAATCATAATACAAATAGGCTCGCAGAAATTTTGCCTCACCTTCATCTGTTTTTGCTGATGCCGTATCCTTCCCCCAATTTACCTGCCCTATTTTTCCAATTAGGGTATTGCAACGGTAAATGGCTTGATAATAAGCTTCCCAATCACCCTCAAATAGGGAAACATCAGATGGAGAAACAGATTTATTAAACTCATCCATCATTTCATACCCATAACCATCCGAACTTCCGGTTCCTCCGAAACAGTTATCCGACTCCACTTCGGCCATCAATGGCACTGCAACTCCGCTGTTCCATATCAGATCCAGTCCATTATAACAGCCAACCAACGCAGTAGCGGCATCCGAAGGTGTCTGGTAATAGCTGTCACTGGTTTTTGAGCTTGTGAGTTGCGTGGTCAGAAAGTTCGTACAAGAACCCAAAGAGAGGATCGCAACAACAGCGATTGTAAAAATCTTATATGTTTTCATATTCGTATTTCATTTTAGAATTTAACACTAAGGCCAACCAAATAGGTTCTGGGACGAGGATACATGCCAACATCCACACCCTGACCAAAATTATAGTTTGAGCCGGCGCCCTGGGTACTGAATCCCACTTCAGGATCCATTCCGTTATATTTGGTGAAGGTAAAGAGGTTCTCTACGGAGCCATACAAACGGCATTGATGGATGTATTTGCAATTGATCAGTTTCGCAAAATCATAACCCAACGTAACGTTATTAATTCTCAGATATGCCCCATTTTGTAGATATAAATCTGAAAAATTGACCCAGTTGCTATTATTTAAAGTGACACGAGGCATCGTATTGGATGTGCCTGCTCCATGCCACCGGTTCAACATAGCCGTTGTCCAGTTACTATACTGGCTGGCTTCTTCCCGATAGGATTGTGCGATTTTATTTCCGGCGACTCCGCTTGCATCGACCGAGAAATCAAAGTTTTTAAATGTACAGGAAAGCGTAGCTCCAAACATGTGATGAGGATTCGGATCACCGATATCAGTTTTGTCGTTGGCATCGATAACCCCATCGCCATTAACATCTACATATTTCACATCACCCGGTTGGGCATTGGGTTGTAACACTTTTCCGCTTTTACTTCTCCAGGCCAACACATCAGCTTCGGATTGGAAAATACCGGCTGTCTTGTATCCCCAGAAAAATCCAATAGGATTTCCGGCTTGTGCACGATAGAATTCACCGGAATTGGCAAATAAAATGTTAGTGCCTCCATGGATAATCCTGTCCACCGTAGGTATGTTGGTCACATTATTTCTATTGTAACTGTAGGTGCCGGTAACTGTATAGTGGAAATCCCTTCCGATATGATTGTTGTAAGACAATTGAACTTCAACTCCTTTGTTTGTTACATCGCCGCCATTAATATACGGAGGGGTAGAAACTCCTGCTGTAGCCAGTAACGGAGCCTGTACCAGCCAATCTTTCGTAGTTTTGTTATACCAGTCAAAATTCACATTCAAATTTTCCAACAACCGGGCATCAAAACCGAAGTCAAGCTGATGGGAAGATTCCCATTTCAAATTCTTTGTCCCGATCGTGTTTGGATAAGAACCCGGGACATCAGTACCGCCTAAATTATAGGTTGCATTCGATAATGCAATTAAAGATTCATAGGCAAAAGTGGTGGAAATGTTATCGTTCCCGTTGATCCCCCAGCTACCCCGTAACTTCAGGAAATCCAGCCAATTTTTCGTTGGGGCCATAAATTTTTCGTTGGTTATGACCCATCCTGCAGAAAACGAAGGGAATTCTCCCCATTGGTACCCTGGTGCAAACATGGTCGATCCGTCAGCACGAAGAACGACCGTAGCCAGGTAAGTTTCGTTATAATCATAATTAATACGGCCAAAGAACGAAGAGTGTGCCACAACCGGGTTTGCATTACCTGTTAAGGAAATCGTGTTAGTGACTACCTTCGTATCTGTTGAACTTGTCGAAGCAGCAATAGAAGTGATAGCCGAATTGCTTAAATAAGCGTATTGCAAATTTCCAAACAAGGTGCTCCCTTGATTTGAACCATATAACCAAGATCCGGTATACTGGCGAATCGAGTTACCAAGCAATACATCAAAATGATTTTTATTGACTTTGAAGATATAATTAGCCGTATTATCCCAATTCCAGGTATACCCTACAGAAGAAGATTGTGAAATGGATTCAGTCGTATTGATGGCAGTGGCTGAAAGGTCGTATGTCGGAGAATACCCATGGTAAGCGCTGCCATCGTATTCCAATCCAAACGTCGACTTAACAGTTAAGCCTTTAACCGGTTGAATGGAGAGGTAAACGTCTCCTAACAACTTATCGTAATTCGTCCTGCTTTGGTTGGTATACAACATCATTGCATAGGGATTGGCTTCTCCGGTATCCCATGGTCCTCCGTTGTAAAATGTTGATTTCGTACTATTCAAAAAATTTCCATTGGCATCATACATGGCCAAAAAAGGGCTGGTATTAAAGACTCCCCGTAGAGAGCTATTGTATATCCCCTGATCCTGAATCCCTCTTTGGTTGATGTGCGAATAGGTGAAATGTTCTCCCAGTTTCATGAAATTACCATATAATTTATCTTCGGTATTTACCCGAAAATTATACCGCTGATAATCCGATAAACTAGCGCCTCCGATGATACCTCCCTGATCGGTATAGGAAAATGCCAAAGAATACATCGAAGCTGCATTTCCACCCGTTGCAGCAATGTTATAATTCTGCGTGGGAACATTCTTGGATAATACTTCATCCAGCCAGTTTGTACCAGGCCCCATAGCATTGATTTGAGCCTGCGTAAAAAATGGAGTTACTCCTGAGTTAATGGCAGCTTCATTTTGCAGGGTTGCATATTCCGGAGCATTCAACAGGCTTAATTTTCGGGCAACATTCTGCAATCCATAATAGGTATCAAAAGAAATTTGTGCTTTTGGAGCTCCATTGACGCCAAAGCTCCCACCGCGCGTAGTAATTAAAACAACTCCGTTTGCACCATTGATCCCGTAGATAGCTGCCGATGCGGCATCTTTTAAAACATCAACCGAAGCAATGTCTGCATTGTCCAAATAACTGATGTCATTCGTGATCACTCCATCTACAACATAGGTAGGGTTCGAGTTTCCGATCGTACCAACACCCCGGATATTGACTTTAATGCCACCGCCAGGTTGTCCTGAAGTGGTTGTAATATTAACACCGGCAGTTTGACCCTGTAAAGCCTGCAGCGCATTGGTCGTACTTAACTTTTGTAAATCTTGCCCGCTGACATTAACGGTAGCTCCGGTGATCAGTTTTTTCTGTTGAACTCCATATCCCACAACAACGACTTCATTTAATTGCCTGTTGTTTTCGGATAGTGTTATTGTCTGATGAGCAGAATTCGCTACGATATCCTTGCTATTATATCCAATATAGGATACCACTAAATTGGTATTCAGCGGAATATCCGATATTGAAAAATTACCATGCACATCGGTAATCGTGCCTTTCGACGTTCCTTTTACTATCACGGAAGCTCCGATTAAGGGTTCATTTTGAGAATCAACGACCTTACCCGTAAAAGTAATTGACGATGTTGCAGGTTTATTTTTCAGAATAATCTGTTTCCCGACGATCTCGTAACGAATGGAGGTATGTTCAAATACTTTCTGTAAAACAACCGGTAAACTTGCTTGCCTAGCTTCAACCGTTACCGGTTGATCTGTATTAATGGAATTGTCATACATAAAAGTATAGTCGCACTGTTTTTCAATGGCAGAGAGACATGCTTTTAATGGCACATTCTTGAGCGATAGGTCAATGGTGGGCGTTTGTGCATAAAGCATCCCCACTATTGACATAAATGCCACAATTAGGATAAATTGTTTCTTCATGTGATTAAAATTTTATTTATAGAAAATCATTTTGCCGACCTTCTCAGGTTAATAAAGTAATGATTGGTCGGCTCAATCTTTACTAGTCAAAGTAGCTATAATGAAGGAATATATCCTTCTACAACATCAAAATCCAATAGATTGATAGCACATAAATTATTGGCGTTCTATTGTTATACATAAATCTTGAATATTAACAACAGAACAACAATCTTTACAATATGATCAATTTATTATTTGTATATTTGCCGACATAAAACAATAAGCACTCTTTTCCTATCTCAAAAGGAAAAACATCAGAATGTGTATCGCTTGTTGATGACATCAGGGAGCATGGAGAATGGCCGTTCTTCATGCTCTGTTGTTTTTTGTCACGGCCTGAATTTTACATGCACCTCCTCTCCGTTTATCGTATAAGTAATAGGCGATATTTTATTGATTAATGCTAACGTTTCCGTCAATGATTCTGTTTTTAGAGTCAACCAGTAACGCATTTGTGGAGATGCATCGGCTACTTCAATATTTACGCCATACCACCGGCTAAGCTGATTAAACATTTCATCGGGAGTAGTGCCGTTAAACCGTATCTGATTTCTGATCCATATGCTTTGATCAACTGCATTACAATTGGTTAATTTACTGAATAGGTTAGCTTTATTAATGGATACCATTTGATTAGGATGCAACAAAGCAATCTGGCTTTGGTCAATTGCCGATACCACTCTTGCTTCTCCCCTTACCAATGACACATTAATGATGGAATCATTGGGATAGGCTTCCACATCAAAAGCGGTTCCTATATCTTTTACATTTACAAATCCTGTTTCAACAACAAATGGACATTTTGGATTATGAACCACATCAAAATAGGCTTCTCCAACAAGCTTGATGATACGCATCTTTTTATTATAATCGCTAGCGTACACAATTTTAGACCCTGAATTCAACCATACTTTCGTTCCATCAGGTAGCGTCATATGCGATTTCTGTCCGGGAGGAGTTTCAACATTAGCGTAGGTAACCGTCGCAGGCATGTGAAAGAAAAGAAGAAACGATATAAACAATCCTGCAACCAACGCTATCGAAGCCGCAACAACTGCAACCTGAGCTAATGTTTGTTTCGGATAGGAAGGGAAAATCTCATTCTCAGCATCAATATGGGATTGAACCATACTCCAAACCCTGGCTTTGGCAGGTATTACATCCTTATCTTTGTTCCCATGATCGTGATTCCATGTATGCAATAACTCCTGAAAAATAGTCTCATTGTTGGAAGATGCCTGTCTCCAGGCAACCAATGATTGTATTTCTTCAGCAGTACATTCTTCATCGAAGAATTTAATTATGAGAGCATAAGGCGTTTCCATTTCCCGGCGTTAATCTGTTTCCAATCACAAAAAGACAAGTTTTACAATAAGTCTTTATAGATAGACACCCAAGATGCATTACACCCCTAAACAAAAGAAGAAAAAAAACACATATGGAGTATGTGCCGGATCTTAGAGTCTATTACACATCACAACAATATTTCTGTAATAGAAAGGAGATAATTTCCTGATATTCAAACTTGCATGTTTGACTTCCCCATTCTGCATGTATTCATAAACCAGGACATGCTTGATTTATTTGCTTTTTACCCTCTTCTTTTAAGGGTTTATCGGCAGTAAAGTGTCTAACATAATAGCCGGAGAAATGAACATCATGCTTCGGAAGCCTAAATATTGCTATTAAAGGCATCTCTGCATCAGACAAGAAATATGTTATTCAAAAAGATACTAACAGCACATTTTGAATAAGGCCGCTAATGCTTATTTATTGCAATTCATTAATCATCAATAAAATCAAGTGCGCATGAAATTCACAAAACAACTAACACTTGCCTCTGTTTTGGCATTAGGATTGACCTCGCTTACGGGATGTCAAAAAAACAATCAAAACATTCTACTGGTTAATCATGATCAACTTACCATGCCACAAGACGGTGGCAGTGAAACTATCGCCCTCCAGACTGATGCAGGTTCCTGGAATATTGTCAATCCGGGCTCAAGCTGGTTGACTTTGTCGAGCAGCAGCGGAACTGATAAAAATCCGACCATTACCATGACGGTGAACACCAAAACCACTACGACACGTGCCGATACGCTTATTATTTCAGCCGGTAGCGCTACTCCGGTAAAAGTAATTGTTACACAATTATCGTCTGCTTATCTATATAACCTGACGGCTGATAAAACATCGTTAGCCTTCACTCAGACAGGCAATACTGATACAATAAGTATTGCTTCAGAAGCATCGCAATGGAATATCAGTTCAAAAGCCACCTGGCTGCAATTTAGTCAATCGACAGGCAGCAAAGGAAATACCACAATAGAAGTGACAGCCTCACAATATACCGGCACCGGGTCGAGGACGGATACCATAACAATAAGCGCACAGGATGCACCGACCATAAAAATACCTGTAACGCAAAATGGACCTTTATATCCTGATTATAATACCTCACCATTACCACCTGATGCAACCGGAATGAGTCTTGATGCCCAACAACTGGCTGCAAAAATGACACTTGGCCTGAATATCTGGAATACCCTTGAGGCTATAGGTGGAGAAACCGCATGGGGGAATCCCCAAGTTACCCAAGCGTTTATTGATGCGGTTAAGAACAGTGGTTTTAATGCGATCAGGATACCCTGTTCATGGGATCAGTACGCCAATCAAACAACAGCCAAAATACAGGATGCATGGCTTCAACGGGTAAAACAGGTGGTACAATACTGCATCAACGATAATATGTACGCCATCCTGAACATTCACTGGGACGGAGGATGGCTTGAAGATCACTGTGATCCTGCTGACCAGGCAGCCGTTAATGCAAAACAAAAGGCCTTCTGGCAGCAGATTGCTACTACCATGCGCGATTTTGACGAACACCTCATCTTTGCCAGCGCAAATGAACCCAGTGTTAGCAATGCCACACAAATGAAAGTGTTGTTATCGTACCATCAAACCTTTATCAATGCAGTTCGTTCTACAGGAGGGAAGAACAGTTATCGTGTTTTGATTGTCCAGGGTCCATCAACCAGTTTTGAATTAACGCCCCAATTAATGACCCAAATGCCGACAGATGTGGTTCCAAATCGTTTGATGGTGGAAGTACATGAATATGAGCCTTCTCAATTTACTATTCTGACACAGGACGCCAGCTGGGGAAAAGTATTTTATTATTGGGGCAAAAATTATCATTCCACCACAGATCCGTCACACAATGCCACCTGGGGCGAAGAGTCCTACATAGATTCCACTTTCCAATTGATGAAAAAAGCATTTGTAGATAAAGGCATTCCTGTTGTAATAGGTGAGTTTGGCGCAACAGATCATTCAAATGTGGCAAGTGATCCTACCATGGCCAGGAATTCCTTTGTTCATTATTTAGGGTTTATCGCTCATGAAGCTCATACGTATGGAATGATACCGCTATTATGGTCCGGGGTCTTCAACAGGCAGACAAATACGGTTAATGATCAGCAGGCTTTGGATTCCTTACTCGTGGGAGTCGGTAAATCAATTCCATAAGGTTAATAACTTGATCAATATACACACACCAAACTACCTATATACAATATGAAACGAACACGACAAGCAAAACTTGACACACAAGGGAATGTTTATGTGGGAGTTCCATGTGACATTAAAAACAAATTATAAACACATGAAAATACAACTAAAATTATTACTAAGCATTGGAATGCTGTTTGGCATTTTCACCATAATTTCTGCTAAAAATAAATCTTTAGAACAAGGAAATCCTCAGGAAAGGCTTATCCGGATAGATTACAACCAGGTAACAGGGGCTTTCAATACCATGTACAAGGAATGCGTTGGAGCAGGCCGTGCCAACGAAGGATTACGGGCTGACTGGCAGGAACAACTGGCAACGGCAAGAAAAGCATGCGGGTTCAAATACATCCGCATGCACGGGCTGTTGGATGATGACATGGGCGTATACAAGATGGGCAGGAACGGAGAGCCTGAATACAACTATCAATACATCGATGTGTTGTATGACTACTTGTTGAGCATCGGGATGAAACCCTTTGTGGAACTTGGGTTTATGCCTTCAGCCCTGGCCAGTGGCGATAAAACCATATTCTGGTACAGGGGTAATGTGACTCCCCCAAAGGATTATGCAAAGTGGGCAGAGCTGATCCGCCACCTGGTACTCCATTTCACCCAGCGCTACGGAGCCGATGAAGTCAAAACATGGTACTTTGAAGTATGGAATGAGCCCAACCTGTACAATGGGTTCTGGACAGGCAGCCAGGCCGACTATTTCAAATTGTATAAATACACGGCAGAAGCCATCAAAAGCGTCAATAAGGATTACCGGGTCGGAGGCCCCGCCACCGCCGGAGCAGCATGGGTACCTGACATGATAGACTATTGCTACAGGAACCAGGTACCGTTGGATTTTATCAGTACCCACAGCTACGGCGTAAACCAGGGCTATTTAGACCAATACGGCAATACAGGCACCGTATTGAGCAAAGACCCCAAGAGCGTGAGCGGAGACATCATCAAGACCCGGCAACAAATAAGCGAGTCACCCATGCCCCATTTACAACTCCACTATACGGAATGGAGTTCCTCCTATACACCCTCCGATCCCATCCATGACAGCTACCATGAGGCTGCTTATATTCTGGAAAAGATTAAACAGACAGGAGATGCAGCTAATAGCATGTCTTATTGGACCTTCACCGATATCTTTGAAGAAGCAGGGCCAAGATTCAGGCCTTTCCATGGGGGATTTGGGCTGATGAATTATGAAGGCATCAAGAAACCGGCATTTTACGCCTATGACTATCTGAACAAGCTTGGAAAGACAGAACTGGCAGATAAGGACAGCTCCTCCTGGGCATGCAGGGATGACAAGGGTGGTATTCAGGTGCTCTTCTGGAATTACACCTACACCTTACCCGATTCCACCAATGACCAGCAGTATTATATCCGCAACCTGCCCTCCAAGCCGGCCGGAAAGGTCAAAGTGGAACTGACAGATGTTCCCGAAGGCACTTATTGCCTTGAACTCTACCAGATCGGTTATCATGTGAACGATGCCTACACCACCTATCTGGAAATGGGGAAACCGAACCAGTTGACAAGGCAGGAAGTGGCGGCGATAAAACAGATTGATAACGGTTCGCCGGTTCGCAAGGAGATTGTCCAGGTTTCAGCAGGCGGAACATTCTCCCGGGAGCTGAACATGCGGCAAAATGATGTCTATCTGGTAACCCTGAAGAAAGTGAACTAAAAAAACATTTCGCATATTATATTGTTTTTGATTGTATATCAGCCAGTTTTTCCCTTTCGCAAGTTGAATTAAGTATAATGAAAATAACCAATCAGAAACCCAACAAACATATTCATAGTGAACACACCGAAACTTGAATCAGCATTAAAAAAACTATTCATCATAAATCTTTTCTGTTTATTCTCTCTCACCGGAAAATCACAGAACAGCCAAATTAATCTGGTTAATTCCGGTTTTGAAAATAAGAATCTTACCCCTTGGATAATTATTGGTAATGGCGCCACCCTTTCGAATACCACTGTACATTCCGGAAACCAATCGGTGGAAATCAGTGCGGGGACTATCGTCCGGATGCCCATCACACTTAAGCCCTCATCTGTATATGAACTGACCGGATGGCTGAAGACCGAAAGTGGTTCGGGAGAAGTCAAGATAGACATTACCGGGGTGGGAGATCATAATACGGGAGTTTCCAGTGCACTGGCCGACTGGAAAAAAGTAAAACTTAAATTTACAACCGGAGCTGATCAAACTAAAGCTAATGTTGACATCCAAAATCCGGAAAATATTTCAAATCTAAAAGCTTGGGCAGATGATATCAATATAAAATACCTGGGTAAATATGTACCACAATCCATCAAAGGCATCCATCCTTTGTCTCCACGCATCCCCGTAAGCGATCTAGGTATCCGGCAACAAAATAATTCGAAAATGGCTTGGCTTTTGGATGCAAAGTTCGGCATGATGATCCATTGGGGATTATATTCCGGACCAGCCCAGGGAGAATGGTATATGGAAAACAAAGGAATATTGCCTAAAGAATATGATAAGCTTGCTTATCCGGAAAGTGGGAAATTCTATTTTGCGGCAGATAAATTTAATGCCGATCATTGGGCATCCTTAGCCAAGGTGGCAGGAATGAAATTTATGGTCATGGTTACGATGCATCATGAGGGATATGCTCTTTTCAAGACTGCATTCCCGGGCGCCTTCACCAGTGAACAGACCCATCATCGGGATTTTGTAAAAGCCTATGTAAAAGCCTGCCGCAAATATGGATTAAAGGTGGGATTATACAAAACCCTGATCAATTGGCAATATCCCGGTTATTATGATGTTACCGGAACAGACTGCAAGCCGAATACCTTTGGATACACTACCAACATCGCACATAAAGAAAACGCCCGGTTGATGAAGAATGAACTCTATTGCCAGACAAAGGAGTTAATGACCCATTACGGCAAAATTGATTTGCTGTTTTGGGACGGAGGATGGATTGCCCAGCAGGGAACAGATGCCCAGGGAGACTATTTTTGGGAACCGGGAAAATATCTCAATCCAAATAATCCATGGCCGGTAGATCGCAAATATCAGGTTTTGGATAAAACAACAGGGATTCCTTTAGGGTTGATGGGTATTGTTCGGAAGTATCAACCGGATGTCGTAGCCAATTCACGTTCCGGCTGGATTGGCGACTATGCAGTCGAAGAGGGCAGTGCTCCCGTTACGGGCCCGGTTCGATCGGAAGAAGTATGGGTGAAAGCCATGAGTATGTCGCCTGCGTGGGGTTATACGCCTTATGCCAATGATACTGCCCATGTCATTTCCTATGGAAAATTAAAACGAATGATAGCTGACTGTGTGGTTCGCAACATGATACTACTGTTGAATGTCGGCCCCGACAGGCATGGTCAGATACCCGGCTTAGAACAAGATGTACTGAGAAAGACCGGACAATGGCTTAAATACGTAGGCGTTGCTGTTTACGGCACGCGGGGAGGACCATGGAATCCCAAAGATGGCGAATATGGATTTACGTATAAAGGAAATACCATTTATATTTATCTGCTGGACGGATTTAAGGACAAAGAATTTATTGTTCCTCCTCTGAACAAAGGACAAAAGGTAATCAGGGCCTATTCTGTGACAGATGGGAAACCCGTCACTTTTCAACAAAAAGACAACCAGGGTATAGTATTAAAAGATTTTCATAGAGAGGATAAAGAGGTTACGATTTTAGCTATTGAATTAAATAAGCCTGTCTTGCCATAAGTGTTCTATGAAAATGCAGCCTTTAGGTGCAGGAAATTGAGGATTCTTACGAAAAAGATAAATTGGAACTATAGTAAGCAACGGAAATACGTAGTGCCATCAATCTTCCCGGAGTCCATCTACCACATAAAGTCAAATGACTTTACAATATGAGAGTGTGCCTGGCTAACCTTACACCCTGCTCAACGGAGGGCGCTCTCCGTTGAGTGTTATAAAAACAAAGCACAAACATGAAAAACATTTTCCTTACTATTTGTCTGTTATTGGCAGTGCATTATACGAGCGCCAGAGTGCAACCGAACAGCCTGTTTAGTGATCACATGGTTTTACAGAAAGGAGTACCTGTGCCAATATGGGGAACTGCCGATAACGAAACCCGGATAACGGTAAAATTTAATGGACAGACCGTTTCCACCATAGCCCAACATGGCAAATGGATGGTAAAACTATCTCCTATGAATTATCTTTTTACTCCATCATCCATGGTCATCACAGGAGAACAAGACACGGTTACTATTCACGATATATTGGTAGGAGAAGTCTGGCTGTGTAGCGGACAATCAAATATGGAACGACAATTGGGGCCACGTCCGCCGCAACCTTTGATTGATCATTGGGAACAAGAACGGGATGCAGCCAACTATCCATTGATCAGAGAATTTTATGTGCCTGAAAAATATGCATCGAAAACTATCAATGACGTGCATGGCAACTGGACGGTTTGTTCTCCTAAAACTGTAACAAACTTTTCGGCTGTAGGGTATCTTTTTGCCCGAGATCTCTATCAACAGTTGAAAGTTCCTGTCGGTATTCTTTTTTCAGCCTATGGAGGAACTCCTGCCGAAGACTGGACAAGTAAAGCTGCCTTAGATGGCAATCCGGAACTTAAACATCTGGCAGAACATTACGATTCGGTTATGGATGCGCACTGGCATCCGGAGGGTGAAGTCATGAACGGATTGTACAATGGAATGATCTACCCGCTTATTCCTTTTGCTGTAAAAGGAGTAGCATGGTATCAGGGAGAAAACAACAGTTGGCGCCCCAGGCAGTATGCCATTGTGCTGGCAAATATGATTAAAGACTGGCGGCAAGATTTTCATCAGGGCAATTTCCCATTTCTGATCGTTCAGATAACTCCCAACAAAGACATGGTTCCCGAATTAAGGGAATCTCAATTCAAAGTATCTCAAAAGATAAAAAATACAGCTTTGATCGTGACCACTGACTGTGGGGATGCCAATCAGATCCATTCTCCACACAAACAACCGGTAGGTGAAAGACTAGCCCTTGCCGCCAGAGCACTGGCCTACAAAGAAAAAATTGAGTATTCGGGGCCTACTTTCCATTCGTTCAAAATTGAAAAGAATAAAATTATTCTCCATTTCACCCACACTGGAGAAGGGTTATCCACCAAAGGAACCGGAGTATTGAGAGGATTTACCATTGCTGGAAACAATAATCGTTTCGTGCCGGCAACTGCAATAATGAAAGACCGGGAAGTGATAGTGTACAGCAATCAGATTCAGAACCCTGTTGCTGCACGGTATGGATGGGCAAATGTTCCTGATGTCAATTTATATAACAGCGAAGGACTTCCTGCCTCGCCTTTCAGTACAGATAGTAATTAAAGATGTTTATGACCGAAGAAAATAATAGTTCTATCTAACGGTTACAACAAACATCTTCTGATTTTTAGCTGCAAAAGCAAAACAAGTTTCACCCTAAAACTGAAATTATAACCAGGAGAAATTACGATCTACCCTGGATTCTCTTAAGATTGCAGTACTGCGTTTCGTTTTTCGTGTTATTTCTTCTTTCGTTTTCAATTCTTTACAACTTATCCTTCCAAATTAAATCCTGCTCTGTTGCCTCATCCATGCCGGGTTCGAGGTGTCGCTCATTGTGGCATTGCTCAACATCAAAAAAAGAATCGCTTTATGTGTTCCGGTCGAACATCAGGAAGAAGCTGGAACTGGATAAAGATGAGAATCTCTCCTCATTTCTTGCCAAAAAACAGGTGCCTTTTCAGGGCAATTTATAGGGCTTTTTGATCAGTTAATATGCTTACATTTTCAAAAGCCTGTATTTGATTGAATATTAACTAAATGCGAATCGTTAAATAACGCAAAGTTAATATGTCGGTTTTTTTGAACTGTACAGTCCAACTCTGTTATTATCCCTTACTTTGTGGCGCCCACCCATTCAAAATCAAATACTATGAGCGCTGCTTATTTTTATCCAGAATCTGCTTTACTGCCATTTCGTTCGATTATTCATCCGATGCAACAGATGAATATTGTTCCCGATATAAACCGGCAAACATCAATATCCATTGCTATGCTTCTCCGCACAGTCCGGGTCTTACAAAATGACATAGCTTTTATGCAATCCGGGATTTACCCTATGCAATGTTACACAGACTCTGTGCAACGTGGAATTCACCCTGTGTCATGTTACACAGGTGCAATGCAACGTAACATTTACACTGTACCATGTTACCCAGATACAATACCACGTAACATTAACCTTATGCAGCGTTCCATAAGAACTGTGCAACGTGGAATTTATCTTATGCAATGTTCTACTGACATTATACAACATGGAATTTTCCTTGTGCACCATTACATCGGTAGTATGCAACGTGGAATTCACCCTGTGCAACGTTGCACAGACCTTATACAACGTCGCACAGACAGTTTACATTCTATGCTTTACATCATGGGCAGTGATACACATAGCGTTCTTATAAACAATCAATTATTCACTTAAATTTTTATTTTTATGAAGAAAATCAGAGCACTTTACGACTTTATCCGGTTTCCTATTCCGGTAAAAATCACGTTTTGTTCCAGCGTGCTTGAACAACTCACAGGAAATATTTTATTCCCGGAACCTGATGTTCCCCTCGCTGAAGCCAAGACAAAGGTAGATAAGTTAAATACTACCTACCTGGCGTCCAAAGACGGAAGTCATACGGCAGTCTCGGCCATGCATGATGCAGAAGAAGAGGTCGATTATGATTTCCGCATTTTGGCTGCTTATGTGAACCGGATTGCCAATGGTGATGAAACAGCTATTTTAAGCAGCGGTTTTCATATCATGAAGCAACCTGTTTCGATTCAGAAACCGGTTTTGGCAGCCATTGACGGTGACAATTCCGGTTATGTTTACCTGATAGCAAAAGCCGTCAGTACCGCAGGTTCTTATATCTGGCAGATGGCAAAGGATAAATTGCCCGAAACGGAAGAGGGATGGTCAATTGCCGGTTATAGCACACAGGCCTATTTTCAGGTGAAAGGGTTGGACGTAGCTGCCAGGTATTACTTCAGGATGGCTGCCATCACTCCTACAAAAACCACCGATTACACTCCTGCCGTAATGAAAGTGGTGATGTAGGAAAGAACAGAAAAAAAATAAAAAGATAAGAACGCACGAATTTTTTTTCTGTTCTTGCTGTTTTACTGATCGGATGACTGAGAGTCATCCGGTCAGTTTGCTTGTATGATTTTTATTCTATGGCTCTAATAAACATTTTGAGTTTATGGGTTGTGAGCCATCTGTTTCTTTGTCTTGATAACCAAGAAAGCATCAGGCATTCCTGCCGAGCTTACTGTAAGTCTTATATTGCCTGGCTTTCGGGTACTTTTAACCACCACAAGAGCACGTCCATGCCATGCTTTTCGGGTGAGACCTGCATATGGATCAGGATCTTGTAAATTGGCATTCGCTACACCGGCAATAACTCCCTGCCCTGCAATCTTACATTGTAACCTGTTACCGGCGTTGGGTTGGGGAACTCCGTTTTTGTCCGTTATCTCGATAGTGATAAACGACAGATCTTCTCCATTGGCCAATAATGTCTTTCGATCGGGAATGAGTTGTATTTTTGCCGGCGCTCCGGCTGTCCTTAAAGTTTTTGATTCCGTTTCTTGATTCCCCATAACGCCTACTGCCTTCAATACACCGGGAGTATACGGAACGGGAAAGGTGGCTTTAAATTCCTGTGCCTGGGTTGTCGGCTTCTCCCCGATAAGCTTATTGTTGAGATATAATCTGACCCGGGGGTATTTAGAATATACTTCAACTTGCAATGTTTTTCCTTCATATCCCGGCCATGTCCAACTTTCCCAGGTAGGCCAGACTGCCCATGAGGTTAGTTGAATCTCACCACTGGCAGGATTGGGTTCCTGAACTGCAAGGTATAGCTTCTCGGTGTTGTTCCACAAAATATCGCGATAGTGGGAGACTGGCTTTCTCCATCCTGTAAGGTCTATATCGCCGCAATAGGAACCATGCCAGGGGAATAAATTCGCTTCCCAGGATTCTCCTTTGGGTTCCCAGGGATAATAGTATCGCCCGATGCCCGATTCTCCCAGATAGTCCATGGCTGTCCATACAAAATCTCCTATAATATATGGATGGCTATGCACCATATCCCAGTTCTTAAAAGCATCTTTGGGATAGGATTCGGTTTGAACGATAACACGGGAAGGAACGCGCTGATGGTCGGAAGGGGCACGGAATAGCTCGTAGTTATATCCGCAAATGTCAAGTGTAGCCATCAGTGAATCTAATATTGCCCATTTATTGTCCCAGGTTGGTATCGCAGAGGTAACCGGACGTGTCGGATCCATCTTGTGTATGGCGCCAACGAGCATCTTGGCCGTTTGAATGGCTTCGGGCGATTCCCTTTCGATGATCTCGTTCCCTATGCTCCACATAATTACTGAAGGATGGTTACGGTCGCGCAATACCATTGCTGCAAGATCGCGTTGATTCCACTGGTCAAAGAAACGGGCATAGTCATATTTATTTTTTCCTACACGCCAACAATCGAATGCCTCGTCTACAACCATTAGCCCCAACTTGTCACATGCATTCAGAAAAGCTTCCGAAGGTGGATTGTGTGCCGTACGTACTGCATTAAACCCGGCTGACTTCAGCAACTCTATCTTTCTTTCTTCTGCCCTGTCATAGGCGGCAGCTCCCAGGCAGCCATTATCGTCATGCACGCATCCTCCGTCAAGCTTTATGGAATTCCCGTTGAGCTGCAGGCCCTTTTCTGCTGAATAGGTTATCGAACGAATGCCAAATGTCTTCTGTAATCGTCCTATGATTTTGTCTCCCTGCTTAAGATTAAATGCCGCCTGATACAGACTGGGCGTTTCGGGGCTCCAGAGCAGGGGTTTGTGTACGGTTATGGCCTGGGATACTTCCTTTTCTTCGTTCGCCTGTAAATGTACAGATACCTGATTCTCTCCTGCCATCTTATTGTGTTTGTCGGTTAGATGGGTAGTGAGCATAATGGTCTGCGGTTTGCCTGTTTCGTTTTTTATGCAGGTTTTTATCCGGACGATTGCTTGTTGGGAAGAGACCTCCGGTGTTGTTATTTCCACTCCCCAGTGGGCTATGTGTACCGGGTTGGCCTTTATTAACCATACATGCCGGTAGATGCCTGAACCGCTATACCAGCGGCAATTCACTTGTTGGGAATTATCCACCCGCACGGCAATAATGTTTTTCTTGTTGTACTTCAGATAGGGGGTAAGGTCGTAAGCAAACGAGGTGAAGCCATAGGGATGGACTCCCAGAAGTTGACCATTAACAAACACTTTGGAATCCATATAGACTCCTTCGAAATATATAGATACTTCTTCTCCCTGCCACGTTGAAGGCACATAAAATTCCTTACGGTACCAGCCTATCCCGGTTGGGAAATATCCTCCGGCTTCTCCGGAGGGATTGTTTTTATCTATTTTACCTTCAATGCTCCAGTCATGGGGTAAATTCAATGTTCTCCAATGGCTGTCGTTAAAATCAGTGTTACTGGCAGCCGGAGAATCGCCTAACGCAAACTTCCAATGATAATCAAAGAGCTGTTTGCGTTGCGCATACTGCTGTCCCTCTACTTGGAAGGCAAATAATAGTAGAAACAAAAACGGAAAGATACAAGATCTGTTTTTCATGGTATATATCACTAATAATAGATTGATTTGATCAAATATTCATTAAAGCCGAATCTTTACTTCACTCAAAGCTTTTCGAATACAAATATACACCTCTGTGTGTGTATATTAAAATCGAAGCTTTATATCATTCAAAACCGGTAAGATAATGTCAGGTTTGCTGTATTATTCAGATTAAAAGCAAACTTAGAAGTTCTCGTTTTGGTTGTGGTTCCATTACCCATGGTTTTATTTATTATGTAGGAATACATAACATTAGGCTCCACTTCTGCATCTAAATAGATAGTAGAACTTATTTTATAGCTTAATCCCAGTACGACGCCTAACCCGCCATTCACCTGGAATATTGTGTTTTTCCAACTATTTTCATTGTTAGTATAGGAATAATTAAACGAAGGTAGTAATTCAAGCCCATCATAAAATGAGAGGCTATTGTTAATCGGTTTCCGCTTTTCAAATCCTATAGCAAAACCGAATCCGGCCCCTGAATTTAAAGATCCTGAAGAGCTTGGAGTATCTTTCGCATACGATCCATTCAATACAAGTCCAGTGATACGGTAAAGGGTCGTATCATTTCCCCATTTATACCTCAATCCAAAATAATTCAGATTATTAAAACTAATTCCTATCTCATGAATAGGGGCAGGTTGAACATCTTGCGCCTGCAAGCAAAAAGGAGCAATAATAGATACTCCTACTAAAATGAAGACTCTGCTGATGAATTTTTTCATGTGGAAATAAATTTATTTAGTATGACTGATTGACATATATACCCCAGGTACTATTTCCCAAATTTCAGTTTTTAGAATGACATGAGGATAATGTTCTTTGACAATATTTGATGTGACATAAAAAATTGAATTACCAGAATCAATGATTGATACTTTAAATGTGTCCTTTGTCTTAATTGACCTTACGACTGAAAAACTTTTCTTTTTTACCTAGAGTTGTGCTTTTACCTTGGTAGTATAGTCACAAAGACTCTTTTATATCTTGATAATGGAGGTGTACCTTTGTCTGTGACTCTCAAAATAAATTGAACAGTTACTTTTTTGTTAACCTCTGGTGCTATGGCATAGACGCTATGACTATTTTCAGCTCCGAGAATTTTTATCGTTTTTTTATATGATCCGGCTTCCGGATAGTCAAACCACAGATAACTAAGGTTATCTCCGTCAGGATCGGTTGCTGTGGCATCCAAATTAAAGCCTTCCCCCGATTTTACAATTATATGCTCCGGTACCAATAACCTAGGAACTGGGGGATGATTTGCTTGTCTATATGATTCTGTACACCAGCCCATCCGAGCAGCAAAATCATTCTGAAAATCATCCCGCCACCGGAATAAGGTTGCTTTATTACTGGTAAATGTAACAGTGTCCAATCGAACTGTTCGTCCATATTCACTACGAATATATGGTGTATATTTGTCAACTGCATTTGTCCATATCTCTCTGGGTTCAGGTTCATTCGGCACACCTGAACTTCCCCTTTTAAGAGAATCAAATTTAGGCTTATATAATTCGTAACGGCCGCCCCAGCCACCCCAATCAGGATGTTCCGGATAATTTAATCCGTTTGGAATTAAATTCAACCACGATGGGGTATCGCCTTCCATTCCCCATGAAACATCAGGATATGCAGCTCCAAGAGCACCATGACCTTGTTGAACATTTTTAGCCAGCCAAGTGTTACTTATCACTTCATTATTTATTCCTTTTATATAACTATTAATTGCACTCCATGTTGCGCTTCCGTAATCATCTCCAGGACTTACAATGTAAAATAAATTGGGAAACTTTTTCCTAAGCCAAATGCCGCTGTCGTCCTGATCGGATATGGTATAAACTCTTAGTTTAGCGATCAACTGATTTACTTCTTTTTCTGATTTTGTCTTGCTAATATCATACAACGCCTGAGCAAGAGTATTCACTCCTCCCCACACGCATATCCATAAAGGGCGATCATCTTTTTCTTCAAGAACTTTAATTATTAATTTGGATCCCGGAGAGTCTTTTCCTTTGCCGACGCCTTGCATGCCGTATGCTGCTATGCCATGTGTTACTTCTTTTAACAGCGATTCTGCACTCGGAAATCCGGATTCATTTTGATTAAGATTAGGCTGTACTTTACCATAAGCCTGAACTATGCTTCTGATATATTCGGGATGTGTTACCGTTTTTTGCCAACAAGATGTCGTAGCAATTAATCCGTCAATTTCAATCTCATTTGAATATAAAAGTAAATGAACCATTGATTCGGAATCATCTGGGTCTGCTCCGATATCTGATAATATTATTACTCTATTTTGGCGATTTACATCCGTATATCTTTGATTTGCCTTTACAAAAGCAGAACAGGACAAACCCACTATAGAAAATAAAACTAAACAAACAACAGTCTTCATATCTATATTTTTAACTCCTTATTATAAATAGACACCCAAACAACATTATACCCCTAAATAAAAATTAATAATGCGGGTCAGTTGACCCGCATTATTAACAGGAAAATCCATATCTGTTTTTCCTTCAGAAAAGATTATCCTTTTCTATCCCAAAAATTCACTTGGCTTACAATTTGATGGTCTGTTCAGCGCCATTGTATTGAACGGTCTTATCGGGATCTTTGGTTATTGCAACACCTGTTCCCTTTGCCGGAGTAACAATGATAATATGGAATGTCCGGTTTTGCAACATGCCCGGAAAACTTCCCTGCCGCTTGCCAATGATCAATTCGTGTCTGGCATCGTTCCATTTGAAAGAAATAGTGGCATAAACGCCTTTTTCATAATCATAGGTATTGTTTTCATCTTCGTAAAGCACGAAACTTCCGTCAGCACCAGGGTAGATACGAATCTCGAGCGGATTAGCAGGTTTCTCAGTTGCGTATTGCAGGAATGGCCCCATAGGGACTATCGATCCGGCTTTCATGAAGAGTGGCAATGTTTCAATAGGCGCTTTGGCATCAATCGTCTGTCCTCCTTGATATTTCTCTCCTGTCCAGAAATCATACCAGATAGTCTCTTTGGGAAGATACACTTTCCGGGTGTCTTCCATTTTGGTGCCATTTTCCTGACCCATCATGCTATAGGTGACCGGGTTTACAAGGAAAGCTGGCCCAAACATATATTCATCGGGAATAGAGTCAATCGCGGCATCATTTTTGAAATCAAATGCAAGTGCACGCATGATAGTGTAGCCCTGATGAGTCACTTTCCATCCAAGCGAATAGATGTAAGGCATCAACCGGTAACGCAGGTTGTCGTAATTCAGCAGGATGGCTTTCGTTTTTGCATCCCAGTTATCGGAATATAAAGCTCTTTCTCCTTTCCCGTGGATACGGAAGATCGGACAGAATGTGCCAAACTGAAACCATCGCGTAAACAATTCACGGTTGGCAGGCGTTGACCAGTCGGGAGCTGCCCAATTTAAGTGGTAACCGCCAATGTCAGATGTCCAGTAAGGGATTCCCGAAGCGCAGGCATTGATTCCCTGTGGCACCTGGCTCTTGAAAGCTCTCCAGGTGCAGGTGACATCCGATGACCATAAGGTGGTGGCATTTCGTTGTTGCCCGGCAAAAGCCTGACGTACCAGGAAAAAAGCCCGCTTTCCGGGGATATCTTTTCTCCAGTTGGTGTATAATCCGGTGGTATGCATTAATGAATAGGTGTTGAAGTAATCAATTCCTTTTCCAATAGCAAAGTTGCATGTCTTCCGCAATGCTATGCGGTCATTCCCCACGTCGGGTTCGCACTGATCTACCCACCAGGCATCCCATCCATCACGGGATATCAATTGACTGTTGGCCTTGTTCCAATACATCGTTCTTGCTTTTTTGCTATAAACATCATAATAATAATCCCAGTGATTGGTTACCACATTTTTCCAATCCAACGTAGTTAAATTACCGGCATCAAGCATGGCTTTATAATTGGCAGAACCTTTTCCGAAAACAGGCCAGATAGAGATCATCGCGTGAATATGGGCCTTATGTAACTCATTAACCATTTCTTTGGGATTGGGATACCTTTCCGCATACATTACATTGGAACCAATCGGCTCGGGCTCCCAGTAATACCAGTCCTGAACAATGCAGTCTACCGGAATATGATTATTGCGGTAATTGTCCTTTACGGATAATACTTCTGCCTGGCTTTTGTACCTGTCCTGTGACTGAAAGAGTCCGAACGCCCATTTTGGAAACATGGGAGCTTCCCCGGTAGCAATGCGGTAAGATGCGACAACTTTGTCAAGGCTTGGCCCGTACATAAAGTAGTAATCTACCATTTTGCCGCTTTCGGAAACATATTTATACTTGGTATTATGATCCAGTTTTCCATAAAAATCTGATGCCGAATAGTTATCCCACATCAGGCCGTACCCTTTATTGGACAGAAGAACAGGAATGGCTCCGGTCAAATACATAATGGCCAATGACTGGTTGCGCCCTTTGTAGTCAATGGAAAGCGTATCCGTCGGATGACATCCCAGCCCATAAAGCGCTTCGTTTGACGGAGAATTAAATTCCGTACTGCAATTATACGTTGCAATTCCGTCGATGGTAGCGGGATTCATGGTTGTTCCGTTAGCGCCATCCTCGCTCAGAATCAAATCTCCCTGAAGATTAAAAAACTGAATTCCGTTGGTAGCTTTATCAACATGAACAACCAGATTCCGGGTAGAGATAACAATCTCATTTTTTGTCTCGGAAACCTTAAACTGAGGGTGCGTTTCCCATGGATTGACAACAACCAGTGATTTCTTAACCGGGAGGGTTTTAAAAATGGTATATCTGACTTCAACCATGTTGTCCAGGCAGATATTTACTTTCATCGTTCCTTTATCCAGCTTAAACAGGACTCCGTCGTTTTCTTTCTGGAAAGAAGTTACGGATGCCTTTGCAGGATTGGGAACAGCAATAGCAAACATTAAGGCAATGCTTGCAAGAATCTTTGAGGTCATTCGTGTCATAGAATATAGGGTTAAGTTACACATTAATGATTTACATGTTCTTTGGAAGAAATAAACCGGCATCAAATGCAAAGCAAGTTATATGGCTTCTGATTATTTTATTGGCGTCACAATGGGCACCTATATCATAGACACCTCAACAGGCGAAAATCCCCAAAAGCCATCGAAAAAAAATAGAATAAAATGATATCAGCGCTATATCATGTTTATCCACAGTGATAATTTGAGGCAAAGTGATCACGGATTTTTCGCAATGCGATACTCATTTGTGACTCTACTGTTTTAATTGAGATATTCAGTGAATCTGCTATTTGCCGATATGTAAGTTGTTCTTTCCGGCTAAGATCAAAGATCTGACGGCAACGTGTGGGTAAATTTTCAATTGCTATTTGTAGTTGAGGAATCAACTCGTCGTAATTCAAAACGTCATTGCCCTGTTTTTGCAGAAGCTCTTCCTCAGACCATGCCTCCAAAAATGTAGCCTGACGTTGTCTATCGCGAAGGTAATTCAATGCACGATAACGTGCTGCAGAAAAAAGATAGGTTTTAATATGCTCAATGTGCAGACGATCCCGATCTTCCCAGAGGGTTACAAACACATCTTGCACAATTTCTTCAATAGCCTGTGCATCACGTGTATAGTAATTCAACGATCGGCATAAAGGTTCGTAATAGAGATCAAACAACTTACGAAACGACTTTGGAGTGATCGCAAAGAACACCGCGTCTTCCATAGCAAAGATTAGATTATAGGGGCAAACATAGGCATAATTTTTCGATATCATTACAGGCAGATTCAAATTTAAGAAGCACATCATTTACCTTATTGTCCATTCTTATATATAGTTGTAGTGCTGTTATCCCTGCAATAATACCACCTTCCCATTCGTTTTATTGTCAAATTGTACAATATGATCATAAACAATAATTAAGCAGGCACAGACAATCCATTAACATTGACAAACTATTTTACAATCCAAACAAAAGGGAACTTATTTCCTGCAATATCAGTCTGAATAATTTTCAAATGCAAACAGAATTATTTTGTATCTTTGCCAGCATAAAAAGTATAATCACAAATTGATAAGCCTAAATTGTCTCTTATGAAGCGTTTTAAACGGATCAATGTCCTGCTGGGATGGATGGTTTTTATCATCGCGGCTATTGTCTATCTGCTTACAATGGAACCAACAGTAAGCTTTTGGGACTGCCCGGAATTCATTACTACTGCATACAAACTAGAAATTGGACATCCACCCGGATATCCGTTTTTTTCGTTAGTAGGTCACTTATTTTCACTGTTTGCATCTGATCCTGCACACGTAAGTACCTGGGTCAACAGAATCTCTGTTTTAAATAGCGCCGGTGCAGTATTATTCCTGTTCTGGACGATTACGATTCTTGCCCGTAAACTTTTAATCAAGAATGAAGAAGATTACACCATGGGCAAAATGCTCACCATCTGGGGTGCGGGATTAGTAGGTGCTCTGGCTTTTGCCTTTACTGATTCTTTCTGGTTTTCAGCTACCGAAACAGACGTATTCAGTTTTGCAGCGTTATCTACAGCATTCAGTTTCTGGGCAATGTTGCGATGGTCGGAAGTCGCTGACGAGCCTCACTCTGATCGTTGGTTATTATTGATTGCTTATGCCATAGGGATTTCTATTGGTGTTCATCTCTTGAGTTTGTTGACTATTCCGGCATTAGTAATGATATTTTATTTCCGGAAACATCAACATACTAGAAAAAGCGCTTTCATAGCCTTTTTGGTTGCGATTTCCATTTTAGCCGCCGTCTTTTATGGCATGATTCCAAGTTTCTTCTGGCTATCCAGCTTTTTGGAACTTTTCTTTGTCAACACATTAGGATTACCTTTCAACAGCGGCGTCATCGCTTATGCCATCATTGTAGCCATTGTGTTTATCTGGGCAATTTATGCAACACAAAAAGGAAAAAACGAAGCGCAGGCTCGTTTTGCTTTTATTCTTGCCATTGCTCTTTCCGGGGTTCCCTTCCTAGGAAAAAGTGTCTGGGTAGCCGTTATCATTCTTTTCCTGTTGGTATATCTTCTCTTGGTCAAGAAAGTTCGTGTATCCCGTCGGATATTAAACCTGATTATTCTTGCACTTGCAATGATTCTGATCGGATATTCACAATTTACAATTGTGTTGATTCGTTCTTCGGCCCAACCTCCTATGGATGAAGATGCTCCGAGCGATGTGTTTGCTCTGATGAGTTACCAAAGCCGCGAACAGTACGGAGATGTCCATCCTATATTCTATGGTCCAATGTATACTGCCGATTATAAATATCAGCCGGCCGGCAACGGTATGTGTGCTCCAGTTCAAAAAAACGGAAGTCCTATCTGGAATAAGAAGCCCAAAACACATCCGGGAGATAAAGATCAGTATATTATCACAGGATATAAACAAACGCCTGTGTATGATCCTGTTTTCTATATGTTTTTCCCCCGTATGTTCAGTGACCAACCAAACCATGTGCAAGCTTACGAATCGTGGGTTGGAAAACCAGCGCTCAATGTAGATTATTCACCTTGCGGACAAGATGCCGTTGGTAAAATGCCAACATTTGGGCAAAATCTGAAGTTCTTCCTGAGTTACCAGCTAGATTTCATGTATTTCCGCTATTTCATGTGGAACTTTAGTGGTAGGCAAAATGATAAACAGTCCTATGGCGAAATCGATCGCGGTAACTGGATCACCGGCTTCAATTTTATCGACAACTGGTTGGTAGGAAATCAAAGTACTTTGCCTAAAGATATGAAAAACAACAAAGGGCGCCATACTTACTTCATGCTTCCTTTAATAATGGGAATTATAGGGCTGCTCTTTTTGTTAATGTATGCGGGCAAAGAAGGGAAACAAACCTTCTGGATCGTATTTACGCTCTTCTTCATGACGGGTGTTGCAATCATTATCTATCTGAATCAAACGCCATTACAGCCTCGTGAACGAGATTATTCTTACACAGGATCGTTCTACGCGTTCTGTATATTCATAGGATTCGGAGTGTTGGCTATTGCAAATTATCTGCGCAATAAGCTAGCATCATCGCCAAGTGCGATTCTTGCAACTGTTATCGGATTAATTGTGCCAGCCATTTTAATTTCACAAAACTGGAAAAGTAACGATAGATCCGATCGTTACACAGCGCGTGATTTTGGCGCCAACTATCTGAATTCACTGGCACCCAATGCAATTATCTTTACTAATGGCGATAATGACACGTTCCCACTATGGTATAGTATCGAAGTGGAAGGACTCCGGCGCGATGTACGTGTATGTAATCTAAGTTATTTACAAACAGACTGGTACATCGATCAAATGAAACGTCCTGTATATTCCTCTGCACCGCTTCCTATTTCATGGACGCCGGCACAATATGCAGAAGGAAATCACGATGTGGCTTATGTTGCTAATCCTAAGGATACCACTAAAATTGATCTTTCGCTGGCCTTGCAATTCATCCTGAGCAAGAATCCTCAAACAAAAGATCCATTAGGGCACGACATATTCCCAACTTCTCATTTGGTATTGAAAGTAAATAAAGATGAAGTGCTTCGTACCCATACGGTGGATTCAACCCTGGCAAATCAGATTGTTCCTGAAATGAATATAACGCTGAGACGTCAGGTTACGAAAGCCGATATGATGATTCTCGACATGTTGCAAACCAACCATTGGAAACGTCCGATCTATTTTGCCAACACGGTAGGCAATGATATGTATCTGGGATTAAGCAACTATTTCCAACAGGAAGGTATCGCACAACGTATTGTCCCGATCTGGAAAGATGGCGGCTCAGTGAATACCAAAGCGATGTATGACAATATGATGCATAAATTCCGTTGGGGGGATATTCAGAATCCGAAAGTCTATCTGGATGAAAATATTTTACGGATGTGCACCACATTCCGGATGCAATTCGGAGTGTTAGCCGAAGGATTAATAGCAGAAAATAAACGTGATTCTGCTCTACAGGTGCTGAATTATGCCATGAAAGTAATTCCTCCGACAACAGTACCTAACGACTATTTCTCAACATTCCTGGCCGGATCATATTATGAATTAGGGAAGATGCCACAGGGAGATGCTATTCTTGATGACGTAGCAAACGAAAGTTCACAAAACTTAACCTGGTATGCTGCTCTGACAAACAACCAGATGAATACAGTTACAGAACAAATATCAACTAATTTGGCTGCTTTGCGCAACGCATTGTATTACTTCCATCAATACAACAGAAAAGCTTTGTTTGATAAGTATTATGCTAAGTTTGTGCAATTTGCCACTGAATTTCATGTTCAATCTTAAAAAGGAAAGTTGTCGGCTATAAGCCGGCAACTTCTTTTTCTTTGTATGTTTATTGAGCGTCCGTTGTTTTTTCTGCCTTGGTTATTCCCAAAGGCATGGTGGAGAAAAGATAAAAACCGGAAAGTAGTTTATCTGACTTTCGATGATGGGCCTGTACCCGAAATCACTCCGGTAATACTGAAGATGCTGGATGAGTTCCAGATTAAAGCGACATTCTTCTGTGTAGGAGATAATGTCAGAAAACACCCGGAGGTGTTTCAACAGGTGATTAAACAAGGACATCGCGTAGGAAATCATACCTTTAATCATATAAAGGGGTTTTCCTGGAGTGTTGAGGCATACCTTGAAAATGTCGAAAAAGCAGCATCGCTCATTAACTCAGACTTAATACGGCCCCCGCATGGGCAGTTATCGCAAAAATTATACCGGGCGTTGAACGAACGTTATCAGGTGGTAATGTGGGATGTAATTACACGTGACTATAATCAGGCGTTACAGCCTGAACGCATTCTGAAAAATGTAAAGAAATACGTGCGTAACGGATCCATTGTTGTATTTCACGATTCGCTAAAAGCAAAACAAAATGTGCTTACCGTTTTGCCCGATGCAATCCGGTTTCTTCAACAACAAGGATATCAATTTAAAACACTGTAAGCTATGAAACGACTTGCATCTATTCTTTCAATTATTTTCAGTCCGCTACTGGTACCAACTTATGGTATCTTACTCTTTTTTACAACAAGACGATTTGAGGTTGTTCCTTTCTTGCCAAAGCTTATTGTAGGTATTATCGTTTTTGTATGTACGGGATTATTGCCGGGAGTGATTCTCTATTTCTTTATGAAAACAGGGAAAGTAAGCTCTGTGAATCTTGAAAAAAAAGAAGAACGCACTCTTCCTTACATCTTTTCATTAGTGCTCTATCTTTTCTGTGCATTATATCTCTGGAAAGTCAATATGCCACTCTGGTTTGTAATGATGGTGGTAGGAAGTACTGTTGCTTTGGTTGTTTTAATGCTCGTCAATCTAAAATGGAAGATGAGTGCCCATTTATCAGCTCTGGGAGGTGTTTTTGGAGGTATCTTCGTGGTAGCTATGCATTATGTCCTCAACCCTGTTGCTTTAATTGTAGGAACGCTATTTATTGCTGCGGCTGTAGCAACATCACGATTGATTCTTGGAGTTCACACTCCTTTACAGACGCTGGCCGGATTTGTCAACGGATTTGTCCTCGTAATGTTATTCGGCCTTCTTTTCGGATAGGAGCTAAACTTTTTAAAGGCGCTTTAACTGCATAATATGACAGGCGGCAATACCTGCTGTTTCGGTGCGTAGTCTGTTCTTCCCTAACGACACAGGTTGAAATCCATACGAAAAAGACGCTGTTATCTCTTCCTGAGAAAAATCTCCTTCGGGACCAATCAACACAATGGCATCCTTATCCGGAGTATAAATATCCTGTAGCAAAACCCGCTCTTCTTCGTAACAATGAGCAATGAACCGTTGTTTCTCGGTGCTCTCTTTCAATAATTCCGTAAACGTTATGGCGGGATTAAGCTTAGGAAGATAAGCGCGCTGCGATTGCTTCATAGCAGCAATGACGATTTTTTCAAGGCGTTCGAAAGCTATACTTCTGCGTTCCGAAAAATGACAAACGACAGGCGTTATGATGTCAACACCTAATTCTGTAGCCTTTTCTGCAAACCACTCCAGCCGTTCCTTATTTTTTGTCGGGGCAATAGCAATATGTGTCAGTGTTGTTTCCTCACGTGTCTCATAATACTGTTCCACTATTTCCACCATGGTATGTTTTGGATGTGCCTCAACAATACGCATTACAAAATGGGTACCTTTTCCATCGGAAACCGCGATAAGCGTTCCCAGACCCAATCGCAATACCTTCGTACAATGCAGGGATTCTTCTTCAGGCAAGCAAAGGCTATTCAGGATATCCGGAGCATAAAATAAATGCATAACAGAGAGGATTTCAATAATTAACGACGAACCTCAATACCTTTGTCATAGAGAAATTGTTTCAAGGCAGGTAACTCAATCTCTCCATAATGGAAAATTCCTGCGGCTAAAGCTGCATCTGCCTTGCCTTGATTAAACACATCTACAAAATGCTCCATTTTACCAGCGCCACCACTTGCAATAACGGGCACATTAACACTTTCGGATACTTCCCGGGTCAGGTCAATGGCAAATCCGTTTTTTGTCCCGTCATGATCCATGGATGTTAAAAGAATCTCTCCGGCACCCAGGTCAACGGCATTTTGCACCCATTCCAACGTACGGATTTCAGTTGGTATACGTCCTCCATTCAGGAACACAATCCATTCACCATTCACGAATTTAGTATCTACAGCCAGAACAACGCATTGGGAACCAAACTGGAGCGCTAATTCTTCAATTAGCTTAGGATTGCGAACTGCAGCTGAATTTACTGAAATTTTATCTGCTCCGGCCTGCAACAAAGTAGACACATCACTCACACTCGAAATACCACCACCTACTGTAAAAGGTATATTAATATGATGTGCAATACGGGTAACGAGGTCCGAGAGTGTCTTACGCTTTTCGTGTGTGGCTGTAATATCCAGAAAAACCAATTCATCGGCTCCCATTTGTGCGTAGCGGCTTCCCAGTTCCACCGGATCACCTACAGCACGAATATTCAGAAAATTGATTCCCTTTACCGTTTGTCCGTCTTTAATATCCAAACAGGGAATGATACGTTTAGTCAGCGGCATACTATTGAATTACTATTTGATAATATCACAAAACTCTTTTGATTTCAATTTTTACAAACAAAAAACGGCAACCGGAATAATTTCTGTCCGCCTGCCGTATTCGTATATCAAGAATGTGTTTATTTTCCCGTTGATTTCGCTTCGATACTCAACGTAGCATGAGGAACAGCCCGCAAGCGCTCTTTTGGAATTAATTTTCCTGTTTCACGGCAAATGCCATAGGTCTTGTTTTCAATACGTACCAATGCGGCCTGCAAATGCTGGATAAATTTCATCTGCCGTTGTGCTAAACGTCCTGCTTCTTCTTTTGACAAAGTGGAAGCACCTTCTTCCAACACCTTGAATGTTGGCGACGTATCAGTAGTGTCGTTACCATCCATATTGGTTAAACTCAACTTAAGCAGCTCATAATCATGTTCTGCTTTTTCAAGTTTTTCTAAAATTAGAGCACGAAATTCCTCTAATTCTGCATCTGAGTATCTTGTTTTTTCTGACATGGTCAACACATTTTAAGACGTTATTTCGGACTGCTAAATTAGCCATTCAAACAGATATAGCCATATAATTTATTATATTTAACATCATTAAGATTTCACGCTTTTCCAATATAAAGGTAGACTTTAAACGACTCAAAATCAACTTCTATATTTTCCGTCAACTGTGAAACAAAGGTAATGCTGTTTGCCAAAGTCTGACCGGATATGTAATCGGCATACGTTTTAACAGCTTCTTCGATATATTCCGATCGTAAAAACCGGATCACAATTCGATCGGTAATTTCATATCCGTTTGTTTTACGGAGATTTTGAATACGATTCACCAGTTCACGGGCAATGCCTTCCTGCAGAAGCGATTCTGTGAGAGTAATATCCAGAGCAACCGTCAGGTTACCTTCGTTGGCGACAAGCCATCCCGGAATATCCTCGGAGATAATCTCTACATCTGATGCTTCGACAGAGACTTGCTGATTGTCAATCATACATGACCAAACCCCATCTTGTTCAAGAAGCATGATCTCTTCCTGAGTCATAGCAGCAATAGTACTGGATAACTGCTTCATAATCTTGCCGAATTTTGGGCCTAACTTCTTGAAATCAGGTTTCACCCGTTTTACCAGAATTCCTGCCGTATTCTCGACAAAACGAAGTTCTTTAACATTCGTTTCACTCAGGATCAACGGTTGCACGGATTCGATATGCTCGCGAACAACAGCATCTTTCACGGGTAACAGAATGGATGAAAGCGGTTGGCGAACTTTTATATTAACCTTTTTGCGCAACGACAATACCATGGATGAAATGGATTGCGCCAGATTCATTCGTTCTTCGAGCGTTTTGTCAATATATTGCATATTCGCTTCGGGGAATGAAGCCAGATGCACGGATACTGTATCTCCTTTTCCTGTCACGGAAATCAAATCGAGATACAAACGGTCAGCATAGAAAGGCGAAATGGGAGCCATCAGCCGTGCTACTGTTTCAAGGCAGGTATACAAAGTTTGGTAAGCTGATATCTTATCCTGATTGTAACCACCACCCCAAAAACGTTTCCGGTTGAGACGCACATACCAGTTGCTCAAATGATCATTGACAAATTCTGCAATAGCACGACCGGCTCGCGTCGGTTCATAGGTATTATAATAGGTGTTGGTTTCGTCAATCAACGTATTCAGCAATGAAAGAATCCAACGGTCAATTTCAGGACGTTCGTTCAATGGGATCTCATCTTCACGGTAAGCAAACCCGTCAACATTGGCATAAAGGGCAAAGAAGGAATAGGTATTATAAAGCGTTCCGAAGAATTTTCTCCGCACCTCTTCAATGCCGTCAACATCAAATTTCAGGTTGTCCCATGGCGACGCATTTGTAATCATATACCAGCGCAACGGATCCGAACCATATTTTTCGATGGTGGAAAACGGATCGACGGCATTGCCCAAACGTTTCGACATCTTGTTACCGTTTTTATCCAGCACCAAACCATTTGAGACGACTGCCTTGAAGGAAACACTGTCAAAAGCCATCGCAGCAATCGCATGCAGCGTGAAGAACCATCCCCTTGTCTGATCGACACCTTCGGCAATAAAATCAGCCGGGAATGCTGTCTTCCCATCAATCAGCTCTCTGTTTTCAAAAGGATAATGCACCTGAGCATAGGGCATCGAACCCGAGTCAAACCATACGTCAATCAGGTCGGATTCCCGTTTCATCGGCTTTCCGCTACCGGAAACCAGGATGATATCATCCACATACGGCCGGTGCAGGTCAATCTTATCATAATTGGGTTTTGAAAAATCCTCAGGGACAAATCCTTTATCTTTGAAAGGATTGCTCTTCATCACGCCGGCGGCAACCGCTTGTTCAATCTCAGCATATAGTTCGTTAAGCGAGCCTATACACTTTTCTTCAGCACCATCTTCCGTACGCCAGATCGGAAGGGGCGTCCCCCAGTAACGGCTACGTGACAGGTTCCAGTCCTGAAGATTTTCAAGCCATTTGCCAAAACGTCCTGTTCCAGTTGATTGCGGTTTCCAGTTGATTGTTTCGTTCAGCTCCATCATACGTTCACGACAGGCCGTTGTACGGATAAACCAGCTATCAAGCGGATAATACAATACAGGTTTGTCTGTTCTCCAGCAATGGGGATAACTGTGCACATGCTTCTCGATCTTGAATGCAAGTCCTTGTTGTTTTAGCATAACCGACAGGTCAACATCCAGTGGAGCATCATCTTCTGTCAATGTATCATCATAGCTATTTTTCACATAACGCCCGGCATACTCCTTATATACAGGAATATTAACTGATTTTACCACAAAATCAGCATCCAAATCTTCAACTTTATAAAATTTTCCAGTCAGATCGACCATAGGTCGTTGGTTACCGTCTTTGTCGGTCAGCAACATAGGGGGAACGCCATTGGCTTTAGCAACGCGGTCATCATCGGCACCAAAAGTAGGCGCAATATGAACAATCCCCGTTCCGTCTTCTGTTGTAACAAAATCGCCGGTAATCACGCGGAAAGCATTCTTTTCAATCTTAACAAACGGGATCAGCTGTTCATAGGTAACCCCTTCCAATTGTTTTCCCACATATTCTCCAACTACCTTAAAGGGAATCAGTTTGTCTCCAGTCTTATAAGCATCCAATGGAATATCGGCAGCTTTCGGATTGAAATGCTGCGAAAGTAACTCTTTAGCCAAAATATAAGTAGCAGGAGTCCCCGTATACGGATTGTAGGATTGCACAGCGACATACGTAATGGATGGGCCGACGCAGAGAGCTGTATTGGATGGCAATGTCCACGGCGTTGTAGTCCATGCCAGGAAATAAGCGTCGCCCCATTGTTTCCATTCCGGCTTCGGGTCATTAATCCGGAATTGAGCTACACACGTCGTATCTTTTACATCGCGATAACAGCCGGGCTGGTTCAGTTCATGAGTGCTCAACCCTGTACCGGCGGCCGGAGAATAAGGCTGAATGGTATATCCCTTATAAAGATATCCTTTCTCATAAAGCCGTTTCAATAAAAACCACAATGTCTCGATGTAATGATTGTCATAGGTAATGTAGGGATGTTGCATATCGACCCAATAACCCATCTTCCGGGTCAGGTCTTCCCATTCACGGGTATATTGCATCACATCCTTGCGGCAGGCGGCATTGTATTCTTCCACCGAAATGGTTTTTCCGATATCTTCCTTTGTGATCCCCAGTCGCTTCTCAACGCCAAGTTCCACGGGAAGTCCATGTGTATCCCATCCTGCTTTCCGCTCCACATAATATCCTTTCATTGTCTTGTAGCGGCAAAAAATATCTTTTATCGTACGCGCCATGACATGGTGAATACCCGGCATTCCATTAGCGGAAGGCGGGCCTTCATAGAAAACAAATGAAGGATTTCCTTTGCGCGTTTCAAGACTCTGGCGAAAAACATCCTGTTTATCCCATTGTTCCAGAATTTCTTTATTCATCCCGGCAAGATCGAAAGCATTATGTTCGGTAAATTTCTTACTCATAATCAACTAATTGTATGAAAAACAACCCCGTAAGGGTCCTCTCAAAAAAATTGTCACAAAGTTAGTCATTTTCTGCGAAAAAGCGTACGGTTGCGACACTCAGCTGTCCGGGTAATACCATATATCATTCAAGAAAATAAAGGGTTGCATCTTATTCTTTAAAGTGGTCAGACAGAGTATGACTCCTTCCCCAAATATTTCTTACTCCGAAATCCGGAATAGGATTAGCGATCGGATAAATGCAAAATAATTCATTTATCTTTGCCGTGTTATTTCTTGTACATCAATCATTAACCTGGTTAAAAACTAAGCAGATAGTAGTGATCATCCTTTGTTCAGGAATTTCTGTAACTTCTTGCTGTTTTGTCGCTCAATGTCTAAACGAGAATCTCACGTACTCATCAAGATAAATTATCAACCTATGAAAACATTCAAACCCATCTATCCGCTTGCCATGACATTATTGCTATTTTGCCTTGGCAGTTCATTCTCTTTTGCCCAAACATCCCGCTTCAGTTCTGCAAAATATGTCGATTCAAAAGGCGATACGCTTAACTATCGGATTTTGACCCCCGACTATGATACACTACGAACTTATCCACTTGTCATCTTTCTGCACGGATCAGGTGAACGGGGAAACGACAATGAGGCACAACTAAAATGGGGAGTGATGAACTTTGCAACCGATCGCGCCCTGACAATGCATCCGGCAATTATCGTCGCACCGCAATGTCCTGACAATGAAGATTGGTCAAACTTCAGCGAAGACAGTATTACACACCAGCTTCATCTATTGTCTGAACCGTCGATGCCCATGCGTCTTGTCATTCAACTGATTCATCAACTTATCAGGACGCTTCCGGTCGATACAAACCGGATCTATATTACCGGACTCTCTATGGGAGGATATGGAACCTATGATGCTATAGAACGCTATCCAGGGTTATTCGCAGCGGCAGTTCCAGTATGCGGAGCAGGCGATACGACAAAAGTTGCATCCTTTGCCCATATTCCCATCTGGATTTTCCATGGAGCCGAAGATGCAGCAGTAAATCCATCCTATGCTTTGGAAATGCTCGAAGCATTGAAAAAAGCAGGAGCGCATCCCGGATTCACTTTCTATCCGGAAGTGGGACATTTCTCCTGGCTGGCGGCTTACAGCGACCCACTCATGATGGAATGGCTGTTTCGACAACACAAATAGTCCGTTTTCAGGCGAAGATATACCTTCCTGTAATGATGGCTTTGCCGGGAATTAATATCAGGAAGTGCAATAAACTATAACCTTCAATCTAAAGGGACGTAGTCCTGCAATCTTCGTAGAAGAAAATACCAAACAACAGATGAAGATTGCAGGACTGACGGTTTGAGGGAGTGGAGGTTATCACTTCCTCAATTTCTCATCTTCTGTAACTTCTTCAACTGACTGTTGTTTTGTCAGTCATTCAGTTATTCACTCGTCCATCCGGGAGCTATATTTGCCCGTTTGATCATTTTTGTGCTTTTCTGCTCCCGATAAGCGTTGTATATTTGTGGTATGATGAAGAAAAAAATAGATTACAGGGTAGCCCTTATTTCGTCGCTAATCATTGCACTCATAACAAGCGTCAACCGCATCGCAACATTGAGCTACCACGACTGGTATCCGGTCTTCTTTATCTTTGTGCTCAATTTCAGTGCATCGATTGCCTGTTGGGGTGTGGTTTACCTTGCTGAGTATATTCTTCACAGAACATTCGGCAGGCCCAAGCAGCCCATGACACGCTTATCAAAAATCATTAGATACCAAATCATTAAATTCATTGCTTCTTCCATTATCGGTTTGGGCATTCTATTGACCGCCACCGGATCAATGTATTCATTTTTTATTCATCACGATCCTTTCCTGTTTAATGCCAACCTTGCGTTCGATCAATACCTTACTATTGCCGGCATCCGTTTCATAACGCTGATTATCGCCATTCAAATGATTAAGAATATGTTCGACCTGCTTGCCGAACGGCAAAGGATCCTTGTGGAAAATGAAAAGCTCAAACTGGCCACGCTCAATGCCCAGTTCCAGTCATTGAAGCAACAATTGAATCCTCATTTTCTGTTCAACTCCCTCAACACGCTTAAAAGCATGGTAAAAAGCAATGATGTCCATGCAGAAGCTTTTGTGCTGAGGCTTTCGGAAATCTATCGGTATATCCTGCAAAACCAGCATAACGATCTGGTTAGTATCCGTGAGGAGCTGAACATCTTGCAGGCCTATATTTTTATGTTGAAGGCGCGTTTTGAAGATAGCCTTACTGTAAACATCACCATCGACGAGGCTATTCTCGATTCCTGCCTGCTTCCGCCTTTCACCATGCAATTGCTGATTGAAAACGCGACCAAACACAATATTGTCTCGCAGGCAAAACCGCTTTGCATTAACGTATATAACATAGGCAGTGACCGGATCGTGGTAAAGAATAGCCTTCAACCAAAGCGGAATACGGAAACATCGACGGGGGTCGGACTTGAGAATATTCATAAACGATGTACTTACCTTTGCGGAAGAGGCATCGAAATCACCAAAACAACCGGTGAGTTTATTGTCGAAATTCCTTTAATCACGAAAAATGAAAATCGTTATTCTTGAAGATGAAGCCAAAACAGCCGCCGATCTCAAAGAAACATTGATACAACTGGACAAATCGGCAGAGATCGTGAAAATTTTCGATAGCGTGGAAGCCTCCATCGACTATTTCCGGGAAAATGAGATGCCGGATATTCTCTTTTCAGATATCCAACTGGCCGACGGACTATCATTCGAATTGTTTGATGCCATTAACATTACCTGTCCTGTCATCTTCTGCACGGCGTTTGACGAATATGCCATCGAGGCATTCCGCACCAAAGGAATCGATTACATCCTGAAACCTTTCGATGAACAATCCATCAGGAAGAGTCTGGAAAAAGTGAAACAACTCGAACAACATTTCACTTCGCAGAACCATCTGCTGAAAACGTTGGGAGAAGCGTTGCTACAACAGAAAAACTATAAGACGGCTTTCCTGATTTCGTTCCAGGGGAAAATGATTCCGGTGGCAACGTCAGACATTGCCTGTTTTTACATCGCCGACGAAATGGTCTATCTCCACACTTTCTCCAATAAAAAATATGTAACCGACTATTCGCTTGACGAGATCGAACACATGATCGATCCGAAGCAATATTATCGTGCCAACCGGCAATTTATTATCCATTTCAATGCCATCGTGGAAGTTGAACCCTTCTTTGCCCGTAAACTGGCGGTGAAAACCAACCTTCACCTCCCTTCTTCCATCGTTATCAGCAAGGCAAAAGCCACCGACTTTCTGGATTGGATGGAAAACCGGTAATCATGGCACTTCACTGCCTGATGCTCGTTGCATAAGTTTCTTTCCTTGTTTCCCCTGTGCGCTACCGGCATCGCTTGTCCGGTTCACCATTAAATTTGCCCGCTCTCCCTCCTTTTCTCTTTCCGGCTCCTGCCTGAGGTTCTAATTTTGAACGCAAAACGAATGGACGGGGTTTCCTGAACCGGAATCATCTCCCGATCACCTATCTCCAATCTATTTTACGTTCATATGAAAATAAAACAGATCTTTTTCATCTTCCTTTTTTCGGTTTGTGCGGCAACAGCAGGTGCCCAGGCTGACTACTCACTCACGGATTGCATTCAATACAGCCTTTCTCACCACATGTCAGCGCGCATTTACGGCAATGACCTCAGGATTGCCAAAGCGCAATCAAACCAGGTAGTTTCTTCCTATTTGCCGCAAATCAGCAACTCGGTTCAGTTTATCAATAACCTGAGTCTGGCAACTACCGTGATCCCGGCGGGTATCATTTCGAAAACGCCCCTGGATGTACAATTCGGACAAAAATACAATGCCAACCTTTCCCTGGATGTGATGCAACCCATTTATGATCAGGAAAAAATTGACGCCATCCGTGCCAATCGTTCCAACCTGAAGATTGCTTCCCTGCAAGACAAGCAAAACCAGGAAAACCTGATCTATAACACGGCAATGGCTTATTTTCAGGTATTGATATACAAAGAACTGGAACATAAACTGAATACAACAGAACAGACATACCGGCAGTTGATGAAGATTATCGATCTGCAGATTCAGAAAGGAGTGGCCATACAGACGGATGCCGACCGTTTGCAGGTAAGCCTGAACGCTACCTCCTATCAACTGGACGAAACCAGGGCGCAGGAGAAAGTGGCATACAATACGCTGAAAAACGCCATGGGCTTCCCGCTCGATTCTACCATTCAGATTACCGATACGCTCGGGCTCGACTCGTATGTCAACATGCCGTTCAACCAGCCGATGGTAACCGACAGCCTTTTCAGCTATCACATCAATCAGGCAAATGTAGAATTGCAAAAGCTGAATTACCAATCGAAGAAAGCAGCTTTCCTTCCCACCATTAATGCCGTTGCGCACTGGGGTGACCAGGCCCAGAACAATGATTTGTCGCGTGTGTTCAACACCTGGCATATGAACACCTATGTGGGCGTTGCAGTGACACTTCCGTTAAATAGCTTTTGGGAAAAGACAAGCAAGATTCACGAAAGCCAGCTCCAGTATGAAAATGCCAAACTTTCGCTGCAATTGTCGGAACAAAACTACAAGTTGCAGTACGAAAATGCGCAAAAGGAACTCCTCACAGCCTTCAATGCCTACCTGAACAACAGGAATAACCTGGCGTTGGCAAAAAGGGTGCTTGATGACACTGACCTCAGTTATCAAAAAGGCACATCCACGCTGTCTGATTTCCTGAACGATGACAATGCTTACAAAAATGCCCAGACCAATTACATCAGCAGCCTCTATTCCTACATGAGCGCCCGGCTCGATTACGAAAAAGCCAAAGGAACGCTTTTTTCTTTTTATCAACACTTACGCAACTAAAAACATATCACCAATGAAGCGCAAAACAGCCATACCCGTTACTATCTTCAGCATAGTGGTAGTCGCCATTGCAGCGACTTTAACCGTAAACAAGAAAAAAATCGATGCTGCCAACCAGATTGTCGACCGGTCGCTGATTCCCGTATCGGTCACCGTTTCCAAAGTAACAAATCAACCGATGACCATCAATCTTACGTTGCCGGCCATCCTGAATCCTTACGAATCGGCTAATATCTCGGTGCAGACACCGGGAATCATCAGTTCGTTATCCATTGACAAAGGGAGTCGTGTTGCACAAGGCGAAATAATAGGCGCCATCGATATGCGGGTTGCACGATTGAATCTGGATGCTGCCCAACTGAACAGCGAAAAGCTGAAAGAAGACTATCAGCGTACCAAAGCCCTTTATGAAGGAAACGCCGCCAGCAAAGTGAATTCCATCGACACAAAGTATGCCTATGAAAACGCGGGCATACAGGTAAAACAGATCAAACAGCAGATCGCCAATGCCAACATAGTTGCTCCCATCAGCGGCATCATCAATGCACGCAACCTGCGGGCGGGAGAATTTGTCAATCCGGGAATGACCATTGCTTCGGTGGTCAATATCTACCAGTTGAAGGCAAGCGTGTATGTGGATGAAGCGGATGTGTACCAGTTACACCTGGGAGAAACCGCTACGGTGACCACCACTGTGTTACCTGGTCAATCATTGACAGGAAAGGTCATTTTTATCAGTCCGCAGGGAGACGACAACCACAATTACCAGGTGGATATCCTGCTGGACAACAGAACCAAGCCGATGCTGAAAGCCGGAACCAACGTGAATGTCTCGTTCGACTTCAGTCCAAAAGGCAATGTGCTGCAAATACCCAAAATTGCCCTTGTGGATGATCATCAGCGTCCTTACGTCTATGTTATCAACGGAAACAGAGCCGAAGGGAGGTATATCACCACAGGAGCAGATCAGGGAGAATACATCCAGGTAACGAACGGATTGAAAGAAGGCGACGAAGTGGTCGTTTCGGGGCAAATCAATCTCCAAAACGGAAGCCTCATTACCATTGTCAACCACTAAACCCACAAGCATGTCAATTACAGAACTGTCGGTCAAACGGCCATTGCTGATCACCATTGTTTTCCTGGCGCTGATCCTGTTCGGGGTGATCAGCTACTTCAATCTGAATTACGAATTGTTGCCTAACTTCGATGCAGGAGTTATTTCCGTGAATACGACCTATCCCGGAGCTTCTGCCGAAGACATCAAGAATGATATTACGAAACCCATCGAAGATGCCGTTTCAACCATTGAAGGAATCGATATCATCACTTCCAAATCGATGGAAAACGCTTCTTCAATCATCATACGGCTCAAACCCGGGGTCGACGACGTCATTGCACAGCAGGATGTGGAACGAAGCATCAACCGGATTAAGTCAACATTGCCCGCAAACGCCAATGATCCCGTGGTAAGCCGTTTCAGTACCGAACAATACCCCGTGCTTAATCTCTCCGTATCGGCGAAAACCTCCGATGCAACCCTCTACCAATTGCTTCAGGATAACATCCTGCCGGAACTTTCCAATGTGGACGGCGTCGGACAGGTATCGCTCATCGGGGGCGACCCGAGAGAGATACAAGTCAACCTCAACAATGATGCATTGAATGCCTACCATCTTTCTGCCGGACAAGTCTACCAGATCTTATCGGCCAATGCCGCTTCACTTCCCGGAGGAAGCATTAAAACCAGCCGGCGCCAGCTTTCGATCTCAGTAGATGCCGATCTGACAAAAGCGCAGACCATCCGTAACATGGTGCTCCGTTCCAATCCCGATGGCAGCCGTGTCCTGCTTAAAGACGTGGCCAGCGTCACCGACGGACAGGCGGAAATCACCACCCTCAACCGGATGAACGGAAAAGAAGGGATTGGTTTGCAGGTATATAAAACCAACGACGCCAATTCGGTCAATGTAAGCCGGGGCGTAAAGGAGAAACTGGAAGAAATTAAAAAAGAGTATGCCTCTTATGGATTTGATTACCGGATTGCGTCCGACCAGTCCATTTATACGCTCGCTTCTGCCCATGCCGTAGTGGATGACCTGATGATGGCTGTCCTGATTGTAGGACTCGTGATGCTTGTCTTCCTCCATAGCGTGCGAAGCTCCATGTTTGTACTGGTAGCTATCCCTTCGGCCATGATTCCTACCTTTATTCTGATGGAACTCTTCGGTTTTTCACTCAATTTAATGACACTTACGGCGCTTTCCCTGGTGGTTGGTATTTTGGTGGATGATAGTATTGTGATTCTTGAAAATATTTTCCGCCATCTTGAGATGGGGAAGAACAGAGTACAGGCGGCACTGGACGGAAGAAGTGAAATCGGGTTCACGGCAGTTGCCATTACGATGGTCGATCTTGTCGTCTTCCTTCCTATGGCGCTAACCGGCGGATTGATCGGCAATATTGTACGGGAGTTTGCACTCGTGGTGGTCTTTTCCACCCTGATGAGCCTTTTTGTCTCCTTTACGCTCACCCCCATGCTGGCATCCCGTTTTGGCAAACTGTCACACTCAGATATGCCCGGATTCTGGGGTAAGTTAAACGCCGGATTCGAACAGATACTCACCCATGTAAAGGATTTCTATGCCGGCCTCCTGAAGTGGACATTACATCATAAACGTTATCTTGTTATGCTGGTTGTGCTGCTCATCATTGGTGCCGTCTCCCTCGTTCCAGCCGGTTTCATCGGAGCTTCTTTTATCGGTAACAGCGACCGCGGCGAGTTAAGCCTGAAACTGGAAACATCCGCCGACATGCCATTATATCAGACCAACCTGATGGTGAAACGGGCAGAAGCCATCATCATGCAACACCCCGAAGTGACAAATGAATATACCCTGGTGGGGACGCAAACCGGCGTAATGGGAAATGTGTCAAGCAGTAACCTTGCTGAGATTGATGTCTCGCTGGTGGATAAGACAAAACGGAATATCAGTACCGATGAGTTCGGCGTCATGTTACGAAACGAACTGGAAAAGATTCCGGGTCTTCAGGTGACAGTAATCCCGGTCAATATTACCGGATCATCCAATTCACCGATACAAATCGTGGTAAAGGGAGCTAATATCGACTCGGTGTCCATAGCGGCCAACCTGATTAAAGGCGTCATGCAGCGAACTCCGGGAACCGATTACATCCGGTTCAGCACCAAAACGCCTTCACGCCAGATCCGTATTATTCCCGACCGGCAACAGATAGCTTCCATGGGATTTACCGTGCAGGATATCGCCACCGCCGTCAATCTGGCTTTCAGCGGCAATGACAAGACGCAACTGAAAGAAAGCAATGACGATTACGGCATCAATCTGCAACTTTCGCCTTCCGACCGGCAGGACGCAAGTGATGTGGAACACCTTATGCTGGTAAGCAAGTCGGGAGCCTCCGTGATGTTGTCGCAAGTGGCGCGTGTGGAAGAAGTTGTTTCTCCTACCGTACTGGAACGGACAGACCGTCTGCCGTCCATCACTATTACTTCCTCGGCAGTGGGGCGTCCTTCGGGAACCATCGTACAGGATATCCAAAACAACCTGAAGTCAGTCTCGCTGCCTTCGGATGTCTCCATCGTTTACCAGGGTGATGTCAAGAACCAAAAGGATGCTTTCAGAAGTCTCGGCTTTGCCCTTATCATTGCCATCATATTGGTCTATATGATTATGGCTGCCCTGTACGAAAGCCTTGTCTATCCCTTTGTGGTCATTTTCTCCGTTCCTGTAGCTATCATCGGCGCATTTCTCGCCCTGGCCATGACCATGAACCAACTGACGATCCTCACCATTACCGGAATGATCATGTTGCTTGGACTGGTAACCAAAAACGGCATTTTGATTGTCGACTTTGCCAACCATTTGAAAGAAAAAGGCACCCCGGTGGTCGATGCACTGATAGAAGCAGGCAAAGAACGGTTCCGCCCCATCATTATGACCACGTTTGCCATGATTCTGGGCATGATGCCTCTTGCTTTCTCGCGGAGTCCGGGTTCCGAGATCAAAAGCGGTATGGCGTGGGTATTAATCGGAGGACTTACCAGTTCGTTCCTCTTTACTTTATTACTTGTCCCAAGTGTTTATCTCATCGTGGAGGAGATCAAACTTCGCTTTATGCGGAAAAGGAAAAATCAGAAGTAAAAGAAGATGCATTCAATGAAGAATGAAGATCAGAAGTTACAGGAAGTTGAGAAGTTAAGGAAGTTATAACCTTCAATCCTTGTTTAGGTTGCCTCCTGTTTTTGTATTTATATGTTACAGACCTAACAGGTTTTGAAAACCTGTTAGGTCTCTACGCTGAACTACTTCCTTCTTGTGTCAAGGCTGCCATGGTTGCCAAAACATGATGTCCTGGTGCTGTCCCCTTTGGTTAAAGGGGACGAGCGGAGCGGAGGGGTTGGAAATCAAATAACTGAATAATAGAACCATTTATAGGGGCGTTAGCCCTGTAATCTTCGTAGAAAGGAATCCCAAAGGAAGAAAGGGGCGTTAGCCCTGCGACCTGTTTTATTCATGTGGACCGGATTCCCAAATTATAAACGGACAGAAGATGTCACCGCTACGCGGCTATTTTGATGCAATTGGCATCATTTCCTATGAAGATGCCAGAGCTACGCTCCTTATGATGCTGAAGATTCGACAGATTTTCTCCCCGCCTTTGGAGGTAATGGAGGAGGTCAAGCGCTGCCTGACTGATCGGATTTGTAAATCCAGCGTGGAGGGTGACAGAAGAAAACAGGTAACAAAACGGTCAACGATATTCAGGCATGGACACCTTTTACACTTTACACCTTAAACTTTCAACCATAGTTCTCTTTGGACTGCTGTTTACACTTCACTCTTTTATCCCGCCGTTTCTCCTGCAATCCAATAATCTGTTTACCTTTGCAGTCATAATCAGGAAAACATGCCATCATTGGAAACTTATACCGTCATTGGCCTTATGTCGGGGACATCGTTGGATGGACTTGATATGGCATGTTGTGAATTTTCGGAACCATCCCCGGGACGTTACACCTATAACATCATTGCTGCCGAAACGGTTCCCTACACAGAGGAATGGAAGCAACGCCTCAGCACGCTCGAGAATGCTTTTGCCTACGATTATGTATTCACTAACGCCCAATTGGGAGAATATATCGGGGAAAAGGTACATGCTTTCATTGCAAGGAATGACTTGCATCCCTGCCTGATAGCATCCCACGGCCATACCATCTTTCATCAGCCGCAACATGGCTTTTCTTCGCAGATAGGCGACGGCAATGCCATTCTGGTCAAAACAGGTATTCCGGTTATCTATGACTTCCGTTCGCTGGATGTAGCGCTTGGCGGTCAGGGAGCTCCCCTTGTACCGGTTGGTGACCAGCTTCTCTTTTCCGGTTATGAGGCCTGCCTCAATTTGGGAGGCATTTCCAATATTTCGTACAACCGCGACGGGAAACGGGTAGCATATGATATCTCTTTGTGTAATATCCCCCTCAATTACCTTGCCCGTCAGTTGGGAAAAGAGTATGACCACAACGGTGAAGAGGCCCGGGCGGGCGTTGTCAACCCTACCCTGTTCCAGGCTATGAACCGGCAGGACTATTTCAAGGAGCAAGGCCCGAAATCATTGGGAAAAGAATGGTTTGTAGATATATTCCGTCCTTTGCTCGACGAATACAATCTGCCGGTGCAGGATAAACTCCGCACAACCGTTGAGCATATCGCCTTTCAAATCACCCGTGACCTTGCATCATTGCCACAGGGTAAAATTCTAATCACAGGCGGCGGCGCATTCAATGCCTTTTTAATTGAACAGATGCAACAACTGACCCATCACCGGTTGTTTGTGCCCGATGCATTGCTGGTAAACTATAAAGAAGCCCTGGCCTTTGCATTTCTCGGAATGTTGAGAATGACAAACAAGATCAACACCCTTGCTTCGGTAACGGGAGCTTCTGAAGATAGTTGCAGCGGCTCCATCACCGGATTACCCGCCCCAATGCTATCCTGATTCCGGGAATATCCATTAGCCGGAAGTTTAAGGACAACGCATTCAATTGACAATGGATAGTTGACAATGAAAATTTGAAGAAATGAAGTTACAGGAAGAGGAGAAGACAACAACTGCAAAGTAGTCTAGTAGATAGTAGACAGTAGATAGTAGGAATCTGAAAATATGAAATTTACCCTAAATCCCTGAAGGGACTTTTAAACGCCAAATGATTGAAGAAGAAGTTAGGAAAGTTAGAACCCTCAATCACTCAATCCTTCAATCTTTCCGGGGACAAGCGAAGCGCAGGGGTTGGAAATCAGTTGACCCTGTTAATTCAAAATTTCCATAACAGATTGTCTTGGTTCTTGGCTCTTGACTCTTTTGAATAACAGATTGACCTTAGACTTTAGACCTGCTGTTTACTTTCAACTTTACCCCTTAAACTTTCAACCGTAGTTCTCTTTAGACCTTAGGTTTTTATTTCATTACTTCAATCCATTGATCAAAAATACCTCAACAGAGCATTCCTTCAAGAATCCAAAGCAAAAAGAGTTGATGTCTGATTTTTACTATGAGCTTTACATAATTGCGTTACAGCATTTCCTGTTTCAGCAGAAATCGGTGAGCATGTCGATACAAGAGGGAATCAGGTAGGTCATCATGAAGAAGCAGATTTTCCGATAGGCAGAACAGACCACATGCATGGACGGGGCATTGATCGGTAGTGTCCAAAAATTTGTGTAAACGCATTCTTATCTCATTTATTATTATTTTTTCTTTTCGAATCCCCTCTCAAAATTTTTGAGGGGTTTGAAAAGAAAAAACTTCCGTTTTTATTTTATTCTTAAACTAGTGTCACTAATATTTGCTCTATCAGGATATAAAATCATAAACTGATTGGCAATCAATGGCCAGTTGGAAACTTTTGCACTCCAAGATATTGAGGCTTGTTGGATCGCCAGATACACTGCTTTTTTCATTGCCTGATCATCAGGAAACATCAATTTATTTTTGGTGTATTTGCGTATGCTTCGATTTAGATTTTCAATCACATTAGTGGTATAGATAATCTTTCGTATTTCGGCTGGATAGGTAAAATAGGCTGTCAGATTTTCCCAATTTGCAATCCAGGATTTAATGGCATAAGGATATTTCTCTCCCCATTTAGTTTCCAATTCAGCAAAAGCTTCCCCAGCAGCATCTAAGTTTCGGGCCTGATACACTTGTTGAAGATCATGCATAAAACTCCGTTTTTCCTTTGTCCCAATATAGTTCATCGTGTTTCTTATCTGATGAACAATACATAATTGTGTTACTGTTTCCGGAAACACAGCCTGAATAGCCTGGGTTAGCCCTTTCAGATTATCTGAACAGGCAATTAAAATATCTTTCACCCCTCGTTTCTTCAAATCATCCAACACGTTCATCCAAAATGAAGCCGATTCAGTTTCATTGATCCACATACTAATAACTTCTCTATGTCCATTGGTATTTAAACCGATAATCAGATAAACGCTTTTACTTATTATCTTACCTCCTGAACGAACTTTGATACGAATACCATCTAACCAAACAATCAGATAAGTATCATCCAATGGACGGGTTTGCCAGGCTTCTACATCGCTCATTACCTGATCTGTGATATTGGATATGGACGAAGAACTGATAGTGACACCATAAATGTCTTTTATCTGAGCTTCTATGTCACGAGTCGACATGCCTCGTGCATACAAAGAAATCACAACGCTTTCTATCTTGTCTATTACTTTTTGACGCTTGGGCAAAACGATGGGATTAAACTCACCCTGACGATCGCGGGGAACCTCTATAATTATTTCTCCACTACTGCTCTTTACTAACTTGCGGGTTTTTCCATTACGAGAGTTCCCACTGCCATTTCCTTTGACTGAGTGCTTGTCGTAGCCAAGATGTTCGCTCAACTCACTTTCTAACATCTTTTCTACTCCCCGCTTAAATAGCTTATCCATAAAACCATTTATGTCTTGCATGGTCTTGAAACCCTTGAAAAAATCTGTTGGTAACTGGGAGAAAAGTGCCTCATCTTCTGCACTCAATTTTGATAATACTGATTTCTGCTTTTTCATGTCCTTTTTTTTCTGTTATAAAAATAAGCATTTATTTCTATTTACACAGTTTTTTGGACGGTCTCAGCCATTTCTTTTTGTGTCTGAATAACTGTTTGTCATCTAAGAATATATAAAATGGTAATATTTATACGCTGAAATATTATGGTTATTTATGTATAAATACAAGCCCATTGTTTGGTGGCAAAGATAATTATCCCGTATTTTGAAAAAAATAGCGAAAAGGGTGATGTTTTTATATTTAATACTATGCATTCATTGATAAAAAAATTTGAACAACTGGTGTCAGAGTACGAATGTGAGGTGACGCCCGAAATGGAAGCAAAATGGGAAGGGATACGCCATGCATTGGAAGTGTCGGCACGCCATGTAGACCGCCACAGCACAGTATTTGACCTGCATGAGGGGAGCTACCGGATCCATCCGTTTATGGAAGAGGGATTGACCTCGACAAAGCAGATTATGAAACGAATTCTGGATAAAACGCACCCCGACGACAGGTTCCATGCTATTGATACCGAGCTGAAAGGCTACGAATACCTGCAATCCATGCCACCGGGGCAATGCAACAATTTCCGGCTTTCATACCAGAGGCGTTATATCGACCATGAAGGCAACTATCAGATATGTCTCCATTCGTCTGTGGTACTGTTGACGGATGTGGCACAAAAGCCATGGCTGATCCTGACCCATACCGAAAAATGGTATAACCCGAAACTGGAGCGGTTCAACCCGATGCGGCAGTGCCTGCCTTTTCCGCCGCGAGGGATACCTCACCCGTTTTATGCCTTCAAAAAACGGTCATGCTTCACCTCGCGCGAAAAACAAATAATGAAACTCAAGGAAAAGGGCTACTCCATCAACGGGATTGCCTCGATGCTGGATATTGACATCAACACCGTGAAAACACACCTGAGCAATTTGCTGAAAAAGATCAATGGAGACCGTCCAAAAAACTGTGTAAATAGAAATAAATGCTTATTTTTATAACAGAAAAAAAAGGACATGAAAAAGCAGAAATCAGTATTATCAAAATTGAGTGCAGAAGATGAGGCACTTTTCTCCCAGTTACCAACAGATTTTTTCAAGGGTTTCAAGACCATGCAAGACATAAATGGTTTTATGGATAAGCTATTTAAGCGGGGAGTAGAAAAGATGTTAGAAAGTGAGTTGAGCGAACATCTTGGCTACGACAAGCACTCAGTCAAAGGAAATGGCAGTGGGAACTCTCGTAATGGAAAAACCCGCAAGTTAGTAAAGAGCAGTAGTGGAGAAATAATTATAGAGGTTCCCCGCGATCGTCAGGGTGAGTTTAATCCCATCGTTTTGCCCAAGCGTCAAAAAGTAATAGACAAGATAGAAAGCGTTGTGATTTCTTTGTATGCACGAGGCATGTCGACTCGTGACATAGAAGCTCAGATAAAAGACATTTATGGTGTCACTATCAGTTCTTCGTCCATATCCAATATCACAGATCAGGTAATGAGCGATGTAGAAGCCTGGCAAACCCGTCCATTGGATGATACTTATCTGATTGTTTGGTTAGATGGTATTCGTATCAAAGTTCGTTCAGGAGGTAAGATAATAAGTAAAAGCGTTTATCTGATTATCGGTTTAAATACCAATGGACATAGAGAAGTTATTAGTATGTGGATCAATGAAACTGAATCGGCTTCATTTTGGATGAACGTGTTGGATGATTTGAAGAAACGAGGGGTGAAAGATATTTTAATTGCCTGTTCAGATAATCTGAAAGGGCTAACCCAGGCTATTCAGGCTGTGTTTCCGGAAACAGTAACACAATTATGTATTGTTCATCAGATAAGAAACACGATGAACTATATTGGGACAAAGGAAAAACGGAGTTTTATGCATGATCTTCAACAAGTGTATCAGGCCCGAAACTTAGATGCTGCTGGGGAAGCTTTTGCTGAATTGGAAACTAAATGGGGAGAGAAATATCCTTATGCCATTAAATCCTGGATTGCAAATTGGGAAAATCTGACAGCCTATTTTACCTATCCAGCCGAAATACGAAAGATTATCTATACCACTAATGTGATTGAAAATCTAAATCGAAGCATACGCAAATACACCAAAAATAAATTGATGTTTCCTGATGATCAGGCAATGAAAAAAGCAGTGTATCTGGCGATCCAACAAGCCTCAATATCTTGGAGTGCAAAAGTTTCCAACTGGCCATTGATTGCCAATCAGTTTATGATTTTATATCCTGATAGAGCAAATATTAGTGACACTAGTTTAAGAATAAAATAAAAACGGAAGTTTTTTCTTTTCAAACCCCTCAAAAATTTTGAGAGGGGATTCGAAAAGAAAAAATAATAATAAATGAGATAAGAATGCGTTTACACAAATTTTTGGACACTACCTCACATTCGCTACACAGATAGCGATCTGAATGTGAAAGCGACGGTCATTGAGGAGAGTCTTACCGACAATCCCAATTTTCCGACGCTTGCCACCGAGGTGCCTCTCATCAAGGGCCTGAATGACCAGCTTGCAACTGCAATCATTAAGGCAAAAGATGGAGGGCATCAGGATGTGTTTAACAAAAATGAAGCCCGCAAGGCTTTGGAGGCGCAACTGAAGTCAACAGGCCTGCTGGTGCAAAATGTCAGCAAAGGCGACGAGTCGCTGATCCTGAGCGCGGGCTATGATGTAAACAAAACGCCTTTGCCGATAGGCCCGCTTCCTAAGCCGGAAAACCTGAAGGCAAAGGCCGGCGACAACCATGGAAGCCTTATCGTAAGCTGGAATGTGATACCGGGTGCTTACCTTTATGAGGTAGAATACATGGAATCGCCTGTGACAGCAACCAGTGTCCGCATGCACGTTTCGTGCAGCAAACACAGTGTGACTATTGATAACCTGACCCCGGGGAAAATGTACAGCATTTTCGTGGCAGGGGCCGGCTCCGACCCGCGGCGGGTGTGGAGCGACGAACTGACCAGTTACATTATGTAACAGGTTCTCTCTTCAGCACATGTTCCCGCGACAGGGCTTGAAGCTGTAACCTATTTTCTGCACATAAAGAACCGGGATGGCCGCTCCGTCATAAAAAAACGAATGACGGGGCGGTTTTTTTATCTATTTTCCGAAGAGGAATCCTTTATTTTAGCTTGTGTAAATATTCTACCTCATAACCTTTAGATTACAAAATATTAAGTGTATGTTTGTGGGGAGAAAAGGGATATAAGATTTTTTCCAGTCGGATTTGCAAAACCGACGAGAAGGGAATTTATACAGTAGCGAAAAAGCAACAGGAAACAGGATAATAAAACAGATCGCAGGGCTAACGCCCCTTATTATCAACGAAGGAACCATTTGCTATTAAGATTACAGGACTACGTCCCTATAGATTGAAGGATCGAAGGATTGAAGGAATGAGGATATAGAATGTTGAAACAAACAACATCATAAGGAGCGTAGCTCTGGCATCTTCGTAGGATAAAACGATAAACAACATAAAAAGGGGCATAGCCCTGACATCTTAATATTATGGCAAAATATACCTGACTCCCTTTTCCTGTTAGATTTGTAATTGACGGAATAATATCATCTAATACAAGCATACGGAAACAAAAACAACGGCAAACAGGATAATAAATTAGATCACAGGGCTAACGCCCCTTATTATCAACGAAGGAACTATTTGCTATTAAGATTACAGGACTACGTCCCTATAGATTGAAGGATCGAAGGATTGAAGGAATGAGGGTATAGAATGTTGAAACAAACAACATCATAAGGAGCGTAGCTCTGGCATCTTCGTAGAATAAAACGATAAACAACACAAAAAGGGGCGTAGCCCTGACATCTTAATAATATGGCAAAATATACCTGACTCCCTTTTCCTGTTAGATTTGTAATTGACGGAATAATATCATCTAATACAAGCATACGGAAACAAAAACAACGGCAAACAGGATAATAAAACAGATCGCAGGGCTAACGCCCCTTATTATCAACGAAGGAACCATTTGCTATTAAGATTACAGGACTACGTCCCTATAGATTGAAGGATCGAAGGATTGAAGGAATGAGGGTATAGAATGTTGAAACAAACAACATCATAAGGAGCGTAGCTCTGGCATCTTCGTAGGATAAAACGATAAACAATATAAAAAGGGGCGTAGCCCTGACATCTTAATAATATGGCAAATACATACACCCAACTTTACGTACAATTCGTTTTTTCTGTCAAAGACAGGGAAAATCTGATCAAAGAAAAATTCAGGAATGAATTGGAAAAGGAAATATGTGGCATTATTTCCAACAATAAATCAAAAACTTATGCTATTTATTGCAATCCCGATCATACGCATGTTTTCGTGGGGATGCACCCTGCAATATCTCCTTCAAAACTGATGGAACAGGTAAAATCAGGTTCATCAAACTGGATGAATGAGAAAAAAGTTATTCCGGGAAAATTCTCCTGGCAAGATGGTTTTGGTGCATTTACCTACTCCAAATCACATATTGACAAAGTGGTGAAATACATCCTAAACCAACCTAAGCATCATAGAAAGCAATCATTTCGGGAGGAATACCTATCGTTCCTGGAAAAATTTGAGGTTGATTATGATCCTAACTATCTTTTTGAATGGTATGCCAATGATTAGATCACAGGGCTAACGCCCCTTATTATCAACGAAGGAACCATTTGCTATTAAGATTACAGGACTACGTCCCTATAGATTGAAGGATCGAAGGTTTGAAGGAATGAGGGTATAGAATGTTGAAACAAACAACATCATAAGGAGCGTAGCTCTGGCATCTTCGTAGAATAAAACGATAAACAACACAAAAAGGGGCGTAGCCCTGACATCTTAATATTATGGCAAAATATACCTGACTTCCTTTTCCTGTTAGATTTGTAATTGACGGAATAATATTATCTAATACAAGCATACGGAAACAAAAACAACGGCAAACAGGATAATAAATTAGATCGCAGGGCTAACGCCCCTTATTATCAACGAAGGAATCATTTGCTATTAAGATTACAGGACTACGTCCCTATAGATTGAAGGATCGAAGGATTGAAGGAATGAGGGTATAGAATGTTAAAACAAACAACATCATAAGGAGCGTAGCTCTGGCATCTTCGTAGGATAAAACGATAAACAACACAAAAAGGGGCGTAGCCCTGACATCTTAATATTATGGCAAAATATACCTGACTCCCTTTTCCTGTTAGATTTGTAATTGACGGAATAATATCATCTAACACAAGCATACGGAAACAAAAACAACAGGGAACAGGATAATAAAACAGATCGCAGGGCTAACGCCCCTTATTATCAACGAAGGAACTATTTGCTATTAAGATTACAGGACTACGTCCCTATAGATTGAAGGATCGAAGGATTGAAGGAATGAGGGTATAAAATGTTGAAACAAACAACATCATAAGGAGCGTTAGCTCTGGCATCTTCGTAGAATAAAACGATAAACAATATAAAAAGGGGCGTAGCCCTGACATCTTAATATTATGGCAAAATATACCTGACTTCCTTTTCCTGTTAGATTTGTAATTGACGGAATAATATCATCTAATACAAGCATACGGAAACAAAAACAACGGCAAACAGGATAATAAAACAGATCACAGGGCTAACGCCCCTTATTATCAACGAAGGAACTATTTGCTATTAAGATTACAGGACTACGTCCCTATAGATTGAAAGGATTGAAGGATTGAAGGAATGAGGGTATAGAATGTTGCAACAAACAACATCATAAGGAGCGTAGCTCTGGCATCTTCGTAGAATAAAACGATAAACAACACAAAAAGGGGCGTAGCCCTGACATCTTAATATTATGGCAAAATATACCTGGCTTCCTTTTCCTGTTAGATTTGTAATTGACGGAATAATATCATCTAATACAAGCATACGGAAACAAAAACAACGGCAAACAGGATAATAAAACAGATCGCAGGGCTAACGCCCCTTATTATCAACGAAGGAACCATTTGCTATTAAGATTACAGGACTACGTCCCTATAGATTGAAGGATTGAAGGAATGAGGGTATAGAATGTTGAAACAAACAACATCATAAGGAGCGTAGCTCTGGCATCTTCGTAGAATAAAACGATAAACAACATAAAAAGGGGCGTAGCCCTGACATCTTAATATTATGGCAAAATATACCTGACTCCTTTTTCCTGACCCGTCGGATTTACAAATCCGACAAGACGGAAGCAAATAAGCATATTGATCGATACTGTTGATACTATTCACATTAAATCTTTAGATTATGAAAGCAATTCATTTTTTACTGGGTTCATTCTTTCTATTGAGCAGTTGTGCTACTGTGAAATTCTACAGTGACGCGATTTTGAAAACAGAAACCGGAATTAAGGTGTATTCCACCAAACCGTATCTTTTAGTAGTTCATACTAAAAAAGCGCCCAAAGATGCTTCTCAGGATAGTTTAACCACGCAAGTCAGCATCATTTACCTTCCTGATTTAAGAAATCCCACCTATGTGAAACAAACACCGGGGATTGGCACGAGTGATCTGAAAATTTCCTTACAAAACGGGGTTCTTACATCCTATGGGCTCACAACAGATACAAAAATCCCTGATATGATAACGGCAACCACCGGATTGGTTTCCGGGCTTGCTTCTGCAGGAAATATTTTGAAAAAGAGTCCCGGCACAAGTATGGAATCTCCTGAAAAGGTAGCAAAACCTTATTTTGAGTTATACGAGTTTATTGTTGATCAGGATAATAGGGTTACATTGCAACAAGTTGAAGTAAAATGATCAGGATAAAACAGCCAACAACACAAACAGGGGCGTAGCCCTGAAAACCTGACCCGTTGGATTTACAAATCCGACGAGACGGGACATAAGACAGAACCCTCTCCCCCAATGTCATTAAGTTAGCGATATAATTATCTGATTATCAACAATAAACGCTTGTGTATATGAGTTATTTTTTGTATATTTGTTTCAGAATCAAATAGTTATTATCATGAAAAAAAACGCCGGAAAGTATATTGGAACTGATAAGGAAAAGAGTATTTTCGCAAGAAATAGTTTTACAGTTCAAAATGTTAGAGACAGATTTTACAAGAAACAGGAAGCAATCATTTCATAGTGCTATTGTCTTTATGATAAATTTTCTCACTAAAAGTCTTTCGGTTGAGATAACTAACTTTATTAGTTTCATAAAGTACAATATGCCTGGTGCTTCGATAAATGGTATTACAAAAAGTGCTTTTGTACAGTATCGAAAAAAAATAAAACCTGAAGTATTTAAGTCACTTTCAGATAGTTTGATTGAGGAGTTTTATACAGACAATGATGCATCGATAAAGCTCTGGAATGGATTTAGGTTGTTGGCTATTGATGGGTCAAGATTGGTTTTGCCCGATACACAGGAGTTAGAAAGCATTTATGGTAAGACCAGAAATCAATCTGAAACCGGGGTGGTACAGGCCAGAATATCGGTATTGTACGATGTTTTGAATCGGTTTGCCATAGATGGTGTTTTAGCTCCACTGTCAACTGGAGAGAGTGTTTTGGCGTTGAATCATTTGGTTTTTGCAAAAGCTAACGACTTGATTATTTACGATAGAGGTTATCCTTCTTTCAATTTGATTTATGAGCATTTTGAAAAAGGAGTAGATTTTCTCATTCGGGTTAAAGCTGATTTTAGTAACCTCACCCGGGAATTTTACCAGAGTGGACTACAGTCAGCTATTGCTCGAATGCAACCTGGAAAGAACATAAAACTGTCGGATAAACAGTATTCGAAGAATGCATTCAAAGAAGTTCGGTTGGTTCGGGTTGAACTACCTGATGGAGAAATAGAAATACTAATAACTTCTTTGTTTGATTCAAAAAAATATCCAGTCTCTTTATTTAAAGAACTGTATTTTTTAAGGTGGGGAGTAGAAACATTTTATGATGAATTGAAGAACAAGATAAAAATAGAACATTTTTCAGGCTATTCAGAGCATTGTATATTGCAGGATTTTTATGCAGCCTTATTTGTGTCAAACGTTCAGAGTTTAATCGTTGGAGACATAAATGATGAATTAGCCAAAGAGTCAACCAAATATCAATATCAATATCAATACAAAGTCAATAGCAATTTATCATACGGCTTTCTCAAAGACAGGATAATTTTATTGTTTTTCTCGGAAAAGGATATGGACGAAATAGTATCAGAACTCAAAGCGTTGTTTAAAAAACACACAATACCAATACGACCAAATAGAAGATTTGAAAGAGATACTGACAAATACAGAAAAAGAGGTAAACCGAAGTTGCTGAAAAACAATAAAAATACTTTCTGATGGCCTTAACTTAATGACATTGCCCTCTCCCCGGCGAGAGAAAGTTTTCCTTTTAATACAATGTGTATATGAGATTGTTGAGTTTAATTATTGTTCTTCTTTTATTTACAAATCATGGCATAGCAAAAACAAGAGAAACTCGTTGGAATAGTTATCCTCCCATAGTTATTACAAATTTACACGAACAAGAAGTTATAAAAATGCCTAATGATCTGCATAATGATACAATAGATGGACAGGTGGTTTTGACATTTGTGGTTTCATTTGACAACTTGAAGATTGACAAAATCAGAATAGATCGATTTAAGTTATGTAATACAAAAACAAAGCAGGAACTATACTTATATTTGAACACGCATTTTGATTTTAATGTCCATCATTATCCTACGATCGTGAGAAAGTATTACGTATTATTTCAAACATATATCCATACATTAAAGATTAAACGTATGAATAATTCTCCAGACAATAAGAAAACAACTTATACTATTATTAAGTATTTTCATTAGTAATATTAGCCTGATCCGTCAGATTTACAAATCCGACGAGATGGGAAAGAAAAAAACAAACAAAAACGCCGGCAATCTATTGATTAGGCTGCCGACGTTTCATCATGTTGTTCTGCTAGGATTCGAACCCAGACAAACAGAATCAGAATCTGCTGTGCTACCGTTACACCACAGAACAATGAAGCTGCAAAGATACGTGTTTAATAGTTATGTGTAATATTACAGAGGAGAGAATTATAAAATATTTACTGTCGCTGACGCGGGCCACTGTTCCCCGCCAAACTAAAAGCGTATGAAATTCTATTCTACATTATTCATATTCGTCTTATTTTCCATTGCTTCTTGCCATGGAAGAAACGTGCAGGAAGATGAAATTTGCGGAAAACAAATTTCAAAAGCCCTGGGAGATATTAATAACTATTACTTCACAAAGCAAACCGCTTACTTGGATAGCGCCATATTCATCCTGAAAAGCATTGAAAACAAAAGTGATAAATACAGGAATATCATCTATAGCGATGAAGTTCATGCGTATTTTTTGCATAAGGATTTTTCTTTAGCCCTAACAGCATTAAATAAAGTTCCTGCTTCGGTTTATCCATTCCCGGCTTTTAAGGATATCCTTGAGGATAAAATAAAAGCCAAAGAAGCAGAAACAAAGGGAGATAAACCAACTCAGATAAAATTTTTCAGGGCATTAATATTAATCTATCAGCATTACATAAACGAAAACTACCAAGTCTTTGTAACGACATTAAGACAAACTGATCCTGACAAGATAGATAACAGTCAGATTGATTTTATTGTTACTGAATTATACTATTATATTGCACAAACAGAAGGGATTCATAACGCAATCAATCAATTGAATGTTTTTCAAAAAAGCATCAAGGGTAATAGGTCTTATTTCAGTGAATTGAAAAAATATATACAATCCAATAATGCCAGTTCAATGGGCATATTATTATATTAAGCAAGTAGTCAGAATTTTGAATACTCTTGTCGTTAATGCAAGACATAAGACAGAACCCTCTCCCCGGCGAGAGAAAGTTTTCCTTTTAATACAATGTGTATATAAAGTGGGTAATATTGGGGGACAATAAATCCAACAGGAAACGAAAGCAACTAAAACAACAAACAAGATGAAGACATTTCTTAGATTAAGGCACTGGCAACTCTTTAGCCTTTTTGTAGTGCCGCCATTGGTTTTGCAATTCATTACCATTTGGCATGATGACTCTTACACATGGGGCAACTTTACGGTCACACTCTTGCTGATGATTGTGTTCGGCGCTTTATTGTTGGGATGGCTTTATGCCCTTGGGAAAAACCTGCATACAAAACTCCCGCCAACCATAACCATGAGCCTGAAACTATTTAAAATCTTCTTTTTCGTTCCGGCCATCTACATATTGCTGGGGGCCATCATCATGATCGCTGGCGAACCCTATTTTATCGTGCACGGAAAAAGTAGTCTTGTCATACTTTCCATAATCTTTTTGCTCCATCTATTTTCGATGTTTGGCATCCTGTACTGTTTTTACTTTATTGCCAAAGCATTGAAATCGACAGAACTGCAAAAGCCTGTAAGATTTAGCGACTTTACAGGAGAGTTTTTCCTGATCTGGTTCTTTCCCGTTGGCATTTGGGTTATTCAGCCGAGAATCAATAAATTGTTTGGGAAATCAAAATCCTACCCATCCAATGAATAGAAATTCTCGGATGAGTGATCAGATATTTGCAAAAAAAGGTCTTGCGGCATTACCTTTGAGGAAGAAAAAAATGAAGAACAGGGGAATGATATCCCACATAAACGCCTGCTTTCCAACATAACCTCACATCGGAACAAAGGGAAACTCAAACGAGAAAATGCGGTAAAAATTCACACATAACCTATTGAATTATGAATACAATTCCAGATGCGCTTAACGACCGAGAGAATATTCGCTTGCATAAAATCAAATATGGAGCCATGGGCAAAAGCGATCTGCTGATGCTGTTAAAAAAGTCAGGCATTAAACTCAATGAGCATGCCGATGCGCTTTTTTCCAGCGACCGTTTCATGGTTTCGGCGGTAAAACAGCAGGCCATGTTGCTTGAACTCTCTGTGATGGATCTTGGCCTTCCCGGCGGAGGAACCATACAGGAGATTGAAAAGCATGCCCGGCAGCATGGACTCCGGGAATGTCCGCTTGAAATAGCACCGCATTTCCGCCTCCAATATACCGATCAAAACGAAAAAGAAGAAACCCGGCGCAACAAAGCCCCGTTGGGATCGGTTACCGTCTTCTCCAAACCGCTGACAGAGGAAGATGATTTCCCAAAAGGATTCTATTTGCGCCGCATTGAAGGAGAACTGTGGTTGCGGGGATATGTTTGCCCGAAAGATCATGTGTGGAGCCCTGAAGATCGTTTCGTCTTCATGATGGATAAAATCCAGGATGAAGAATTCACACCCCGAAGAAGCGCTGGGAATGATTAGGGAGAGGACAATCTTGTACATAAATTGGAATTAAATCATGCAATCAGATAAGTGCGTGATAACGGTTTCTGCTTCGTGAAAAAGAAAAACATGTATCGTGTAGGATATTGTAATAAATTGTATATTTGACCACTCAAAATCAGAATCTATACCGGAATAATTATAATGATAATTTTAATCATATTAGAACCAGCTAATTGATATAGTTATTATGAATGAAGAGCACTACTTGCTAGCAGAGCTTGGACAGGGAAACAAAGAAGCGTTTTCCCTATTGTTCAGGAAATACTATAAAGACATGGTTCTGTTTGGCGGCAATTACTTGTATGATAAAACCCGTTGCGAGGATATTGTCCAAACCATCTTCGCGCAATTGTGGGAAAACCGGGAAACATTAGTAATAGAGACTTCGTTAAAATCCTTCTTACTCCGGTCAGTCAGGAATGGCTGCATTGATGAATTACGCCACAGGCAAAGCATCAGGGAACATGAATCATATACGGAAGCTTTTGGGCCGCTTGGCGATCTGGATACAGAGAACTACATCTTATACTCCGATTTACAGGCACATCTGGATGAAGCTCTGGATAAATTACCCGAAGCCTACAAGCAAGCATTTGTAATGAATCGTTTTGACGGTTTAAAATATAAGGAAATAGCACTAAAACTGGAGATTTCGGAACGAACAGTGGAAGTTCGTATCGGCAAAGCCATTGGATTGCTGAGACATCACCTGAAAGATTTTCTCATCCTAATCCTTGTCATTCTTTCTCTTAATAAATTATAATCGATTGTGGACAATCAGCAGAATTACGTCACTTATAAGTAAGGCAAAAAAGAGATGCAAAAAGAGGAATACATAATAGACGAACTGATAGCCAAATGGCTTTCGAAAGAAATTGGAGCCGAAGAAAAACAATTTTTGCTTCAATGGATACAGGAAAGCGCTGAAAACAAAGCATATTTCGACCAGATGAAAAATATTTGGCAAATCAGTCATCCTGCATTTCATCCTGCGAGTATCGATACGGAACAAGCCATGTCAAACGTGATGAATCGCATTGAAACCCGCAAATGGACAAAAATGCCAGTTATTGTCTGGTGGCAAAGGATTGCAGCCATTCTGCTTTTGCCTATATTGCTAATAGCTGGCTATGTGCTGACTACGCACCCGTTGCCATACAATAATCAACCAACAGCTATGGTTTATCAGGAAATTAGTTCTCCTTTCGGAGTGACTTCGAAAATAAATCTCCCAGATGGCTCTGTCGTATGGCTAAATTCAGGAAGTAAATTGAAATTCCCTATTGCTTTTGTAGGTAAAGAACGAAATGTTTACCTTTCCGGAGAAGCTTATTTTCAGGTACATTCCGACAAACAGCATCCTTTCATTGTAGAGACCAAACATTTAAATGTGACAGCTACTGGGACACAATTCGATGTTGAGTCCTACTCTTCTGACACGATTATATCGGTAACTCTTATAAAAGGCGTTGTCAATGTAAATATGGGTAAGAATCAAAAAATTATACTACATCCCAGCCAGCATTTGGTATTCAATGCAATATCGAATCAGTACAATAAAATGACAACAGATATTCAGGAATGGGAATTATGGAAAGACGGTATATTGGCATTCAGAGAAGAACCATTGGGGGAAGTATTTAAGAGAATCGGCAGAGCATTTAATGTAGATATTATAATTACAGATGCAAGTGTCGCCCGTCAGCCATACAGAGCTACTTTTAAGAATGAATCTCTCGATGAAATCTTACAGCTTTTACAACAGACAGCGCCCATCCAATATAAAGTAATAGGAAGAAATAATCTTGGCAATAACTACTATAGCAAAGAAAAAATAGAGGTACTTAAAGCTAACTAATTGTGCTTTTTGTAGACGAATCCCACATTGAAAATGTAAAATAAGCATTTTTCATGTGGGATTCTTTTTTGGATACGTCTTATTTATAGTAAGCAAAACTTAGAGTTGCTTCTGATTATTAATCTAAAACATAAATTATCATGAAAATCCACACACGGGCATCTCCTCTATCTGTTCTATCATTACTAAGATTAAGGTTCCCATTACATTCTCTAGCCTATTTTTTACGACGAACTATCTTTTTTGAAGCCTTTGCATCACAAGAGGTTCTTTTTAACCAACAAGTCATTCATCAACCAGTGAGTTGTTAAAAATATTCATTAACTATGAAACACAAAAACTATTACAAAAACATTACTTTCTGCCGGATATTTTTTATCCGATCGGGTATAATGATTGCACTATGTTTATTGTTGCAAGCGATAGGTATTAAAACATACGCTCAAACCGCTACAGTAACATTAATTTTTAAAAATTCCACAATAGAGCAAGTCATTAATGCCATTGAATCTCAAACTCCGTACCATTTTCTTTTCAATCAGGAAGATATCAATGTAAGCCACAAAGTGAGCATAAATGTCAAAAAACAGAATATCAATGATGTTCTTGTTCAGCTTTTTAAGGGAACAGATATTGACTTTCAAATTGAAGGAAAACAAATTGTACTCATTCTTAAGTCAAAAAAAACTGTTTCAAGAACAGAAGGTATTCATGAAATTACAGGAAAAGTAATTGATGCTAAAGGTCAACCTTTGCCAGGAGTAACTGTGATAATTCAGGGTACTACCAAAGGAACGATTACCGATGCTAATGGGTATTATTCTTTGGGAAATGTTTCTTCCGAACAAACACTAGAATTTTCGTTTGTAGGCATGCAGAAAAGCATGGCTTTAGTAGGGAATCGGAGTGTGATTAATGTAACAATGTCTGAAGCTACTACTGGATTGAATGAAGTAGTGGTTGTTGGTTATGGCACTCAAATAAAAAAGGTCATGACTGGAGCAACAGTACAGGTGAAAGGAGATGACCTACAAAAATTGAATACAGTTTCGGCAATGGATGCACTCCAGGGAACTACGCCAGGAGTTTCTATTACTAAAACTGATGCACAACCTGGTGACGGAACAAAAGTATACATACGCGGTATTGGCACAATTAATAACGCTACACCACTTTATGTAGTAGATGGTGTAGTGGTTAGTAATATTGATTATTTGTCTCCATCAGATATTCAGAGCATAGACGTATTAAAAGATGCTACTGCAGCAATTTATGGATCACGGGCAGCAAACGGAGTTATTTTAGTTACAACCAAACAAGGGAGAGGAAAACAAAAGCCTTCCATTAGCTATGATGGTTATTATGGAGTACAGAATCTTTACAAAAAAGAGCAAGTACTCAATGCCCAACAATATTTAACTATTATTCAAGAAGCACGAGTTAATTCAGGATTGCTACCTTTTACAAACGATTATATCATACAAAACGTGCCTGATGGACAAAGTTTTTTAGATGGAACCAATAAAGGGACAAATTGGCTAGATGCAATTACTAATAATAATGCACCTATTCAAAGTCATGCTCTTAACATTACAGGAGGGAATGACATGTCCATCTATTCTATAGGGCTTTCATATGTATCGCAAGATGGTATTTTAGGGAAACCAGTTGCTTCTCACTATGATCGATATAACTTTCGAATTAATAGTGATCATAAGTTAATTACAAATAAAGAGAGAGCTATACTAAAAATAGGAGAGACTCTCAATTATGATTATAGTGAAAAAAGTGGAATTGCAATTAGTGATGGTTTTTATAATGACATCTCAGATTGTATTAATGCTTGTCCTTTTATGCCCGTATACGATGAATCAGGGAATTATTCTTCTGTTCTTCTTGGCTGGGATTCCAGTGGAAGTAACCCTATTGGACTAATGGTTGCTCGTGGCCATAATCTGCAAAAAACGCATAATTTGATAGGCAATATCTATTTTGAAGTTCAACCAATAAAAAATTTAATTTGGCGTAGTGTGTTTAGTTACAATGTATATGCTGGAAGCTATCGTTCATACGCTCCTGCATACGATTTTGGACCAAGATCTATAAGTCCATACGATATTACTAGCCAAAGTATGTCAGTAGGGCTTGGCTGGACATGGGACAATACCGTTTCATATAAATATTCTGTTGCTAAAAATAACTTTTCCATTTTAGCAGGAACGTCTGCTGAGCGTGATGGCTTAGGAGAATCTATAAGTGGTTCAAATGGCGGTAGCATATTTAATTCTTTTCAATATGCTTATTTGATCAATAATCCTACTATTTATAATAATGGAGAAACTACATTAACTGGTTCACCCTGGGGAAAGAGTGGCATCCTTTCTTACTTTGGACGTTTGAATTACGATTACAATAATACTTATCTTTTACAAGGAATTATACGTGCCGATGGATCATCCAATTTTGATATTGGACATCGATGGGGCACATTTCCTGCTTTTTCTGCCGGATGGGTTATGACAAATGAGCCATTTATGAAAAATATTAATTGGCTAGATTTTTTGAAAATTCGTGGAAGTTGGGGAAAGAATGGAAATCAAGCGATTTCTCCTTTTCAATACCTGACAACTATTTCTTCTGGTGCTAAATATTTCTATGGAACGGACAAAGTTACACCCTCTATTGGAGCTTACCCCTCCATCGTTCCAAACCCAAATGTAACGTGGGAAACATCCAATCAAACTGATTTTGGCTTTGATGCTAACTTGCTATCTAATCGATTAACATTAACATTTGATTGGTATAATAAAATTACTAAGAACTGGTTGGTACAAGCACCTTTAGAAGAAGTCTACGGCACGAATGCTCCTTATATTAATGGCGGTGATATCGACAACCGTGGATACGAAATTGCTTTAGGATGGAGAAGCGAAATTGGAAAATTGAAATACAACATCAACGCAAATATCGCTTTTAATCATAACCGTGTTATTCGAATTGCAAATAGCGAAGGCATCATCGAAGGACAGTATGATTTTTACGGGAATAACGACACATGGTACAGAGCACAAGTAGGTTATCCTATTGGCTATTTTTATGGGTACAAAACAGATGGCATCTTTCAAACGGAAGCTGATGTACAAGCATATATAAATTCCAAAACAGGGAAAGAAATTATGCCCAATGCCGTTCCAGGCGATGTTAAATTTGTCGATTTGAACGGAAATGGAGTCATAGACAGCAATGACCGGACAGAAATTGGAGATCCACACCCGCATTATACCTATGGAGTTACTGCGAATCTGGAATACAAAGGATTTGACTTTTCTGTAGTAGGAGTAGGAGTAAGCGGAAATCAAATTGTTGATGCAATGGATTACTCAAGTATAATGGATTTATATAGCAACTATACGGCTGCTGTTTTAAATCGTTGGCATGGGCCTGGCACATCTAATTATTATCCGCGTGTAGTATCAGGGGCTAGCATCAACACCCAATACTTCTCCGATTTGTACATGAAGAGCGGTGCTTATTTTCGCATTTCAAATATCACATTAGGCTATGATTTCAAACAATTATTGCCCATGATTCCTTTGCAACAAATTCGCTTTTATGTAACCATTCAAAATTTACACACTTTTACCAAATACCCTGGAATGGATCCAGAAGTAGGATATGCTCCTGATGGATGGTCACAAGGTATAGACATTGGTAATTATCCTTCGCCAAGAACGATAATGATTGGCGCAAGTCTTAAATTTTAAAAACTTACAGCTATGAGAAAAATAGAAATTTATATCATTACAATTTTGGTATTAGTACTTTCGGGATGTTCTCAAAGTTTTTTGAATACGCAAGATTTGACACAAAAAACAGATGCTACTTTTTATCTAACACCAGATGATGCCGCACAGGCATTGACTGGAATATACTCTTCTTTGCCAAATGCAATGTCACCTAATTTAGGAATAGATATTTTTATAGCCTCCGAGCAAATGTCAGATGAATGTTATGGAGGAGGTGGTCAAATTGACCATGAAGGGGCAATCGACCAATTCCAGGAAACCGATATTAATGAAGGTGACAATGCTTGGAAGTATTATTATCAAGGAATTTTTCGCGCTAACACTTTGATCAAGAAATTTTCTCAAATTACAGGTTGGAGCAGTGATGATGTAAAAAACCAAACACTCGGAGAGGCTTATTTTTTGAGAGCTTATTATTATTTTGACTTAATGAAAATGTTTGGTGGCCCGGTTAATGGGAAAATGACGGGTGTACCTTTAATTACAGATCCATCAGCACCAACATCAAAAAGAGCAGATGTGGATTCTGTGTATGCACAAATTGCTTCTGACCTTAAAGAGGCCATCACGATAATGCCTGCCTCTAATTTTACTTCATTAGTAGGTAGTGGAAGCGGGACAAATGGTCATGCTACAAAGTGGGCAGCAGAAGCTTTGATGGCACGTGTATTTTTATTTTACAATGGGGAAGCTTATGGAAGAGATTGCAGCCAACTTGGGTCAAATGCAACCATGCCTTTAGTAGGTGGCGGTAAAGTTACCAATACTGAAGTTGTAGGTTGGATTGATGATTGTGTCACCAATAGCGGCTATAAATTAGCTAGTGATTTTCGTAATTTATGGCCATACTCTTATTCAAATGAAGATTATGGTTATGCAAAAAACAACCACCTTAAATGGGTAACGGAAGATGTTGGAGCTAATACTGAAGCAATCTTTGATATTAATTATTCTAATTTGAATACTAATAATTATTATAATATGAATGATTTGTATCTTGGTTGGCGTATGCAAACACAAATGCCTTTTGGCTATGGTTGGGGTTTTTGCACTGTAAGCGCGTATGCCACATGGAACTCATGGGATAATGCTGATTTGCGCAAAGCAGGTTCTATTTGTGATGTTAATAATCCAGACGAAGGAATATCAGGATATACTTGGCATGGAGACTTGATGAATGAAACCGGCTACTGGCAAAAAAAATATCTGCCTGTTAATGTTAAGTCACCTGTTGACGGTCATCTTCTCAACTATAGTTGTATACTATATGGAACTCCAGAAAACATTATGACTGACAATACTCAAAGCATGATGCTTATCCGTTTTGCTGATGTATTATTAATGGGAGCTGAACTGGGAAGTTCCCATGCACAGCAATATTTAGATATGGTAAGAAGCAGGGCAGGACTACCTTCCATACCTGTTACTTTAGCAAACATTCAACAAGAAAGAAAGCATGAACTTGCTTTTGAAGGCATTCGCTATTGGGATGAAATACGTTGGGGGACCTTAGAGGCTGATCTTAAAACAGCATCAGGAGAACCTATGTGGAATGCAGGTGTTTCATCTACTTACACTCCAAATCTGACTCGTTTGTCTAAAACCAAAGGATTTTTACCAATTCCAACCTCGCAAATTACCCTTTCTAATGGAAAGCTTCAACAAAACGACGGATGGAATGATGCAGATGCAGACCGCATGTATACTACAAATTAAAAAAGAATAAAAGGAAGCTCTTGCTTTCAAAGGGCTTCCCCATAAGTCTATTATTCATAACTTTTATATTGCTACAACTATGAAACATATATGGTATAATAATTTAGTAATTGTTCTACTCCTACTTGCATCATGCACACCCATTGACGAAAAAAAAAGTCTTGGCCCCCTCCTTACGCCTTCAGACATCAAACTTGATGTACATGGTATTACTACGGGGAGTAACAAAATTGTCATGATCAATAACACTCCCAATGTAGGAGGAATGTGGTATTACGGAATCAATACTTCCATACGGCAAAATGACACTATTTTGTTGCCATTTCTTGGAAATACAACGATTTACTTTTATGCAACCACTTCAGGTGGAATTACGAAAGACAGCGTCATAGTTAATGTTACAAAGATTGATTATCCTACAGCTCCGCAATGGGAATATTTAGCGGGGTCAGGCACAGCAGGGAAAACATGGGTTTGGGCAACTGATGTTCTTCCTCCCAGTGGATTTCCTAATTTTCCATCTGGTCAGTGTTTTGGATGTGGCGGATATCTTGCTAGCGAATTTGTGGCTCCCAATTGGAGTACACATGGATTGTTAGATCTTACGAAATGGGGTGTCGCTAATGATCAAATGATATTCGATTTAAATGGAGGAGCCAATTTTACCTTAGTAACAGGAAATACAGGCGTTGGTGGATTGCCAGCCGGAACCTATCATGGGACATTTAGTTTCGATATGTCAAAGACATTAGTCGGAGACAATCCGCCTACACTTTGGTCAATTGGACAATTGACACTTACCGGTGCAACCGTTAGCGAGGGCTTTAATAGAGATAATAATAATGCTCTTATTTATACTTATGACATTTTGGTGCTTAATGATGATGAAATGATATTAGCATCTCCGGATCCAGGGGCAGCATCAGCATGGGATACAGCATGGATTTGGATATTTAAGCACCAGGGATACTCCTTCGTTCAATAATGCAAAAGAGAGGTTTTATTGTTTCCTATAAATTAAGCAAGCCCGTAATACAATAATATTATTCTTCCCTCTTTCGAATTCAACCCTACATACAGGCATACATATATAATTAAATCCAAAAGAGGGAAGTCTTTATCTTTTC